>JACRBC010000128.1 GCA_016213245.1 Candidatus Solibacter usitatus | reverse complement strand
TCAAGTCCCGCAGGGAGCCCAACTGCCCGGTGGAGGCCGCCGCCGCCGCCGTCGCCGGCCCGCACATGGCCAACCTCGCCTACCGGCAGGGGCGGAAGATCTCCGCGTGACACACTCCGGTCGCCCCGCGCTCCGCCAGGAGCTCCGCCTGCGCGACCTCGTGTTCTTCTCCTTCATCGGCGTCTGCGGCTTTCGCAACATCGCCATGGGCGCCCAGACCGGCCCGGGCGCCATCACCAACTGGCTGCTGGGCATCGCGTTCTTTTTCATCCCCGTCGCCTTCGCCGTCGGCCGCCTCTCCTCGCTCTTTCCACAGCAGGGCGGCCTCTACGTTTGGACTCGCCACTACTTCGGCCCCTGGCACGGCTACCTCTGCTTCTGGGTCTACTGGCTCGGCCTCGCCGTCCTGTTTCCCGTCATGCTGATGACCTTTGCCAGCATCTCGGTCTATGCCCTGGGCCCGCGCTTCATCGCCTATGCTGACCACCGCGGATTCATCTTCGCCTTCTCCATGCTTCTGCTCGTCCTCGTCATCGGCTCCAACCTCCTTGGACTCAGATTCGGCAAGTGGCTCGACAACCTTGGCGCCGCCGCGCTCTTGGCCCTCATCGTCGCTCTGGCCGCCACCGCCGCCGCCGTCTGGATGAAGCAGGGTTCGGCCACCGCCTTCCAGCTCTGGCCCGAGTGGAATTGGACGCGCGTCAGCTTCCTGGCCCAGATCGGCTTCGCCCTCACCGGCCTCGAAATGTCGGCCATCCTCGGCGGCGAGATCGTCGAGCCGCGCAAGAACCTGCCCCAGGCCGCCGCCCTGGCTGCGCCCATGATCGCCGCCGTCTTCGTCACCGGAACGGCCGCCCTGCAGGTCGTCCTGCCCGACGGCGCCATCAGCCCCATGCACGGCGTCACCCAGGCCGCCGCCGCTTCGGTGGCCTTCACCGGCTGGCATTGGATCGCCCCCGTCACCGCGCTGCTCATGCTCGGCGCCGCTACGGGTCAGTTGAGCGTCATCGGCATCACGGCCTCGCGCCTGCCCTACGCCCTCGGCGCCGACAATCTTCTGCCCCGCGCCCTGGCCCGCATCCACCCGCGCTGGGGCACACCGTACGTCTCGATTCTCACCGTCGGCGCCATTGCCGCCGCCTTTCTTGTCCTTTGCAACGCCGGCGAGACACTGCGCTCCGGCTACCAGACCGTCGTCGATCTCATGGTCATCACCGGCCTGCTGCCCTTTGTCTATATCTTCGCCGCCGCCTGGAAGTCCGGCGCCCGCTGGAGCGCCGCGCTCGGCATGGCCACCACCCTCTTCATGCTCGTCTGCACCATCGTCCCCACTGCCGACGTCCAGGACGTCCTCCGCTACGAGTTCAAAGTCTGGGGCTGCACCCTGGCCATTCTCGCCTCCGGCCGCCTCCTCTACCTGCGCTACAGCAAAACTACGCCGGCTTGAAGTACAGCACCATCCCCGCGCCCAGCGAGGCCCGCACGTAGCCCACGTACAGCAGCGGGTGCGGAGCGTTCTTCGGCGGGCGCCACACCGTCGTCACCAGCACGTTGATCAGCGGGGCCAGGCCGAGTGCCAGCGGCGTCACGTAGTTCGGCAATCCGCTGTTGCGGAACTCCCGGATGATGCAGATCGACCCCGGCGCGCTCAGCGCGCCGCCCAGCGAGCCGCCGACTTGGTCAGCGCGTTGATCTGCCCACCCGAATTGCGACGAACTCCGCTGAGTACCTGTTCATCTCGACGCTGAACTCGCCTGTGGCCTCCAGGCCCAGATGAGTTGGAGGACGCCGAACCGGCTGGCGGCGCCGAGACACGGCACCAGGGTGGAAGAGGCAAAGCATATGCCCCTTCGGAGGCACCGTGACCAACGTGCTCGCCGGCCTGAATAAGGAGCTGGCCACTGCCCCTCCCTTCCCCCGGATGCCTGAGCGGTAGCTATCCGTTCTCCCGGACCACCGAACCAATCACAGCCGCTGCACGCGGATGTGCTTGAACTCCAGCCAGTACCCCCGGCGGTGCGTCTGCAGTTCGATGAAGCCGGCGTCGCGGCGCGCGAGTTCGTCGTATTCAAGGACGGTCTCGCCGTCGATCCGCACCCGCACTTCCCTGCCCACCACCCACAGGTCGAAGTGAAACCACTTCTCGTCCTGGATGCGTGGGTAGACGGCGCGCTTGAGGTGGTAAAGCGAACCGGTGGGAAAGTGGGACTCCTCCACCGGGTGCAGTTGGATCTCGTAGGACCCCAGCGGATCGGTGCCGCGGCCTGCGCTGCGGAAGATGATGCCGCCGTTGTGCTGGGCGCAGCCGCGGATGTAGCACTGGAAATGGAAGTCGCGGTAACGCTCCTTGGTCGCCATGTGCCCGGCGCCGTCGCCTCGCAGGACCCCTCCGATCGCGGCGATGTCCGGCTTGCCTTCCGATACCGCCCAGTTCGCCGCAAGATCTTCTGGCTTCTCGTACAGGCTGCTCCACTGCTCCTTGCCCGGCAGCTCGCGGATTCGGAAGTTGCGGAAACGCACCGCCACCGACGCGGCGGCGATGCCGATGTAGCCCGAACGCAGCCGCAGATTCAGTTCTGGATGGGTGGCGCAGTTGTGGTCGTGCACCAGCGCGCCGTTCATCCAGACCTGAAGCCGGGGCCAGTTGCACAGCACGCGGAAGTCGTTCCATCCGTCCTGGACGTTTACCAGCCGGGGAGCGATGGCGCCCAGGATGGCCCCTACGGAGTTCGTCTTCGGCTCGGCGTCCTTCTGGTGAAACACCTTGATCTGGAACCCGGCCGACGAGGGCCGGCCGTGCTCCGGCGCGTGGATGTAGATGCCGGAGTCGGTCCAGCCCTTAACGAAGAACTCGCCGCGCAGGTCGAAGTTCTCATACTGCTTCGCCGACCTCAGCCAGGTCGGGAACGTGGCGTGGCCCTGCACCGCGATCTCGGCAGCAGTCACGGAGTAAGCGGTTTCAGGACCCTCGACGATGGTCCAGCCGTCCAGCGGCTGAAATCCGGATTCGGCCGTTTGGGCTGCGACCGCAAATGGCACGGTGGACAAGAATGCACGGCGAGTAGGCATGGTCACCATTTTGCTACAGGCCGGCCACGAATGGGCCGAGATCATGTATGCTGTTCCCACCGGCTCGCAGGAGGTGATAGGCGATGAAGAATCTACGGGACCTGATGATGGTCGCGGCGCTGACCGCGGCGTGCGTTTATGGACAGGGGCTGACGGGCTCGATCACCGGCAGCATCACCGACCAGAGCGGCGCCGCCATTCCAGGCGCGGAACTGACGCTGGTGAATGTACAGACCAGCCAGACGCGCCAGGCGCGAACCGACTCCAACGGCGACTTTGTCTTCACCCAACTTCTTCCCGGCGACTTCAAGCTCAGCGTCGTCGCCAAGGGCTTCAAGAAGCACGAACAGACCGGCCTCATCCTCAGCTCCGCTGAGCGCCTCGTCGTCAAGACCATCACGCTCGATCTGGGCGAAGTGACCCAGACGGTCGAGGTGACAGCCGAGGCCGCCCGCCTCCAGACTCAGTCGGCCGAACGCAGCGGCCTCATCTCCACCGAGCAGACCCAGAACATT
>JACRBC010000127.1 GCA_016213245.1 Candidatus Solibacter usitatus | reverse complement strand
GCCAGAATCACCCCGCCAACCACCGCGCACCACGCTCCGGCCCACCCGGAAAGCTCAATTCCAGCGGCCCCAAGCCTCACACCAAGCCTCGGACAACTCCCGGCTGGTCCCTCCACCTCAAGCAATCCCCATAGACCCCAGCGCTAATCGGCGCGGTTTCGTTCACCGAGCGTTTTCACCACCGGGGCGCCCACGCCCGCCTCTCTCCGCCCCGAATCCAGCCCGCCCCGCCGATGAAAACTTATGCGTTGACAGCCCGCGCCCAATTATCTTCTCAATCTTTTCAACCACTTGCGGCCCACCGCCCGCCGCTCCCATTCCCGCCCGGTGTATTCCACTCCCATGCTGACCGCCACGCGCCAACTCGACTTCAACCTCCGGAGCCCGCGCCTCATCCATGCCCGCAAACCCTCTCCCGCCCCCGCCCCCGCTGTTTTCACGCGCCCTTAATGTATACCAACAGTAAAAAAAAAAAACGACCCTAATCCCAAAATCGGACACGTTCCGCACCACTCGGAACGCACTCTTCCAAAAGGAGTTCACCATGCCTGAGATCATCCACAAACTGCAACCCGACCGCACCATTCACCTCCGCGGTTTCGACCACCTCGGCGCGTCAGCCGCCGTCCATCAGGCCTCGCCCAACGGCTTCCGCGTCACCGGCCGCTTCCGCGATGCCGCCGACTTCGCCGTCCTCATGCTCTACGACGCCGACGACTTCTTCGGCCACCCCACCCTCAAACCCCTCCCGGACTTCGACTTCTCCGGGCTCACCCTCTCCTTCGACGTCTCCTACACCAACCTCATGCCCCTCAACTGCCGGAAGTACGCCTCCATCGATTGGCCGTACCTCGATGTCGTCACCCCCGCCGGCGCCACCTCGCGCATCCGCCTCTCTGACCATGCCACCGTCGTCGCCGGACAGGACTCGCCCGCCCAGGCCGCCTTCACCATCGACGGCGCCTCGCTCGACGCCTGGGACCGCCTCACCCTCTGGTATCAGAACCTCGCCTTCGACTACATCGTCCCCGGCAAGGTCCGCACCACCTACCCCTTCTACGTCTCCACCCTCGGCGAGATCCACTCCATCACCGTGCGCGACCGCGCCTACTCCCACGTTACCGTCGATGGCGACACCTCCGCCTCCGTCGCCGCCCACCTCCGCGACCAGATCAACGGTCTGGTCGCAGGCATTCCCGCCGACCCCGAGGTCTCCGCCTCGCCCGGCGCCGAAGCCTGGGAAGTCCTTCTCGAAACCAAACTCGACACCGCCGCCACCGTCACCGTCAACGCCAGTGGGCAGTTCGCCGAGACCCTCCATCACATCAAGTCCTCCACCGTCTGCCGCGCCCTCCGCGACCAGATCAACGGCGCCAACTACGCCGCCGCCGCCACCCCCTTCGCCCTCTCCGCGGTGGCCTCCGGCGACACCCTCCAGCTCAGCACCGTCCAGGGCGGCTACGACGCCGATTTCATCACCCTCTACTCCACCTCCAAGAACCTGCGCCTGCGGACCACCCAGCCCGAGGCCGCGTTCGCCGGCGGCGCCTCCGGCGCCACCCTCCGTGTCACCCTCGACTTCGCCGCCCTCGGCTTGCCGCAAATCCGCCAGATGTGGCTGACCTTCGCCCCGCGCTTGCCCAAAGGCCCGGAATACCTCAGCGAAGAGTGGCAGGCCGTCTTCTCTAATTGGTCCGTCACCGGACCCGATGCGGTGAAATACCGGAAGGTCGCCGGCCCCGCCAGCGTCCTGGTCCCCTCCACCGATGGCCGCTGCCGCTACACCGGCTTCTGGGTTCCCGAGGAGGGCTTCTTCTACGGAAACCTCGCCCAGGCCTGCCGCATGCCCGGCTCCACCGTGACCGTCCGCTACTGCTGCGAACAGCCGCACGACCTTTGGATCGGCACCTCGCTGTACGCCGGCCGCGGCGCCGTCAACGTCGAGGTCGACGGCGTCCTCTACCAGCCCCTCGACGCCGCGCTCGCCGCCGAGCCGGCCGTCGTCTCCCGCCGCAAGGTGGCCTCCGGCCTCCCGCCCGGCGAACACACCGCCCGCCTCACCGCACTCTCCGCCGAGCCCTTCTACTTCGACTACCTCCAGGCCGTCGTCCCCGGCGGCATCCCCGCTCCGCTCCCTGCCCAGACCTTCCAGACCCCCGCCCTCGACTACTCCACCGATCACACCTACAAGCTTCCGCCGGCCCGCATCCTCTGGATGCTCGACCAACTCGGCTGCGCCGGCCCCATCAATGAATACATCGGCGTCTTCTGGTGGAACCAGCGCACACGCGTCAACGGCCTCCTGCCCGAACTGACCCTCGAGTTCTCCGGCCCCTTCCAGGGCGGCGACCAGGCCTTCGTCACCATCGGCGGCCAAACCTGCGGCAAGACCCTCTTCCCCGGCGAAGACGCCGCCGTCGTCGCCCGCCACTTCGCCCTGCTCATCAATGCCACCTATGTCGGTGTCCGCGCCCTGGCCGCCGGGGGTCGCCTCACCATCCGGGCTCTCTCCGCCCATCCCGCCTACAGCTACCCCGTCTCCGCCGCCGTCCAGAGCCTGGCCGGTACCGTCGCCGGCGGAGGAGCCCTCAGCGGCGGATCCATGGGGGATTGGGAAGTGGACCCGGCCGCGCCCCAGACGCTCAACGCCGGCGCGCGCGCCTGGCACGACGACTTCTACCGCCTCTGCGCCGCCTCAGGCCGCCAGGTCACCACCGCCGTCTCTATGGAGCTCGTCAACCCGCCCGCCCCCTTCGCCGCCAGGTTCCCCGACGGAGCCCCCGTCCTCACCTCCACCGGATTCGGCGGCCTCCATTCCACCCACTGCGCCTTCCGCGCCGATGTCCTCGCGTATCAGGTTAACGTTTTCAAAGAGATAGCCGGAATGATGGCCGCCGCCGGCCTCACCCCGGACCTCCAGTGCGGCGAGTTCTCCTGGTGGTACTTCACCAATTGGTCCCAGGCCAATCCCGCCGGCGGCATGGCCTTCTACGACAGCGACACCACCGCTGCCGCACAGACCGCCCTCGGCCGCCCGCTGCTGATCTTCCGTACCCCCGGCGACGATCCCATGGCCAACGCCGGCGCGGACGCCAGTTTCCTCGCCAACCGCTTGAAAACTCATGTAGATAGCATCATTTCGACCGTCCGCTCGACATACCCCGGCGCCCGCTTTGAGCTGCTCTTCCCCTACGATGTCAACCATCCCGTTCCCGCCGGCATTCACCAACTTGGAGGCAGACTGAACAGAAAAATCAACTTTCCAACCGCTTGGGAATCTAAAGTTTCCGCCGGCTTTGACCGATTGAAGATCGAATCACTGGATTTTGGTGCCTGGTCGAGAGACCTGGATCTGGCTCGCGAGAGCTTGGCTTTCCCCCTCACCGCGGGATGGCCGGCCAACTCGGTACGAGCTATGATCCCCGTTTTTCGGGGAGGCTACCCCTGGTCCAGGGAGGTTGAGTATGCGATGGACCTTGGCATGGAAGGCGTCAACTTGTGGGCTTTCGACCACATCTGCCTCTACGGCTGGTGGACCGGGCCCCCTGAGTTGGGGCGCGGCGTCCGCCAGGGTTGAAGTCCTGGACCTGGGAAGTTAGGGATTTCTGCGAGTGAGCCATGCCCGGCTCACCCTGAGAGATGAAGGGAATTACACCTAGTCAGGTACGATTTGGGCTAGGCAGGGTTATCATTCTCGTGAGAGCGGAGAACACGGATGCGATGTCAGAGATGCGGGAAGCTCATCAGCCCGCTACGTCAACTGACCGATCGTGACTTCTGCAGCGAGCTGTGCAAGAAGCGGGGTGCCCGTGCGTCCGCTTCCATGATGCGCGACATGGAGTTCGAGGCCGACCCCTACTGGCAGGACACCAACGGGCTCCAAAAGCAACAAAGCAAAACCTCTAGCACCGCCATGGCCACCATGCTCCTGGGCGTCACCGCCCTGATGGTCGCCGCCCGCTTCTGGATGCCCGAAAGCGCCGTCGGCTCCAGCCCCCTCGCCGTCACCGCTCCCAGCACCCGGCCCAGCGCCGGCGGCAACGACGATCTCAACGCCGACCGCACCGGCGAGGAGAACGGCTGGGTCATCTGGCTCCAGAACCACTTGCCCGGCGAGAAACCGGTCCGCGTGAAGTCCGACTTCCAGGCCAAGTGGGACGAGTGGATCGGACCATCTGCCGGCTGGAGCATTCAGGACGGATTAGTCCATCCCGGCAAGCTCCGCCTCTGGAAACCCACCCTCCAGGCCAGGGACTACGAAATGCAGTTCCGCGCCGGCATCGAAAAGAAGGGCCTGAGCTGGGTCTACCGCGCGCAGGACGCCCAGAACTACTACGCCACCAAGATCGTCCTCATCAAGCCGGGTGAGGCCTCCGGCGCCAGCCTCATCCGCTACGGCGTCCGTGCCGCCCAGCCCTTCGCCCGGTCCGAACTGCCGCTGCCTGTCGCCCTGCAACAGGAACGCACCTACAACATTAAGGTGGTTGTGAACGGCAGCAGGTTCACCACCCTTCTGGAAGGCCGGGTCATCGATCAGTGGTCGGACACCAAACTGCTCGCCGGCGGCGTCGGCTTCTTCGCCGATGAAGGCGAATCCTCCACCATCGAATGGGCCGAGTTCAAGGAGCGCAAAGGCTGGCTGTCCCGATGGGCCGCCGCCGCCTTCTTCCTGCCCCCCTCCCTCTCCCTCCCGCTGCCCTGATCCCCCGCGGCTGCTAAAATCGTAGCTTCACCTCCATGCCGCTGCTGGGATCTTTGTATTCCCGCTGGATCACCCAGTGGGAAGAGAAACTCTGCTTTGCCGCCACCAATCGCGTGGTCCGGCCCTTCGACTGGGGCCTGGAATGGGCTAGCCATTGGCCCGTCGCCGGCTCCATTCCCCGCGACGGGGACGGCCCTCGGAG
>JACRBC010000001.1 GCA_016213245.1 Candidatus Solibacter usitatus | reverse complement strand
CCACCTCAAGCAATCCCCATAGACCCCAACACTAATCGGCGCGGTTTCGTTCATCGAGCGTTTTCACCACCGGGGCGCCCACGCCCGCCTCTCTCCGCCCCGAATCCAGCCCGCCCCGCCGATGAAAACTTTAGCTGTCACGGCGAAAGCACCATTATCTTCTCAGTCAGCTCAACCACTTGCGGCCCACCGCCCTCCGCACCCGCCGGGGCCGGTGTATTCCATCACCATGCTGAGCGCCACGCGCCAACTCGTTTCCACCCCCCAGAGCCTGCGCCACAACCTTGCCCGTACCCCCCTCCCCGGACCCCGGCCCAACCGAAAAACTCAGGATGACGGAACGAACCTACCGAGCCTGTGGAATCATCAACTTAACCCATCTAGGACGAACCTGGCGGAACCCGGGACCAACCTGGAGAGCGGCGCCATCGCCTGCTCTGCGCCGAAAGCGGCGATCAGGTATTCTGAGCAGATGTTCGGGAGGCTGTTTCTGATGATTGGACGATTGGTCGCTTCTTCCATCCTGCTGGGCGGTATCGCTTTCACCGCCCGCGCGCAAACGGTGCTGGGCGTCTTCGCCCACCCCGACGACGAGGTCTACTGGGGCACCGGCGCGCTCCTGGCCAAGTACGCCCAGGAAGGCTACTCCGTTCACATCGCCACCGTCACGCTTGGCCAGATCGGCGTCACCACCTTCGCCAATATTCCGGCCGGCGCGGAGTTAGGCGCGGCCCGGGCAGAAGAACTGCGCTGCTCCGCCGAGGCGCTGGGCATTCAGCCGGCCATCGCCTACGGCTTCTTCGACCAGGCTCTGACCACCACCGTTGTGATGGACGAGTTCGCCCGCAAGCTCCGCCAGACCATCAACCAGGTGAAGCCCGACGTCATCATCACCCATGGGCCCGACGGGCTGAGCGGCCACATCGACCACCGCATCACCAACGTCATCACCACCCAGGTCTTCCAGGAACGCGAGCGGCTCCAGCATCATCCCAAGCGCCTCTACTACCTCGTCTACCCCGAGACCAGGATCCCGCTCGCCTCCGGCGCCACCGACGGCAGGAAGCAGTACAACACCGCCACCGATCTCTACATCACCACCGAGATCGACGCCCGCGCCGGTGACGCCGCCGCCGACAAGTCCCTCGAATGCCACAAGTCCCAGATGACTCCGGCGGCCATGGAGACCATGAAACGCCTGCGCAAGACCACTCTCTCCAGCATCGTTTACCTCAGGCTGGCCATGACCGACGGACCTTGGCCTTCCGGAAAGGAGACCACGCTCTTCGAGCCTTGAAGGCACGGAGGTCTGGCATCATAACTCCATGCGCCCCCTCATTAGACAAGCCGGCCTGATACTTGCTCTGGCCCTGTCTGCCTGGGGCCAGCGGGCGCCCATCGAGGGCAGTTGGGAAGGCGTCATCCAGTCCGTGATGGGCAAACTCCGCATCCGCATCCATGTCACCAGGAGCCCCGACGGCACACTCAGCGGCAAGATGGACAGCCCGGACCAGGGCGCCTTCGGCCTGCCGGTCTCCAGCGTGACGTTCGAAACCGGCGTCCTCAAGTGGGAACTGAAGATGGCCAATGCCTCCTTCGAAGGCAAGCTGAACGAAGCGGGCTCCGAGATCGAGGGCAAGTTCAAACAGGGCATGGAATTGCCCCTCACGCTGAAGCGGTTTGAAGGCAGTCCGGAACCCAACCGGCCGCAGAACCCCAAGCCGCCGTTGCCCTACCGCAGCGAGGATGTCACCTTCGCCAGCAAGGCGGCGGGCGTGACCATGGCCGGCACGCTGACTCTGCCGCCGGGCAGGGGCCCTTTCCCGGCCGTCGTCCTGATCACAGGCTCCGGGCCGCAGGACCGCGACGAGTCGCTGATGGGACACAAGCCCTTCCTCGTGCTCTCTGACCGCCTCACCCGCGGCGGCATCGCCGTCCTGCGCTACGACGACCGCGGCGTGGGCAAGTCCTCCGGCAGCTTCGCCAAGGCCACATCCGCGGACTTCGCAGAGGACGCCGAGGGCGCGCTGGAGTACCTGCAATCCAGGCCTGAAATCGACGCCAAACGCATCGGGCTGGCCGGCCACAGCGAAGGCGGCATCATCGCCCCGATGCTCGCCGCGCGGCGAAGCGGCATCGCCTTCGTCGTCCTGCTGGCCGGAACCGCGGTGCCTGGCGCCGATGTTGTGCTGGAGCAGGGACAGAGGATGGCCGAGCTTGCCGGAGCGCCCGAGGCCGCGCGCAAACAGGGCCGGGAGAAACAACTGGAGATCTACGAGGCCTTGCGCGCCTCGAAAGACGACGCCGGGATCGAAAAGCAACTGAAGGCCCTGCTCGGCGACGAGCCCGCCGCGCAGGCCCAGATCCGCCAGGTCCTGTCGCCCTGGTTCCGGTACTTCCTCTTCTACGACCCCGCGCCGGCCCTGGCCAAACTGAAATGTCCCGTTCTCGTCCTGAACGGCGAGAAAGACGTGCAGGTGCTCGCGGACCAGAACCTGCCGCCGCTGGAAGCCGCGCTGAAGAAGGGTGGCAATCGCGACTACCGCATCGTCAGGCTGCCCGGCCTGAACCACCTGTTCCAGACCGCCAAGACCGGCCTGCCGGCTGAATACGCCCAGATCGAGGAGACTATGGCGCCCTCCATGCTGGAAGCCTTGACGCTTTGGATCAGACAGCACACCGGACTGGAGAGCAAGCAATGAAACTGCCCATAGCAATCCTGCTCGCTGGCGCGATCTGCTGCGCGGAGCCCTCAAGACCCGTCGCCAGCTATGACATCAAAGCTTCGTTGGATCCGAAGACGCACATCATCACCGCCAGCGAGGAGCTGACCTGGCTCAACGATTCGCCCGATACGGTCTCCACGTTGCAGTTCCACCTTTACATGAACGCCTTCCGGAACTCCCAGAGCACGTTCTTCCGGGAGTCCGGCGGGCAGCTCCGTGGCGACAAGTTCAAGGGCGAGGACTGGGGCTGGATCGAGATCAGGAAGATGCAGACGGCCGGCGGCGCAGACCTGACAAAGGGTCTCCGCTTCATCCACCCTGACGACGACAACGCCGAAGACCGCACTGTGGCCGAGATCGCACTTCCGCAACCCGTGATGCCGGGCGAGACACTCCGGCTGGCCATCGGCTTCCAGACCAAACTGCCACCCGTATTCGCCCGCACCGGATTCCGCAAGGACTTCCACCTCGCCGGCCAGTGGTTCCCCAAGATCGGCGTCTGGGAGAAAGCCGGCTTCCGCTTCTCCAAACAGGGAGCCTGGAATTGCCACCAGTTCCACGCCAACAGCGAGTTCTTCGCCAACTTCGGCAACTATCGCGTGGAGCTCACCGTGCCGTCGAACATGGTGGTGGGCGCCACCGGGGAACAGATCGCCAAGGCCGCCAGCGCCGCGGCCGGGACCGGCACCTACACGTTCCAACAGGACATGGTGACCGACTTCGTCTGGACGGCGCAGCCCGGCTACCTGCGCGAAGAGCGCATGTTCCTCGCCGATAGGGAGACCACGCAGGCCGAAGTCGCCGCTGCCGCCAGGCTCCACGGCATCCCGGAGAGCGAGGCCCGGCTGAGCGACGTGAAGATGATCGCCCTGGTCCAGCCGGAGCACCGCGAGCAGATGGATCGCCACTTCCACGCCCTGCGCAGCGCCATCAAGTGGTTCGGGCTCTGGTACGGCCGCTACCCGTACAAGACCATCACCGTGTTGGATCCGCCGCACGGCGCCGAAGGAGCGGGCGGCATGGAGTACCCCACCTTCATCACCGCCGGCACGATGTACAAGCTGCCCCCCGAATCGCGCACGTTGGAAGAGGTGACGGTCCACGAGTTCGGCCACCAGTTCTGGATGCAGCTCGTGGCCACCAACGAATTCGAGGAGTCGCCGCTCGACGAAGGCTTCAATACGTACTCCACCGCCAAGATCATGGATCGGGTCTACGGCGGCATCGGCCAGTTGCCTTTGAAGTTCTTCGGCGTCAACGTGTATAGCCTGCTCAAGCTGCCGCTGCTTCGCGACGAAAGCATGAACCGCGCCGGCTACGTCACGCAGCCGGCCATCGACGACATGCTGCGCCAGGCGTGGCAATACTACGACGGTTCGAGCTACTCGCTGAACTCCTACATGAAGATGAGCGTCACGCTGCGTACCATGGAGAACATCCTCGGCGCCGACGTCATGGCGCGCATCATGCGGAGCTATCATCAACGCTGGCGCTTCAACCATCCGACGGCGCGCGACTTCCAGGCGGTGGTCAACCAGGTCTCCGGCAAGAACATGGACTGGTTCTTCGACCAGTTCTTCTTCGGCAACCGGCTGCTGGATTACCGGGTGGGCGACGTGACCTCCGTTCAGCGCAAGACCCCCATCGGCGTCTACGAGAAGGGCGGCAAGACCGTCACCGTGACGAAGAAACAGGGCGAGGAGCAGGACAAGAAGAACGACGACGACAAGAAGTTCAAGAAGGAGTACCTCTGCACGGTCAAAGTCCGGCGCATGGGTGATGCGGTCGCGCCGGTCGACATCGTCATTCGGTTCAAGGATGGCTCCACGGAGAAGAGGGCCTGGGACGGCGAGTATCGCTGGGTGAAGTACACCTTCATCCGCGGCAGCGAGATCGACTGGGTGGAGGTCGATCCCGAACGCAAGTACCAGCTCGACGTGAACTACGCCAACAACAGTTGGCAGGACCGCTACCAGGTGGAGGTGAGCGCCGGCTGGACCGGCAATCTCCTCTTCTGGATGCAGAACCTGCTGTTGTGGGCAACCTCGCTGGCATAAAGGGGACAATGCGATGACTTCCATGCAAGCGATCTCCGGGGCATCCAGGCGGGTGGCTTCACGCAAGCTCATGGTGGGCATCTACTGGGCGTTCCACACGGCCCTGGCGGCCATGGTGGCGCTGCCGCTGATGGGCGCCGCCGTGTCGGTGCTCTCCCACAGCCGCTATGCCACCGAGATCATGCGCGGATTCGACGTCATGTGGCTCTTCGAGGCGCTGTCGGCCTCGCGCAACCTGCCCTCGCCGATGGTCCTTCCGCTCTTCCTTCTCGCGCTCCTGCTGGCCGTGAAGGGCGGCGTCTTTCTCAACGGCGGCGCCGTGAAGTTGCTCGTCCATGACGAAATCGGCTACTCGCCGCGGGAGTTCTACGAGGGTTGCGGCCGCAACTACTGGCGCTTCCTGCGGCTGATGCTCTACTCGCTGTTCTTTTACGGCTTCGCCCTGGCCATCGGCGCGTCGATCACCAAGGCAGCCGGGAAGATCTGGGGCGAAGGCCTGGAAGAACGGCCGCTGGTGTTCGCCGGCTATCTAAAGAACGCTGTCCAGATCCTGCTGTGCGGCTTTGTCGCCACGGCGATGGACTACGCGAAAGTCCGGCTCGTGGCCGATGACAGCCGCCAGAGTCTGCGCGCGGCCTTCGGCTCTGTGCGCCTGGCATGGAAGAACAAGGGCACGGTGATGGGCGTCTGGCTTGTGCTGCTGTTGCTGTGGGCCGCGGCCACCTTGGTCTATGTGCAGGTGGCCAACCGCATCCAGGCCGTTACCATCGGATCGATTCTGGCGCTCATCGCCTGGCAGCAGCTCTACGTCCTCAGCCGCGTTTGGCTGAGGATGACCTCCTGGGGCGCGGCTGCCGAGCTGGATCCCGTGCTGCGGCCCAGGCAGATGCCGCCCGAGGAGACCGCCCCCGTTCTGGTGGAGGTGGCCGCCGGTCCGCCCGTGCTTGAGGCCGGCGCGGAGGCCGAGCCGGAGGCCGGTACGCAACAATGAAACGCCGCGCGTTCGTTTCCTCGCTGGCCGCGCTGGCGCCCGCCAGCCTCGTGAAGCCGCGCGCGCTCAAGCCCGGCGACACCGTCGGCCTCATCACCCCCGGAACGTGGGTCGCCGACCCCGACCGCGTGGCTCTGGCCCGCCACACGATGGAGTTTCTCGGCCTGAAGTGCAAGTTCGGCCGCACCGTGGGTCGCCGGGAATCTTCCCTGGCCGCGGCAGTCAAGGATCGCCTCGACGACCTCCACGCCATGTTCGAGGACCCCGACGTCCAGGCCGTGATGTGCGTGCGCGGCGGCTACGGGGCTTCGCGGCTGCTGGACTCCGTCGACTACGGTCTCATCCGCCGGCGCCCCAAGATCTTCATGGGCTACAGCGACATCACGGCGCTGCACCTGGCCATCCATCAATCCACCGGCATGGTCACCTTCCACGGGCCCATCGTGCTCTCCAGTTTCACCGACTACACCCTGGAGCATTTCAAGCGCGCCATCTTCGACCCGCGGCCCCTCGGCCGCCTGGCCAATCCGCCGGAGCAGCGGGCGATCCGGCCGCGCCATCCCATCCGCACGCTGCGCGCCGGCACGGCGCGCGGCCCGCTCACCGGCGGCAACTTGTCGCTGATCTGCGCCACCATGGGCACGCCCTGGGAGATCCAGACCAGCGGCCGCATCCTGTTTCTCGAAGACACCGACGAGCAGCCCTACAGCATGGACCGCATGCTCACCCACCTCCGGCTGGCGGGCAAGTTCAAGGATATCCGCGGACTGGTGCTGGGTGAGTGCGCCAACTGCGTTCCGCGCGAGTTCCAGCCCTCTCTCGATTCGCCCTATTCGCTCGGCGAAGTCCTGGACGGCATCCTCGGCGACCTGAAGGTCCCCATCGTCTCCGGGCTCACCATCGGGCATACGGGAGACCAATTGACGCTGCCGCTCGGCGTTACAGCCACTTTGGATGCCGGCGACGGCAGCCTGACAATTGAGGAGTCCGCTCTGTCGGAGTAAACCATCATGCGCGCCACACTCTTTTTCATCCTCTTCGCCAGCGCCGCGCTGGCGCAGGGCCCCAAGACCGAGTTGCTTTGGCCGGAGGGCGCCCCCGGCGCCGCCGGCACGGAAGATGTCGACAAGCCGGAGTTGACCACCTGGCTGGCCGCCAAGCCGAACGGCGCCGCGGTGCTGGTGTGCCCCGGCGGCGGCTATCGGGGCCTGGCCATGGACCACGAGGGCAAACAGGTGGCCGAGTGGTTCAACTCCTTCGGCGTATCCGCGTTTGTCCTCAAGTACCGTCTGGGGCCGCGCTATCATCATCCGGCCATGCTCGACGACGCCCGCAAGGCGATTCGTACAATCCGCTCGCGCGCCGGCGCCCTGGGCCTGGACGCCAACCGCATCGGCGTGATGGGCTTCTCGGCCGGCGGCCACCTGGCGTCCACTCTGTCCACCCACTTTCAGGACGGCGAACGGCCCGACTTCGCCGTGCTCGTCTATCCCGTCATCTCCTTCACCACCCGCTACACCCATAGCGGCTCGATGATCAACCTGCTGGGCTCGCCGCCCGATCCGGCGCTGGTCTGGGACCTCTCGAGTGAGCTCAAGGTGACCTCGCGCACGCCGCCGACGTTTCTGTTCCACACCAGCGCCGACACCGGCGTGCCGCCGGAAAACAGCATCCTCTACTACCTCGCCCTGCGCTCGGCCGGCGTGCCGGCCGAAATGCACATCTATCAGAACGGCCCGCACGGCGTGGGCCTGGCGCCGAAAGACCCCGTGTTGGGCACCTGGCCGGCGCGCCTGAAGGACTGGATGATGGTGCGGGGCCTGATCCCCGCCGATTCCCGGTAACGGCCGATCGTCTGCATGCGTCGAAGAGATGGGATGGCGCGACTCTGGATCACCGGCATCTGGCTGGCGTTGTCACTCGGGGCGCAGCAGCCTGCGGAGGATCCCGGCCGGCCCGTGCTCAAGCGGGGCGGCCCCGCGCAAAAGCGCGAGGAGGTTACGCCACCCCCTGCCAAGCCCACTCCTTCCTCGCTGCCGGACAAGGAACAGGCTCAACCCGCGCCTCCGCGCCCGGCGCAGAAAGCCGGGGTCAAAGAGGTGGAGGTGGACGAACAGGGCAACGTGGAGAGGGTCGTGTCGGACAAGACCCGCACCCGCCCCGGCGCGGACGAGCTCATCGAGCGCGCCCGCGAGGCCGCCTACAACTTCGACCAGGGCCTGCCCAATTTCATCTGCGACCAGATCACTTCCCGCTTCAGGAGCAAGACCTTCAAGCCCGACTGGAAGTTCCAGGATCGCGTCCAGCTCGAACTCGTCTACGCCGGCGGCAAAGAGGACTACCGCAACATCAAGGTGAACGGCAAGCCGGTGAAGAAGGGCGGCCCCGAAGACTCCGGCAACTGGTCCTCCGGCGAGTTCGGCACAGTCCTGATGGACATCTTCTCTCAGGCCTCCGATGCCAAGTTCCGTCTGCGCGGCAACTCCGATGCGGCCGGCCGCATGGCCAAGGTGTACGACTACACCATCCTGCAGCCGAACTCACACTGGCAGATCCGGTTTGAAGGCACCGTGATGCCGGCCTATAAGGGAGCGCTCTGGATTGATCCCGAGACCGCGCGCGTGCTGCGCATCGAGATGAATTCCAAGCAGCTTCCGGCCACCTACGCCATCGACACCGTCGAGGTGGTGCTGGACTACGGCTGGGTCACCTTGAGCGGCCAGAAGTTCCTTCTGCCAGTGAAGAGCCAGAACCTCACCTGCCAGCGCGGGACGTTCCTCTGCGCGATGAACGAGATCGAGTTCAGGAACTACCGCAAGTTCCAGGTGGAGTCCCAACTGCTCCAGGTGGAGAGCGAAATCTCCTTCCCGCAAGCCGAACCCGCCAAAGCCGAGCCCGCCAAGCCCGAGCCGGCGAAGAAGAAGAAATAGCCGGGCGCTCAGTGACAGGCGCTGCCGCAGCCGCAGCCTTCGCCCCGCAGGCCCGCGATCCCTTCGCGCGCGATGATGGGCGTCATGATCAGTCCCGCGACGGGATCGGCCCACCACCAGCCGGCGGCTGCGTTCAGCAGCAATCCTCCCAGCAGAATCGCCGACAGGTAGCTGCAAAGCTGCGTCTGCCGCGAATCGGCGACCATCGCGGCGCTGTGCAAATTGCGGCCGACGGCGCGCTTCTTCCGCGCCAGCACGGGCATCACAATCAACGAACAGCAGGCGATGACAATGCCGGGGATGGAACGATCCGGCGCCTCTCTGGTTATGAGCTTCTCCGCGGACTCGTAGGCCACGTAGGCGGCCAGCAGGAGGAACGAGGCGCCAATCAGGCGGAGTGCCCGCTTCTCGATCCGCTCCCTGTGTGCGCCGCCGTCCGAGTGGAGCCGCCACAGCATGATGGAGCCGGAGATGCTCTCGATGACGGCGTCCACGCCGAATCCGATCAGCGCGATGCTGCCTGCCACCAAGCCCGCCACCAGCGAAACCACAGCCTCCACCAGGTTGTAGCTGAGCGTGATGTACTCCAGCCGCATCCCCCTGCGGACCTCCGCGGGCCTGTCGATAGCGGTGTGCATGCATTTCCATTGTCGCCAATCGCCGGGCCGCCGGAGTGTAGCATGAAGGGTATGCGTTTCACGGCCCTGGCATCGCTCGCGGTACTCGCAGCTCTCTCCACCCTCCCGGTCGCGGCCCAGAAGGGACTCGAACCGGAGACCCTCTTCGACATGGAAACCGTCTCCAACCCGGCCATCTCGCCGGACGGGACCGCCATCGTGTTCAGCCGCGGCTGGGTGGACAAGATGAAGGACCAGCATCGCGCCAACCTCTGGGTGATCAGCGGCTGGAACAAGCCCGGCGGAGCGAAGCTGCGCGAGTTGACCTCGGGCAACTGGCGTGACTCGGCGCCGGTCTGGTCCCCTGACGGCGAGCGCATCGCATTCCTCAGCGACCGTGACGGCACCATGCAGGCCCACGTGATGTGGGTGGACTCGCGCGAAGTGTCGCAGTTGACGCGCCTGGAAAAGGCGCCATCCAATCTGCGCTGGTCGCCCGACGGAAAGAGGCTGGCTTTCACCGCCACGGTGCCGGATGAGGATCCGGCCCTGACCGTGAAGCTGCCCAAAAAACCGGAGGGAGCGCAGTGGGCCAAGCCGGCGGTGATCGTCGACCGGCTCTCGTGGGCCAGCGACGGCGTCGGTCCGGTACCCAAGGGCTTCAGCCACATCTTTGTCATCGATGCCCTCACTGGGGGGACGCCCAAGCAGATCACGAACGGCAAGTTCAACCATCGCGACCCGCAGTGGTCGCCGGACGGGAAGACCGTCTACTGCACCGGAATCCGCAAGCCCGACGCCGAGTATCTGCGCAACGACAGCGAGATCTACGCCATCGACCTCGCCGGCGGGACCATCAAGGCGCTGACCGACCGCAAGGGGCCGGATGCCAACCCGGCGCCTCACGGCGGTTGGATCGCCTACACAGGCTACGACGACCGCAAGCTCACCTCCACCCTCTCCAGCATCTATTTGATGGACAGCTCCGGCGGGCAGAAGCGCCTCTGGGCCGGCGCCCTGCCCTCCAGCCCCGGAGAGCTGCAATGGAACGCTGAAGGCACGGGCGTCTATTACACGATGGAAGAGAAGGGCTCGGCCAACCTCTACTTCCTGCCCCTGGACGGTTCGCCGCGCAAGCTCACCGAGGGCGTGCACGTGCTGAGCCAGGCGAGCCTTTCCCGGGCCGGCGGCTTCGCGGCGGTACGCAGCACGTTCCACCAGCCCGGCTCCCTGGTGACGATCTCCGCCGGCGGCAAGAGCGTGCGGGAGATCCTGGATGTAAATTCCGACGTCCTGGAAGGCCGCGCCCTGGGCGCCGTCGAAGAGATGTGGTGGGAGTCCAAGGACGGCTGGAAGGTGCAGGGCTGGCTGGTGAAGCCGGTGGGTTTCGATCCGAAGAAGAAGTACCCGCTGCTGCTCTACATTCACGGCGGGCCGTGGAGCATGTACAACGTGGGCTTCAACTGGGGCTGGCAGAACTTTGCCGCCAACGGCTACGCCGTGCTCTACGCTAATCCGCGCGGCTCCACCGGCTACGGGCAGGAGTTCGTCAGCGGCATCCAGCACAGCTACCCCGGCAGGGACTTCGACGACCTGATGGGCGGCGTGGACGCCGCGCTGAAAAAGGGCTTTGTCGACGAGCGCAACCTCTTCGTGTGCGGCGGCAGCGGCGGCGGCGTGCTGACGGCCTGGATCGTCGGCCACACGGACCGTTTCCGCGCCGCGGTCTCCATGCGGCCGGTGATCAACTGGCACAGCTTTGTGGGCACCACCGACGGCGCAAGCTGGTACGACCAGTTCCAGAAGAAGCCGTGGGAAGACCCGGCCGAGTACGCCGCGCGCTCGCCCCTCAGCTACGTCGCCAGCGTCAAGACGCCGACCATGGTGATGACCGGCGAGGCCGACCTGCGTACGCCCATCTCGCAGAGCGAAGAGTACTACCGCGCCCTGAAGCTGCTGAAGAAGGAGACGCTGCTGGTGCGCATGCCGGAGGAGTTTCACGGCTGGCGCCGGCCGTCCCACCAACTCATGCAGCAGCTTTATCTCCTGGCGTGGTTCGAGAAATACCGAGTGAAGGACAACTGATGCAAACCAATGTCGCCCAGGCCATCCTGGACGTGATCATTTTCTGGCTGCTGACCACCCCGCACGAGTTCGCCCACGCCTGGGTGGCGGACCGCCTGGGCGACGACACGCCGCGTCTGGAAGGCCGCGTGACCCTGAACCCGCTGGCCCACGTCGATTGGATGGGCACGGTGCTGGTGCCGCTGCTGTCGTCGCTCTTCGGCGGCGTTTTCTTCGGCTGGGGCAAGGCGGTGAACACCAACCCGGCGCGCCTGCGCGGCGGCTACAACGGCCTGGTGGCGGTGGCCGTGGCCGGACCGGCCAGCAACGTGGTCTTCGCCGGTCTGCTGGCGCTGATCGGCTCCTTCTGGCCCGCGGGCACGGAGATGCTGTTTCGCGCCGCCTATATCAGCCTGTTTCTGGCGCTGTTCAACATGATCCCCATACCGCCGCTGGACGGCTCCAAGTTCCTGCTTGCGGCCCGCATCCCCGTTGCCGCCTACATCGAGCTGAGCCGCTTCGGATTCCTGCTGCTGATGGTCCTGATGTACTCCACCGGGATCGGGCGCTGGATGTCGGAGGCAAGCTACATGGGCGCATTGCAGATGTTCCGTCTGTTCCACGTATGAGACGAAGAGGTGAATCCATGACCAGACGACTTCTGCTGTTGCCTGCCTTTGCCACCATTGCCCTCTGGGCGCAGCGCGGCCAACCGGCCCCGGCGCCACCCGATGAGCGCGCCCAGTACGTCCGCCAGAACTACACCAAGTACGAGTTCATGGTGCCCGTGCGCGACGGCGTGAAGCTTTTCACCGCCGTCTACGTGCCGAAGGACAAGAGCCAGCAGTACCCCATCATGCTGTTGCGCACGCCGTACTCGGTGGCGCCGTACGGCCCCGAGAACTACCGCGGCTCGCTCGGCCCGGCCAGCGAGAAGTTCATGCGCGAGGGGTTCATCTTCGCCTATCAGGACGTCCGCGGCAAGAGCAAGAGCGAGGGCACGTTCATGAACGTGCGCCCGCACAACCCGTCCAAGCAATCGGCCAAGGACGTCGACGAGGCCAGCGACACCTACGACACCATCGACTGGCTGGTGAAGAACGTCCAGCCCAACAACGGCCGCGTGGGGATGTACGGCATCTCGTACCCCGGCTTCTACGCCGCCATGGGCGCCATCGACTCGCACCCCGCGCTCAAGGCCACCTCGCCGCAAGCGCCGGTCATCAACTGGTTCATCGGCGACGACTTCCATCACAACGGCGCGCTGTTCCTGGCGCACGCCTTCAACTTCTTCGGCGCTTTCGGCCGGCCCCGCAGCGACCAAACCGTGCTGGCGGGCTCGCGTTTCAGCCTGGACACGCCGGACGCCTATGACTTCCATCTCGGCACCGGCCCGCTGGCCAACTACAACGAGAAGCACTTCAAAGGCCAGGTGGAGTTCTGGAAGGAACTCATGGAGCAGGACGCCTACGGCGACTTCTGGAAGGCGCGCGACCCGCGCCCTTACGTGCGCAACACCAAGCCGGCCATGATGAGCGTCGGCGGGTGGTTCGACGCCGAAGACGTGTACGGCCCGCTGCGGCTCTACGAATCCGCCGAGAAGCAGAGTCCCGGCGCCACCAACATCCTGGTGGAGGGCCCCTGGAGCCACGGCGGCTGGGCGCGCAGCGACGGCCGCAAGCTGGGCAATGCGGACTTCGCCACCAACACCTCGAAGTTTTTCCAGGACGAGATCGAGTTCCCGTTCTTCCTCTGGCACCTGAAGGGCAAAGGCGAGGGCGGCAAGCTGCCCGAGGCCTATGTCTTCGAGACCGGGCGGAACGAATGGCACAAGCTCGACGCCTGGCCGCCGAAGCAAGCGCAGGCGAAGACGCTCTACTTCCAGCCCGCCGGCAAGCTTGCCTGGAGCGCGCCCGCGCAGGGCGCCGGCGAGTTCGACGAGTACATCAGCGACCCCGGCAAGCCCGTGCCGTTCACGCCCTACATCGCCAACGGCATGTCCTACAACTACATGACCGACGATCAGCGCTTCGCCGCCTCGCGGCCGGACGTGCTGGTCTATCAGACCGAGCCGCTGGAGAGCGATGTGCGCATCGGCGGGCCGCTGAAGGCTACCTTGTACGTCTCCACCAGCGGCACGGATTCCGATTGGGTGGTGAAGCTGATCGACGTCTTCCCCGCCGACTCGCCCGACCCGAATCCGAATCCCGAGAACATCCGCATGGGCGGCTACCAGATGCTGGTGCGCGGCGAGCCCTTCCGCGGCCGCTTCCGCAAGGGCTTCGACAAGCCCGAGGCTTTCACGCCCGGCAAGGTGGAGAAGATCGAATTCGAACTGCCAGACGTCTTCCACGCCTTCCGGCGCGGCCATCGCATCATGGTGCAGGTGCAGAGCTCGTGGTTCCCGCTCACCGACCGGAACCCGCAGAAGTTCGTGAAGATCAGCGAGGCGAAGGCCGAGGATTTCACCAAAGCAACGCAGCGCGTCTACCGCACGCCTCAGGCGTCCAGCGCCCTGACGGTGCTCACCCTCGACTAGCCCACAGCACCAGCAGCGTGGCTGCCGCGATGGTAACTGCCCGAGGCATTCCCATCGACTTCTCGTTGCCGGCCTCGAGTTCGGCGTCGCGCTCCGACCGGAACATGTGCGTGACGTTCCGCAGCGTCTTCTTCAGGCGGCCCCGCAGCAGAATTGCCGCCAGCGCCACCACGCCGCCGAAGATGGCGTCGAGCACGAAGATCACCATCATGTTCGACGGCCCGGCCAGCGCGCCGATCGCCGCCATCAGCTTGACGTCGCCGCCCCCCAGCCAGCGCATGATGAAGATGGGTACGAACACCAGCGCCGCCAGCCCCAGACCGAGGGCGGCGCTCTTCAGGCCCGCCCAACCCGAGATCCACGGATTGAGCGCCAGTCCGGCGGCCACCCCGCCCAGAGTCAGCCAGTTCGGGATCTCCCTCTTGCGCAGATCGGTGAACGCGGCGACCAGGACCAGCGCTGCGAGTGCGGCTTGAATGGCGATTGGCAACGGCGTCATGCGGTTGTTCCTTCCCAGTTCACATGCCGGATATCGTGGCCTTGCCATCGGCGATGCGGACCTGGTGGCGGAATCCTTCGCCGGCCACGGCGAACGCGCCCTCGTCCGTCTCGGTAAGCGTTACTCCGGCCGGCTTGGAGATAAACGGTTCATAGACGGCCACAAAACGCGCCGACAGTCCCTCGCGCCGGGCCATCACAAACGGCACGGGAACAGTCAGGTCGGGGCCCAACCCCTCGCCGGATACGACCGTTGTGCCGGAACCGCCCAGCATATGCAGGCGCAAGCCCGATGTCTTCTGCATGAAGAGCGCGTCCCATGCGCCGGCGGTCAACACGGCGCGCGGGTTGGCCAGGTGCTGGTACCCGGTGGTCCCCGGCAGAGTGACGGCCGCGGGCGGGCCGGCCGGCGGTTGAGCCAGCTTGCCGTGGTTGTGGTACAGCCAGTCGAAGCGGTGCGGCGCGCCGTCGGTGGAGCGGGCGTCCACGATGTCCAGCGTGTAGCGGGCCGTGTGCACGAGCGTCCGCTCGATCTCCACGCCCTTGTAGGCCGCGCCCGCGGAGAGCCGGATAATGGTCGCGTCCGCGCCGGGAGTCCACTGCAACAGCCGGCCCGTAGCCTCCGCCTGGTTCTTCTCATCCACCACCAGCGTATTGTGAGCCACGGTCATCTTGTCCCACGTGGCGTGGCTGCGGACGGCGTAGGCCTGTGTCCCCGGGTCGGCCGCCTGGTGCGCGCCGTTGGAATAGGAGATGAAGCTGAGCTTGTCGTAGTGGCCGTGGCCGCCTCCGTGCGCTCCGAACTTGACGGCCAGCGTATGGTCGGAACCCCGCACGCGCAGCGTGGCCATGCCGGCGCCGGGCATGAGGTCGCTTGTCGTCGCCCTCGTCGCCGCCGCCTTTTCCGCCGCGAACGGCGAATCGCCCCACAGCAGGCGGTCCAGGGGCTTGCGCCGCTCAGGCAGCTTCACCAGCCCCGAATCGTTGAAGTTCGGCAGTGTGCCGTCGGGGAACACGCAGCGTTCCGGCGCCTCCAGCATGCGCCTGAGTGCGGCCGCTTCCGGCAACGCAATGCCTGCCCGCTTCGCCATTTCATAGGTCAGCGTGAGCGGCTCGACGGAGAAGAAGTGATAGCCCCACGCGCCTTCGTACCACGGGCCGTCGGCCGTGATGCTCTCCCTCATCTGAAACTTGAAGCCGCCGGGGCCGTCCAGGGCCAGGGAGACCAGCCCCGTGTCGCCCACCGCCAGCCCGGCGCCCAGCAGCGCGGCGTTGTGCCAGCTCTGCCAGTTGCTCTTGCCGCGGTTGTTCGGCGCGATGACGGCCGCCGCGTTGCGCAGCACGTTGGTCTCGAAGCCCGAGCGCTCCTCCGCGCTCATCGAGCCGCCGGCCAGGTCGTAGGCGAAGACCAGCGGAACCAGCCAGCCGGCCTCGGACAGCGTCTGCGACATCACCCGCGCGCCGCTGGGCGTATCCGGCTTGTTGTTGTTGTTGTCGTGAATGGGCAACGCCGGATACAGCCTGGTATACGCGTTCAGAATACGGCGCGCCTTGGCGGCGTACTCCTCTTTGCCCGTGAGGCGCCAGGCCAGCCCGAGATCGCGCGCGGCCCGGGCGTTGTCGCCGTTTCTCTGCATGTAGACGACGTTGTCGATGGGCCAGCCGTGATAATCCCGGCCGTCCACCGGACACAGGTTCCTGCCTTGCCGCTGCTGGAGCCGCACTCCGTGGTCGGGGCAGACGTAGGCGTGCGACCACCCGGCGCCCTCCGCCGGCAAGGCCCACTCCTTTAGCCCGTAGGCTCGGAGATGAGCCTGCGGCCAGTCGCCGGCACGGCGGATCAGGTCGCCCACGATCTCCGCCGCCCAGGGTTCGGCGGCAGCGGTGGCCTTGACGCGCTCGATGCCGGCGGGGGTCCAAAGCCGCCCCGGTTCAGCCTGGGTCCGCAAAGAGATCAAAAGTAACAGAGCCGCGCGCACGGCTTTCATCTTATATTGGTCGGAATGAGGACGGTGCTACTGTTGGCCGCATTGAGCATGACATCCCGGGCGCAAGCCCCCTACGACCTGCTGCTGAAAGGCGGCCGGGTCATCGACCCGAAGAACTCCATCGATGCTCCCATGGACGTGGCCGTGAAGGACGGCCGCATCGCCGCCGTCCGGCCGCAGATCCCCGCCGGTGAGGCCGCCAAGGTCCTCGACGTCACCGGGCTTGTTGTTACGCCGGGCCTGGTCGACATCCACGTCCACCTCTTCCACACCACCGGAGTGGCCGACGCCTGGGCCGGCGACAACAGCGTGCGGCCGGACGACTTCAGCTTCCGCTCGGGCGTCACCACCATGGCCGACGCCGGCAGCGCCGGCTGGCGCAACTTCGAGCAATTCCGTCTTACGGTGATCGACCGCGCGAAGACGCGCGTCTTCGCCTTCATCAACATCGCCGGCCTCGGCATGCTCACCAACATCGTCGAGCAGCATCCGGAGGACATGCGTCCCGCCGAGGTGGCCCGGCTGGCGAAGAAGCACTCCGACATCGTCGTCGGCGTGAAGACCGCCCACTTCGAGTCGCCGGCCTGGACCGCCGTCGACAACGCATTGGAGGCCGGCCGGCTCAGCGCCCTGCCCGTCATGGTGGACTTCGGCTACTTCAGGCCCGAGCGCCCCTTTCCGCAACTGGTCACAAACAAGCTGCGCTGCGGCGACATCGCCACCCACGCCTTTCGCGCCACCGTCCCCTGGGTGGACCCGGACGGCAAGCTCTATCCCTACCTCCAGCAGGCCCGTGACCGCGGCATCATCTTCGACGTCGGCCACGGCGGCGGCAGCTTCGCCTGGCGCAACGCCGTTCCGGCAGTCGCGCAAGGCTTTCCCCCCGACTCCATTTCCACGGACCTCCACACCGGCAGCATGAACGGCGCCATGATCGACATGCCCACCACCATGTCCAAGTTCCTGGCCCTGGGCGCGCCTCTGCGCGAAGTGATCCGGCGCTCCACCTGGCGCCCGGCGCAGATCATCCGCCACGAGGAGACGGGCCACTTGAGCGTCGGCGCGGAAGCCGACATTGCGGCGTTTCGCATCGAGGACGGCGACTTCGCCTTTGCCGATTCAGACCTCGGCCGCTACACCGGCCGCCGCCGCCTGCGCTGCGAACTCACCCTGCGCGCCGGCAAGGTCGTGTGGGATTGGAACGCCCGCGGCTCTGTAGACTACCGCACGCTGGGGCCGGCCTACGGCGTCAGGCCCGGCGAGGCCATTACGCCGCCCGCGAAAGACTGAAGCGCGAATGGCCCAGGTCGTCATCCTCATTCCCGCCTACCACCCGGCGGCACAACTGCCGGAGTGGGCCGCCGCGTTGGCCTCAGACGCCCGCGTGGCGCAGGTGGTGGTGGTGGACGACGGCAGCGGCGCCGCCTGCCAGGAGACGTTCAACTCCATCGGCGCCATCCCCGGCGTACGGCTCCTGCGCCACGAGGTCAACCGCGGCAAGGGCGCGGCGCTGAAGACCGGCATGGCGGCCATTGCCGCGGAGTTTCCCGGCGCTGCCGGCGTGGTCACCGCCGACGCCGACGGCCAGCACACGCTGGCCGACATCCTGCGTGTCGCCGGCGCTCTCCTTGAGACCCCGGAGCGCCTGGTTCTCGGCGCCCGCGAATTCGCCGCCGGCATTCCCGCGCGCAGCCTCTTCGGCAACCGCATCACCAGGTTCGTGCTCGGCCTCATTACGGGCCAGCGCCTCCAGGACACCCAGACCGGACTGCGCGGCATTCCCGCGCGGCTCCTGCCCGCGCTATTGCGCCTGGAGGCGTCCGGCTACGACTTCGAGCTCGACATGCTCATCGCCGCCGGCAGGCGCGGCGTACCCATCCGCGAGATCCCCATCCGGACCGTCTATGAGCCGGGCAACCGGACCTCGCATTTCAATCCGCTGCTGGACTCCATGCGGATCTACTTCGTCTTCCTCCGTTTCAGCGCCGTGTCCATGCTCACCGCCGTCATCGACAACCTCGTCTTCGCCTGCCTCTTCCTGCTCGGTTTCGGCATGGCCGCCAGCCAGGCCGGCGCCCGCGTCACCGCCGGCTCTTTCCAGTACTTCGCCAACAAGAGACGCACCTTCCAGGCCGACGTGCGGAACCGCACCGCCATGCCCAAGTACTGGTTCACCGTTCTGGCCACCGGCAGCGCCAGCTACGCCATCATCCACGCGCTCCATCATGGTTTCGGCGTGGCCGTGCTGCCCGCCAAGCTGCTGGCTGAAACCGTGCTGTTCTTCGTGAGCTTCGTGGTGCTCCGCGACTGGGTCTACCACGTCAGGCGGGAACCACCAGCACGTCCACCGGCTTCGATCCCACCGGGATCATCGTGAACAGCGGCGCCGTCTTGTTGCGCCCCGGCGTGATGGCCGCGATGCGGATCACCGCCATGTCGCCCGAAGCCCGGTTCAGAACCAGCGTGTACTGCTGGTCCGGAGTCACCACCATCGCCCCGGGCTCCATTCCGACGCCGGTGACGGCCACCACGCGCTGCGTGGCCGTGTCGAAGACCGTTACCGACCCTGCCTGCGGGTTGGCCACGAACAGATAATCCGGCCCGGCGGACACCGCCATCATCCCCGGCTTCCGCCCGCTCAGCGACGTCTGTGCGATCTCCGTGCGGTAGGTGTAGGCGATGGCCACCGCGTCCCTGCCCTCGCCGGTGATGAAGAGTTGGCCGCCGTCGCTGTTCATGCAAAGCCTGTCCGGGCTCAACGCCAGCGGCAGTTCAGCCATCACCTGCCTGGCCGCCACGTCCACCACCGTCAATTGGCGCCGCGCCTTGTCAGCCACCAGCACGATCTTCCCATCGCTTCTGAAACGGATGCCTCCCAGCTCCCCGCCCAGTTTGAGCATTGGGCCCGCGCGCCGCGCCTCCAGGTCGGCGAACAACAGCGCGCCCCCCTCCAACGTGACGCAGGCGAGCTTCGATGCCGGCGAGATGTCGAACTCCACCGGCTCGGCCGGCAGGGCGATACGCCGGCCGTCCAGCGACGCCACATGAGGAGTCTCCCTCGTCAGGAACCACAGGTCGCGCGCCGCCGCATGGACGGCCACCGGCGCGCCCGGCATGCGATGTCCCTTCACGCGGACGCGGGCCGCTGAATCGATCTCTTCCACGCTCCGGCCGGCCGGGGAGAGGGCGAATATGCGCCGGCGCCGCGAATCCGGATGGGCCGCCAGAATCGACGGCGGCGCCGGCATGTCGATTCTGGATTTTACGGCGAAGGCCAGCAGGTCCACCGCCACCACCGAAGGAGTTTCTTCCGTGGAGACGAACGCCGTGCCGCGGTAGCCCGAGCCGGGCCTCCGGTTGCATGAGGCCAGCAGCGGCAGAGCCGTCAACAGTGCGCGGCGCGGGATCACAGGAAAGCGGTCGTCTTGATGCCGGAGATTTCGAAAGTCCGCCGGCAGCGCGGCTGCTTGCATTGCATCTTGTCGTCGAGCAGAACCATGTAGCTCTGCGCCTTGGCGAACTTCGCGCGGTCCCGCTCGTCGCCTCCGCCAGGCAGGCGGTCCTTCTTGGTTCGCACCAGCCAGCGCAGGCCATACTCATCCTGCGTCCGGCAGAAGGGGCAATTCAGGCGCGCCGGCTTTGTCGCCTGGGATTCTGTGTAATACAGCCGTTCATCCACAACTCCTGATCATCGCACATGGGCGACAATGGGATTGACGTGATCAGCGCGACCCTACTGCTATTGGCCGGCGTGACACTGGGGCCGGAACTCGAAGCCTGGAAGAAACAGATCGAGTCGCAAGGCGGTGTCCCCGTCCTGGTGGCCAAGGTCGACTTCGACCGCGCGAAAAATGAACTCTATCTCGCGCCGGACACCCCCGGCCGCGAGCTCTTCACCGGCTACCTCAAGCAGGAGGAGTTCGTCAAGCAGTTCCACCTGATGAACGCCGTGATGATCCACCATCGCGCGCCCGGCGCCCAAGCCTATCTTGTTCTGCTGAACGGCGCGCGCGAGTCCGATTGGGCGGACCACCAACCGTCCCTGCTGGCCCACGAATTCGGCCACGCTTGGCTCAAGGCGCGGGGATTCCCCACACCTCTCTTCGTCAACGACCGCTGGGCCTGCATCTCCATCCACGCCGGCGACATCACCCAGCACGTCCTCATCCGCCAAGAGTTGGACCGGCGCGGCATCGACTTCCGGACCTTCTGGCTCAAGTCGCTCGGGCAGGCCACCACGCAGTTCGAAGGCACATCGCCGCCCCCCGAGGAGGACCGCTGCACGCGTGTCCGGCAAGTGGCTCAGAGCGTCGATGTCCGCCTCGGCCTCAAGCCCGGCGAGTGGGCCGGGCAGAGCCGCTACGAAACTGCCGTCGGCAAGACGATGCCGGAGGTGAACGGCACAGTCGAGTCCATCGTCAGCTACCTCAAAGAACGCGACATGGCGGACAAGGACCAGCATCGCGAAGCCCTGAAGTTCGTCTTCGAGCGGCTGCGCGATCTCGCCGCCCAGCGGACAGATGAATATCGCGTCGAAAACAGGGCAGTTAGCACGCTTGCTGGAGTCAATTGAGATGTACTTGGCTGGAGAATCGCGGACACTGCGCGGCGTGTCCGGTGGGGTGATTCTATCTCAAGCGGCCTTCCGCTGAGGCAGCAAAGCAAAACCATCTGAGAACGCCTGATGGGGCGTCCTTCCTGGAGTGCGACAACCCTGGTGGGCGCGTTCGCGGTTGTAAAACTCCAGCTAGGGCTGCGGCCGCCTGATGAAGTGCGTTGTTCCGCTACCGCTTGCTGACGCGCGCGGCTCGGTTCCGAGCCCCGACCGTGAGGGACCGGAATGACGAAGAGTGTGAGATGGAGTCTGCCTCACCAGGTGGTTCTTGCGGGCCTGTTGGCGGGGACGCTGAGTGTGTCGGAACCACTGGATGTCTGCCGGGCGGGCAAGGCCGGAGCCAAGAAGGCCGTGTCCGTTCGTGGTCTGGGCGTCCGGCTCAGAGACGGGTTCGTTCTTGCAGGTATCACTTGCCCTGTTGCTGACAGCGGAGAAGTGGGCATCGCTACCGTGATTCTGCTGGACGCCAAGGCGTTTGCCACAGAAGCGATCGAGAACCGTTTCCGTTCCCTCAAGGTGGAACGGCTCAGGGGGACCTATTTTCAACCAAATGCATGAACTTGAGTGACTCTCACGGGTTTCCGGATTCGTTTGCCCCGGGCGTCGACGAACTGGGGGCGGCATCAGGCAGGAATGGGTGATCGGGAGCGCCTGGAGTCCTCAGCGGACCGGGGGGCCGAGCAACCAGAGGCTGGAGGTGTACTCGTCCATGGCGGCGTAGATGGCGGTGTCGGTGACGGCGAGGCCGATCTGGTCGAGGCCGCGGCGGAAGTTGCGGAAGAATGTGTGGGTGGCTTTCCGGCCCTGGAAGATCTCGACGGCGCGGGCGGCGGGTCTCTTCGTTTTCGCATCGAGGCGGCGGGCCCAGAGGGAGCGGTAGCCGGAGTGTTCGGAGATGAAGTAGATGGCGCCGCCGGAGGGGGACCAGGCGGGAAGGTAGTCGTTGTGGGTTTCGGCGCTGATATCGATCCATTCATCCTGGGGGACCTGGCGTTCGGGATCGAAGGACGCGGCCATGATGCGGCGGTCGGACTTGCCCTCATCGACCTGCATCGCGATCCACTTGCCGTCGCGGGAGATTCTGGCGCTGCGCAGACCCCAGCCGGCGCGGGCGAGCAGGGTCTTTTTCTCGCCGGTCTCAACGTTGAGGACGCCGACGAAGGGCTCGAAGGCGCCGGGCTCGAAGAGGATCCACTTGCCGTCGGGAGACCAGGATGTGGGCGCGCCGCAATCGGCATGAAGTTTCCTGGCCGCGCCGCCGGAAACGGGCATGGCGTAGATGGCCATGAGCCGGTCTTCGAAGGCACGGTAGGCGACGGTCCTGCCGTCGGGCGAAAACACGGGCGAGTCCTGGCTGCGTCCCCAGCGCTCCACGGCCGATTCCGGCCCGCCGGAGACCTTTCTGAGGTAGACGCCGCGGCTGCCGCCGCGGTCGGCCGTGAAGGCCAGCATGGTTGAGTCGGGCGAGACCGCCGGGGCGGCCTCGATGCCCGCCGATTCGGTGGCGCGCATCCAGTTTCCGCTGAGTCGCAGCGTCCTATGGTCGATGGGGACGGTCCAGACGTCCACGGTCATGTGCCCGCTGGAGAAGACGGTCCGGCCGCCCTGCATGGCGGCGCTGGTTTCGACGCTCGAGCCGAGCGTGATGCGCCGGGGCACCCCGTCGATGCCGCCGCCGGAGTCGATCGCGAGTTCCCAGAGCGAGTCGGCGTCGCCGGCGGAGGCGGAAAAGAGCAGCCGCCCGGCGTGCCAGTCCAGGGGCGCTCCCAACTGGTCTCCGGCGGTCCTGATGCGCTCTCCGGAGAACGCGGCGTACCTGCTAAAGACTTCAAACGCGCCGCTCTTGCGGAGCTTGCCGGAGGTGAAGTCCAGCACCCACCAATCGTGTTCCTGGGCGGGATTGCCGGAGATCCTGGTCCCGCAAAACAGGATGGACTTGCCGTCCTCGGACCAGACGGGGTTGTGGGCGTCGGCGAAATCCTCAGCCAGCCGGCGAGATTGTCCGCCGCCGGCGGGCACAACGTGAATGGTACTGGGGGCGAATCGCTCATCCCGGACCCAGTAGAGCAGCCAGGCGCCGTCGGGCGAGTGCTTGGGGCGGCGGCCTCCGCGCACGATCAGCTCGGGCAGACCTCCCTCGACCGGAACGCGCCAGATGCCGCCGCCATCGCGCTCGGACCGGTAGGCGACGGCTGCCCCCTGGGGCGCGATGCTGGGTTCGTGGTCGTCGTATTCGCCGGCTGTGATTCTGACGGCTTCGCCGCTGGCGGCATCCATCCGCCACAGTTGCAGATTGCCGCCGCCGCCGCGATCGGAGGCGTAGATGATGAAACGTCCCCGTGGATCCCAGACCGGGTCCACGTTCATGCCGCCGGTGTGGGTCAGGCGGCGCACCATGGGCGCGCGCGGCTTGACGTGGTTCATGATCCACGAAACGCCCCAGGCGAAGACTACCAGCACCGCGGTGGCCCCGGCCAGGAGGGCCAGCGTCCGGATCCCTCCGCCGGCGGGCCACCTTCGCGGACTGACGGCCGGCCAAGCCGCTGCTTCGCGCCACAGGAAGGAAAGGGCGTAGGAGCCTTTGGCGAGGTCCAGTCTCACGGGGCGTTCCTCTTGCAGATCCGCATAGAACTGCTCGAGCTTGGAGCGCAGCCGGTGCGCCTCCACGCGCACGATGGCGTCGGCCTTGGGGTCGTAGCCGGGTTCCCGCTCGAAGACCTCCACGCCGATGTTGGTCTCCTTCAGGAATTCAAGGTCGCCACTGAGCGTGCGCTCTACCAGATACTCCAGCAGCCGTCTCATCCGAGCCGAGCCCGAGAACTGCTTGCTCTGCAGGATCTCTGTAACGTGCGTCCGGATTAGTTCAACCCGTTCCGCGTCCGGATGCTGCAACTCCAGGTTTCCCATCTGTAACACTCGCAATAGCCAACCGACGAACTACGGGGCCAAGTCCAGGCTAAGTCGTCCGTTGGCTGGCGTCAAGCCCTAATAGGCCGAGTTCTAACAATTGTTAGATAGCCCCATTTAACCCCATATAACTGCTTGAATCTATTGAAGATACTCGGTAGGATACTATTTGCGATGGCAGCCGCCGCATTGGATGCGGGGATGCACGCATGACCACGGAGGAGACCGGGAGAGCGTGAAGTAGCACATGCTCTTCCGAGTTGGCCGGCGCCGGGGAGCGTTTTTCGGAGGATGCCCCCGGCGCCTGTGCTTTTTCTGGGGCCTGATGACGTTTTGTTGGAGACGCGCCTACCCTGGCTGACCCGCTCGCTGACGGGCGGGGCTGTTACGGGGTACCCGCTCCCTGACGGTTGCGGCTGTATCGGTCGCGGCGGTGACGGGCGAGGTGCTGACGGGCGAGGTGCTGACGGGCGCCCGCTCCCTGACGGTGGCGGATGGGCCGCTTGTTCAGGGGCCTGCCGCGGCTACTTGGGCAGATTGTCGCCGCTGAGTTTCGTGAAGCGGTTGACCTGCTTGATCACCAGGAAGATCGCGAAGGCGATGATGAGGAACTGCAGGCCGGTGTTCAGCAGGTTGCCGTAAGCCAGGACCGCGCCGGCTGCCTTTGCCTTAGCCAGAGATTCGTAGGCCTTGCCGTCGAAGGCGTAGAACTTGTTGGTCAGATCGACGCCGCCCAACATCAGGCCAAGCAACGGGTTGATGATGTCCTCCACCAGTGACGCCGTGATCTTGCCGAAGGCGCTGCCGATGACCACGCCGACAGCCAGATCGATCACGTTGCCCTTGAGGGCGAATTCCTTGAACTCCTGTGTCATGCCCATGGGGGCGAGCATATCACGGATTCAGGCTGACATTGCCTTCTTTTCATCCAACGTAAAGGGGCGGGAGAGGTAGCGGCGGGCGGCCTTGGCCTCGTCGGAGCTGGGCCAGTAGAGGTCGGCCTGGCGGTAGGCCTGCTGTGCCTCTTTGCGGCGGGTTTTCAGGTCGAGACATTGTCCGAGGCGGAGCCATGCGGTGACGCCTGAGTTGGGGTCGAGCAGGCTTGCCGCGGCAGTGGCCCGCTGGAGGTGGGCGATGGCGGCGTCGTACTCGTCGTACCAAAAGAGCAGGTTGCCGCGGGCGAACTCGATGCGCTCGAAGGGCAGCGCGGCGAAGCCGGGAGAGCCGGCTTTCTTGAGGGCCTCGACGCGATCGAGGGCGCGGAGGGCGGCATCCTTGTCGCCGAGGTCGGCGTACATCTGGGAGAGCTCGAACAGGACGAGGAAGTTGCGGGGGAAGCGGCGTTCGAGGTTGAGGCAGATGGGGATGGCGTCCTGCGGGCGGCGCTCGCGCCGGGCGGCGACTCCGAGCAGAATCTGGGCATCCACCTTATTGGAGTCGCCCTTTTCGGCCACGATGCGGACGGTTCGGAGGCCGGCCTCGCGGTCGCCGTGGTAGCCGGCGAGAAAGCCCAGGAGGCGGTAGGCGAAGGGGAGAGAGCCGATGATGTAGTCGTGAACGCCCTGCATCATGCGGGCGTCGATGTTGGAGGGGTCGAGTTCGACGACGCGGTTATGGAGCTTGCGGGCGGCGGTGACGTCGCGCAGGGCGTCGAGCCAGGCTTTGCGCACGAGGTAGTTATAGGTACCGCGGAAGCCGATGGCGACGCCCTGGGCGTAGAGGGCCTTGGCGTCGTTTGGGTCCTTGGCGAGGGCCAGGCGGGTGAGGCGGAGGCTCTCGGCGATGCAGTGATTGAAAAGCTCCTCCTCGGCGGGGGTGGGCTCCATTTTGGGACGGCGGAGGAAGGCGTTGCCGCCGGTGACCATTTCAGTTTCGAGGGCGCCGGCGCGGAACATGAGGTGGAAGAGGACGCCCTGGGCGAGGTGGTTGCGGCGGTCGGGGTCCTGGGGGGAGGCATCGACGGCCTTCTGGAAGGAGGCGATGGCCTCGGGGTATTCCAGATTATAGAAGTGGTCATATCCCTTCTGGACGATAGGGTCCTGCACCTGCGCGAAGAGGAGAAGGGCGAAGAGGGTCATGCGTCGTGCTCCAACCGGCGGAGGGCCCAGAGGGCGTGCTGGCTGACGGCCTGGTCGGGGTGGAGGACGAGGCGGCGCAGGGGCCCGATGTGGCGCGGGTCGCCGGAGTTGCCCATGGCGGTGGCGGCGTTGCGCATGAGTCCAGCGTACTTTGCCCGCCAAAGCGGCGTCTTGCGAAATCGCTCGCGAAACGTTTCGGGGGTCAACGCGGCCAGCTCGGCGAGGTCGAGGCCGGGGTTGGCGCGTTGAAACGCCGGCTCTTCGGTGAAGGGCGCCCGGCTGTTCCAGGGACAGACCTGCTGGCAGATGTCGCAGCCGAAGACGTGGGAGCCGGAGGCTGCGCGGTGTTGTTCGGGGAGAACCCCGCGCTGCTCGATGGTCCAGGTGGAGATGCACAGCCGGGCATCGAGGCGCCAACCGCCGCCTGGGGCAGGGACAAGGGCCTGGGTGGGGCAGGCGTCGACGCAGCGGGTACAGGAGCCACAGCAGCCGGGCGAGGGGGTGTCGGGCGCGAGTTCGACAGATGTCAGAATTTCACCGAGGAAGAACCAGGAGCCGGAGGACTGGTTGATGAGGCAGGTGTTGCGTCCGATCCAGCCGAGCCCGGCCTGGCGGGCCAGGGAGCGCTCCAGCAGGGGGGCCGTATCGATGCAGATTTTGTACTCGAAACTGCCCCAAAACCCCTCCAAAGTGCGCACAAGTGCAGCCAAGCCGTCGCGGAGCACGTGGTGGTAGTCGGCGGCTCCCCAGGCGTAGCGGGAGACGGGCGCCGGGGGGCCGGGGGTGTTGTAGAGGCGCCCGAGGCAGAGGACGGAGCGGGCGGAGGGGAGAAGAGAGCGTGGATCGGCGCGGAGGGCGGCACGGTGATCGGCGAGGTAGGCCATGGGGCCGGCGAAGTCCTCGGCAACCCACTGTTGATACAAGGGATAGTCCCCCACGGGGGCAGCGGGGGCGACGCCGCAAAGCTGAAACCCGGCGGCCCGTGCGGCATCGAAATACTGAGACCGGAACTGTGACCGATCGGGACGCGCTGGAATCTCGATTATCTCCTCTGGAATCATGCTACTATGCGCCGGGGTCCGGTGCGACGGGAGGGGGGCGCCGCTTAACTCCGGTAATCCCCATCCAAGTGGTTTTTGGCACAGTTCGACAGAGAGGACTAGTCCTGACGCCCGAGGGTGCTTAGAATCTTTGATGATAGGAGCTCCCCACACAAATGCATAAGCCGATCAAGTATGTGGAAAAGGCCGCGACGGTGGTGGCGAAGGCAGCCTGGCAGGTGTTCGACACGCTGAACCAGATCAACCAGAGCCCGGGATTCACGCCGAAGTGGTCGGACAAGCCGCTGCTGAAGTCGTACGAGAAGATGAAGCCGAAGCTGGGGTGGCCGCGGACGACGGATTCGCTGTGCCCGAAGTGCATTCCGGAGATCCGGCAGGAGATCCTGGACGGCAAGCAGGACGTGAGCATCCTGGTGAACGAGCGCCCAGGGGAGATCAAGGCGCAGATCATCGAGCGCGACGGCAAGATTCTGATGGTGAAGGACTGCCCGATTCACGGCCACTTTGAGGACGTGATGGCGATT
>JACRBC010000126.1 GCA_016213245.1 Candidatus Solibacter usitatus | reverse complement strand
TACGGCACCGAAAGCGGCAATCCGAAGTGCGCCAATTGTATGATGCACAGCGGCTATGAGGCCACCGCCGTGAACGACACCTTCGGCTCGTGGAGAGGCTTCGTCTCCACCATCCGGGCGACGTTCGCGAAATACCCCGATGCCGCGGCGCTCAAGGACCTGGCCGCGGCCCGCGTCGAGCAGCACCCGTGGGAACTGGTGCAGATCGGCGGCGGGGGCGCAAGGGAGCGGATCCAATGATCGAAGCACGCCAGGGTCAGGTCTGGGCGGCGATGACGGAGGAAGAACTCCGTCAGGCTCTGGAGCAGGCCTTCGACTATCGCGGCGACGTCACGCTGACGCTGAAGGACGGCTCCCGCATCGAAGGCTACGTCTTCGACCGCCGTAGCGCGCCGACTCTGGCGCAATCCACCGTGCGGATCATCCCCGGCGGCGGTCGTGAGAAGCTGGCCGTCGCCTACTCCGACATCGGCGGCCTGGAGTTCACCGGCCGCGACACCGCCGCCGGCAGGAGCTGGGAAGCCTGGGTGAAGAAGTACGTCGAAAAGAAGGCTGCCGGCGAAACGGGCATCGAGCTCAAGCCGGAAGCGCTCGACTGAGCCGTCCCCCGTCCCCGCTTCACCACTCCACGTCGTTGCCGGGCAACACCGCTCCCGTGTCCCCCGCCACCGGCTCGGGCGCGCGCGGCCGCCTCAGGTAGCGCGCCAGCAGGTACCCTCCAGCCGCCAGCGCGAACACAGGCGTGATCATCAGCCAGGTGAACTTCCCTCCGCGCGGCTCCAGCAGGATCCTCTCGCCGTGCTGCGCCACGTAGCGGGCGATGATCTGCTCTTCGCTCAGCCCGGATCTCACCATCTGTTCGATCTCGATCCGCATCCGCGCTGCCGGCTCTGAGCGGTGAACCGCCACGCTTTCGCTCCAGCAGCAGGGCGCGATGAGCTTCTCCTGAATCCTGCGCGCATCCGCCACCGGCGCGGCGCCGGCCGGCAGCAGGGCGGCCAGCAGGGCGAGTAGACCAATCCTGATCAACATAGTCTCTCCTGTAACTCTGCTCAGACAAATGCTTGGACACACTCCACCGGCTGCGGTGGACATGCTGGCCGTGTCTTAGGAGAGGCTGGGCGGGGGCCGTTCAAAGAGTGCGAAGTCGACCCCGTGGACGCCGGGCGCGCTGTTGGCCCGCACGCGCCGCGCCACCCTCGCCGCCTCGGGTAGAATCCCGGAGTGTGGCGAAGACGACATGCCCGGTATCACGGGAAGCAGTGCCGCCGATTGGCGGCAGTTTCTGGAGCAGCCCGCCAGCGGTTGCCACTGGGGCGCGGTGGAATGCGCCGCCAGCCGCCCGGCGTTCCGGCAGCAGCACGACTTCATCCGCTTGCAGCAGCTCATGCCGCAACTGTCTCCAGCGCGGGCAAGTAGTGGAATGAATGCGGGAGAGAGCGGCGCCAGGGTCAGGATGACAACCGCCAGGACCACCAGCCGGAGACGCCCGAATTGGAAGCGCAAACTCATGAGCCCGAATTCACCTCGAATATAGCAGGCGGGCGGCTCACCGGGCCGAGTTCGGGCCGTTTTGCTAGGCTTGCAACGTGCAGGACGAGCTGTTGGAAGGCGAGCACTCGCGGCACGTGCGGGGGATCCTCGCAGAAGTCAGACTCATGGTGCCGCGCTCGCGATTGGAGCAGGCGCGCGCGTTGCTCGGCACGCCGGTGTCGGATGAAGATCTCGCGGCTGAAGCGGAGGCTGCGGTGTCCGCCGGCGCCGATCCCGATGCCCTTCCAATCGGCCAGACGCCGGAAGCAGACTGACTACTCGCCTCCAGCCTGCGCCGCCCGCGCCGCCACCTCTTCCCCGATGGCTAGGCACGCCGTGGCCGCCGGCGAGGGCGCGTTCAACACGTGGACCGCGGCCGCGCGGCAGATGATGTCGAAATCCTCCACCAGCCGGCCGGCCGGATGCATCGCCTGCGCGCGTACGCCGGCGCCGGCCTCCACCAGGTCCTCCGGCTGCACCTCCGGCACCAGGTTCTGCAGCGAGCGGCAGAACAACTCCTTCGAGAACGAGCGCTCCAGTTCGCCCAGGCACATCTTGAAGTGCCGTCCGATGAAGCGCCACAGCCCCGGAAACGTCAGCGCGTCATAAGCGTCGGCGGCATCGAATGACGTGCGAGTGTAGCCTTCGCGCTTCAGGGCCAGCACGGCGTTAGGCCCGGCCTCGATGCCCCCGGCGATCATGCGCGTGAAGTGCACGCCGAGGAAAGGAAAGCTCGGGTCGGCCACGGGGTAGATCAGATGCCTCACCAGGTGCTCCCGCCCCGGCTTGAGCTGATAGTAGTCGCCGCGAAACGGGACGATGCGCGACTCGGGCGCTTCGCCCGCCAGGCGCGCCACCCGGTCCGCCTGCAAGCCGGCACAGGTCACCAGGATCCCGCCCGCGAACTCCCCTTTGGGCGTCTCCGCCACCCACTCGCCGCCACGCTCCTTGAGCGCGGAGACCTTGGCGCCGCACACCACCCTGCCGCCGAGCGACTCGATCTCCCGGGCCAGCGTTTCGCACACCGCCGGGTAGTCCGTGATGCCCTCCTCGGGCACGTGCAGCCCGGCCACGCCGCCCGAATGCGGCTCAATCTCTTTCATCTCTGCCGGCGTCAGCATCCGCAGCCCGTGCAGGCCGTTCGCCGTGCCGCGTTCGCAGAGGTCGTGGAGCCGTGGAATCTGGTCTTCGCGGTTAGCCACCACCAGCTTGCCGCATACGTCGTGGCGGATCTGCTTCTCGATGCAGAACTCGGTGAGCTGCCGGATGCCCCGCACCGCCAGCCGCGCCTTGGCCGTCCCCGGGCGGTAGGCCAGCCCGCAGTGCATCACCCCGGAGTTGTTCCCCGTCTGGTGCCGCCCGACGCCATCCTCCTTCTCAAGCAGCGTCAGCGTCGAGCCGGGAAAACGCTGCAGGATGCGGTAGGCCGAAGCCAGCCCGACCGCGCCGCCGCCCACAACAAGGAAACTTCTGGAGGACATGTCTCGCTTTCATGGTGCCGTTTACTCGGCCTCCGAGGCAAACCCGCCGGAACCGCTCTGTCCCCACTGCACTCCATCCCCGTTATGCGCAAGAACAACCTCAGAGCGCCTCCCCGCGAACCACCCCCGGTGACAGCCTCGCCTTTCACGTCGCTCGACTAGCCTCGATTTCCACGGCCCGTCCTGCGTAGGGTGACCTGGTTGGCCGTCAGGCCGAAACGCGCGCGAATTGGGCGATTGGCCGCTCTTTGCGTTATATATATCAAGTACTGATGGATGTGTGACGGCGTATTCATCT
>JACRBC010000014.1 GCA_016213245.1 Candidatus Solibacter usitatus | reverse complement strand
GGCAGCGCAACGGGAGTGATGATGTTCACGGCGCAGTCGGTGGCCGCGGACGCGGCGAAGATGGAGGTCATGCGGAGGGTCTACCGCGAGTGGGGATCGCGATAGCGGGCGGGCGGCGGGCTCGCTTATAATAAGGCCATCAGAGAAGGAGGCTTGCGAAGGGATGCACGCCACCCCCACTGTTCCGTCCGTGCCGGCGGAGCAAAGCGGCTCGCTCCATGCGAAAGAGCGGGTCATCAACGACTTCAGCATTCAGGTTGCCACGGTCAACGGATCGGGCAGCCAAACCGCCAACAACGTTCTGATGCGCACCATCTTCCAGATGGGCGTGCCCGTGTCGGGCAAGAACCTCTTCCCCTCCAACATCGCCGGGCTGCCGACGTGGTTCACCATCCGGGCCAGCAAGGAAGGCTACATCGGGCGCAAGAAGGAGATCGACTTCTTCGTCGCCATGAACGCGGAGACGGCGCAGGAGGACACGCTGAAGCTGGCGCCGGGCTCGGCGCTGGTCTATGACGAGCCGCTGAAGCTGAACGAGCTGAGAAGCGACCTGCACTTCTACCCCGTGCCGTTCGACAAGCTGGTCGGTCCGGTGTGCCCGGAGGCCAAGCTGAGGAAACTGGTCAAGAACATGATCTACGACGGCGTGGTGGCGCAGCTTCTGGGGCTGGACCTGGAGGAGATGCGCAAGGCGCTGTTCAAGCAGTTTGGCACGAAGAAGAAGAAGGCGGCGGAGCTGAACTGGGGCGCGGTGGCGGCGGGCAAGGAGTACGCCGAGAAGAACCTGACGAAGACCGATCCGTTCCGGATCGAGCCGATGGACCGCACGGGCGGCAAGCTGATCATCGAAGGCAACACGGCGGCGGCGCTGGGCTGCCTGTTCGCCGGGGTGACGGTGCTGACGTGGTATCCCATCACGCCGTCGTCGACGCTGGCCGAGGCGTTGATCAGCTACCTGGGGCGGTTCCGGCGCGAGGCGGAGAGCGGCAAGGGGACCTACGCGGTGGTGCAGGCCGAGGACGAGCTGGCGGCGGTGGGCATGGCGATCGGCGCGGGCTGGGCCGGGGCGCGATCGATGACGTGCACATCGGGGCCGGGCGTTTCGCTGATGTCGGAGTTCATCGGGCTGGCCTACTACGCCGAGATCCCGACGGTGATCATCGACGTGCAGCGCGTGGGCCCGTCCACGGGCCTGCCGACGCGCACGATGCAGGGCGACATCATGAGCAACGCGCTGCTTTCGCACGGCGACAGCAAGCACCCGGTGCTGTTCCCGTCGTCGCCGGAGGAGTGCTTCACAATGGCGCAGGAGTGCTTCGACCTGGCCGAGCGCTTCCAGACGCCGGTGTTCATGAACATGGATCTGGACCTGGGGATGAACAACTGGATGTCGGATGCGCTCCCCTATCCGGAACAGCCCATCGCGCGGGGCAAGGTGCTCACGGCCGAAGACCTGAACCGGTTGGGAGGCTTCGCGCGCTACAAGGATGTGGACGGCGACGGCGTGACCTACCGCACGCTGCCCGGCACCAAGCACCTCCAGGCGGCCTATTTCACGCGCGGCACCGGCCACAACGAAAAGGCTGTCTACAGCGAGCGCGAAGACGACTGGATCCAGAACATGGACCGGCTGACGCGCAAGTTCGAGACGCTGCGGCACAGCATATCGCCGCCGCTCATGCGGGAGCAGCCGGGCGCGAAAATCGGGCTGGTATCGTGCGGCACGTCACGCTGGGCGATGGAGGAGAGCTCGGATCAACTGAGCCGCGAGTACGGCACGGAGACGAACTGGCTGCGGCTGCGGGCCTATCCGTTCAGCGACGAGCTGGCGGCGTTCATCGAGCGGCACGAGCGGGTGTACGTGATCGACCAGAACCGCGACGCGCAGCTTCTGGGACTGATGCGGCTGGACCTGGATCCGGCGCGAGTCGCCAAGCTGCGCAGCGTGCGCTACTACGGCGGCATGCCGCTGGACGCGCGCACGGTGACCGATGAGATCGTCATGCAGGAGGGCCTATGAGCGCCGCGCCCGCACCTCCGAAGAAGACCAACCGGATCGGGTTGGAGGTATTGAACTACCGCGGCGGCAAGACCACGCTGTGCGCCGGCTGCGGCCACAACTCCATTACGGAGCGGCTGATCGAGGCCTTCTGGGAGATGGGCGTGGAGCCGCAGCAGGTAGCGAAGATGTCGGGCATCGGCTGCTCGTCGAAGACACCGGCCTACTTCCTGAGCCAGAGCCACGGCTTCAACGCCGTGCACGGGCGCGCGCCGGCGGTGGCCACGGGAGCGTTGCTCGGCAATCACCAGCTTCGCTGCGTGGTTGTGAGCGGCGACGGCGACACGGCCAGCATCGGCCTGGGGCAGTTCATGCACATGCTGCGGCGCAACGTGCCGCTGATCTACATCATCGAGAACAACGGCGTCTACGGGCTGACCAAGGGGCAGTTCTCGGCCACGGCGGACGTGGGCGCGAAGCTGAAGACCGGCACGGTGAACGAGCTGCCGCCGATCGACTGCTGCCTGGCGGGCATCGAGCTGGGAGCAACGCTGGTGGCGCGCTCCTTCAGCGGCGACAAGCGGCAGCTTTCAGCCATTCTCAAAGCCTCCATCGCGCACAACGGGCTGTCGGTGATCGACATCGTCTCGCCGTGCGTGACGTTCAACGACCATGAGGGCTCCACCAAGTCTTACGCCTACATGAAGGATCACGAGGAGCCGCTGCACGATCTGGACTTCGTGCCGGGCTTCTCGGACATCGAGGTGGAGATCGAAGAGGGCGAGTCCAGAGTGGTGGAGCTGCACGACGGATCGAAGCTTGTGCTGCACAAGCTGGAGCACGACTACGATCCGACGAGCAAGATCCACGCGCTGGAAGTGCTGCACGAATCGACGCGGCGCAACGAGGTGCTCACCGGGATCATCTACGTGGACCGCGGGAAACCGACGCTGACCGAAATGCTGGACGTGGTGGACGAACCGCTGGCGACGCTGGCCGAGCGGCGGGTGCGTCCATCGAGAGAGGTGTTGGAACAGATCAACGAGGAGTTTCGTTAGAGCCATGAAGCCAACCGCGAAGATCGGATCCCTGCTGGGCTCCAAGGGAGGCGCCGTGTACGCCATCGAGCCTTCCGCCACGGTTTTCGACGCCATCGCCATGATGGCCGATAAAGGCGTGGGCGCGCTGCTGGTGATGCACGAAGAGGCGCTGCTGGGCATCATCAGCGAGCGCGACTACACGCGCAAGGTGATCCTGCAGGGTCATTCGTCCAAGGAGACGCGCGTGGAGGAGATCATGACCTCGGACGTGCTGACGGCCACGGTGGACCACACCGTGGAGGGCTCCATGCACCTGATGACGGACCGTCACGTGCGCCACCTGCCGGTGATGGAAGGCGCCCGCGTGCTGGGCGTGGTCTCGATCGGCGATTTGGTCAAGTGGACGATTTCGGCGCAGGAAGAGACCATCGCGCACCTGACCAACTACATCGCGGGCAGCTACTAAGGCTTACGCGCGCTGGCAGCGCGGGCAGAGGTGCGTGCCGCGCTGGGCGACGACGATGCGGCGGACTTTCGACGCGCATTGCTGGCAAGGCTCGCCCTCGCGGCCATAGACGCGGTGGAAGCGCTGGAAGCCGCCGGCGCGGCCCTGGGCGTCGACGTAGTCCGAGATGGAGGAACCGCCGGCGGCTATCGCTTCAACGAGCACCTCCACGATTGACGCGTGCAGGCGTCCGGCGCGCGCACGGCTCAGGCGGGAGGCCTGCGCCAGGGGATGGACGCCGGCGCGGAAGAGGGCCTCGTCGACGTAGATATTGCCCAGGCCGGCGATGAAGGCCTGGTTCAGAAGCAGCGGTTTCAGGCGGCCGCGGCGGGCGTGCAGGCGCTCAGCGAAGGCGCGCGGCGTGAGGTCGAAGGGCTCGGGACCGAGGCGGGAGACGTTCGGGGGGAGCGCCTTGCTCCAGCTCATGCGGCCGAACTGGCGAACGTCGTCGAACAACAACGTTGCCGAGTCGAGCTCGAGGACGGCGCGGGTGAATTTGCCGGGCGCAGCGTCGAGCAGGAGCTTGCCGGTCATGCGCAGGTGCACGCAGAGGACGCCGTCGTCGAGGTCGAAGACGATGAACTTGCCGCGGCGGCGGAGAGCGCGGATGAGGCGGCCGGCGAGGAGCGCGGCCAGCGCCTGGGGCTGCTCCGCGGCAACCAGCGGCGAAACGACGCGGGCCTGGACGATGCGGCGGCCGACGACGTGGGGCGCCAGGGTGCGGACGATGGTTTCGACTTCGGGCAGCTCAGGCATCGACGAAGACGTCCTCACCCTGAATGACTACCTGGTAGCGCTGGAGTTCGATGGCGGGGTTGTAGTCGTAACAGCCGGTGTCGCAGCGGAACTCCCAGGCGTGCCAGGGGCAGATGAGGCGGCCGTCGACGAAGTTGCCCTGCGAGAGGGGCCCGTTGCGGTGGGG
>JACRBC010000124.1 GCA_016213245.1 Candidatus Solibacter usitatus | reverse complement strand
TTGGGTGGCGGCGCGTCGGGCTTCCAGCGTCGCGAGGGTATCGTTCATGGGACCTCCGTGATCTAGCGTATCACTACGCTAGGCAACACGCCACAAGAAAGAAGACTCGACCATGGTCAACATTCATGTCGCGCACCCATCGAGCATCCCGAGAGTAGGGGATGCCGGTGTGCGTGCTATATTAGGGCTGAATGCGATGCCGCACCACGCGCGGGAGCGCGTCTGTTTCCACATGAGAGCACGCGTCCCTCTGATTCGCGGCCTCGAGTCCTTCTTCGGCACGCGCGACGAGAATCTCCGGCTGCTCGAATCCGGACTCTCGGTTTCCACCAGACTGACCAACGACGCTTTTGAAATCGACGGTGAAGCCGAAGCGGTGGCCCGCGCCGAGCAGATCGTCCGCGACTACATTGACCTGGCGGAGAACGGCCACAAGCTGCCGCCGGGCGACGTCAACAGCTACCTGCGCGTCCTGATCGCCGACGAAGCGGCGACGTTGCGCTCCCTGGTTGAGAGCGGGCGGGCGCGAAACTTCGGCAAGAAATCGCTGGTGCCCAAGACCGCCAACCAGCGCGCCTACCTGGACTCCATCGAGCGCCACCCGCTTGTGTTCGGCATCGGGCCGGCCGGCACCGGCAAGACCTACCTGGCCGTGGCCATGGCCGTCTCTGCGCTGTTGAACAAGCAGGTGACCCGCATCATCCTCACCCGCCCGGCCGTGGAGGCAGGCGAGCGGCTCGGTTTCCTTCCGGGCACCCTCCAGGAGAAGGTGGATCCCTATCTCCGGCCGCTTTACGACGCGCTGTTCGACATGCTCGACACCGAGAAGGTGGAGAAATTCCTGGAGCGCAACGTGATTGAAGTGGCGCCTCTCGCCTTCATGCGCGGCCGCTCGCTGAACGACAGCTTCATCATCCTCGACGAGGGGCAAAACTCCACCGCCGAGCAGATGAAGATGTTCCTGACGCGCCAGGGCTTCAACTCCAAGATGGTCATCACCGGGGACCTGACGCAGATCGACCTGCCCCCAGGCAAGCGCTGCGGGTTGAGCGAAGCCGTGGAGGTGCTGCGCGGCGTGGAAGGCGTGGACGTCGTCCAGTTCGACCAGCGCGACGTGGTGCGCAATCCCCTCGTACAGCGCATTGTCCGGGCCTACGAAGAGTACAACGAGCAAACGGGAATCGGCCGGCAGCTTTCATTGAAACTGGCCGAAACCGCGCAGACCGAAGCGCCGCCCGCGCTTGCGCCCGCGGCGCAAACCGGCGCATCCTGATGGCACCGAAATGTCTTCTGAACCGCTGATCATCTTCAGGAAGGGCTCAGCCGGCCTCGACCGCAAAGGCCTGCGCCTGCTCGCCCGGCGCATCAGCGAAGAGGTGGCCGGCGGGCGGTCTTTTTGCTGCATGGTCGCCTCCGACCAGCAACTGCGCCGCCTGAACCGCCAGTTTCGCGGCGCGGACCACGCCACCGACGTGCTGTCGTTCCCGGCCCCGTCGCCTGACGGCGGCCTGGGAGACATCGCCATATCGGGCGAGCGCGCGCTGGAGCAGGCCGCCTCCTTCGGGCACGACGCATCGGCCGAGACGGCCATCCTGCTGCTGCACGGTGTGTTGCACCTGCTGGGCTACGACCACGAGGCCGACAAAGGCCGCATGCGCCGCGCGGAGGCGAAGTGGCGCAAGGCGCTGGGCCTGCCCGCCGGCCTCATTGAAAGAGTGCGATGATCCTGCTGCTGGTCTTCATTCTCTCGTGCCTGCTCTGCCTGGTGAGTTTCATTCAGGTGCTCTATCTGGAAGCCCTGCGGCTGCGCACGAAGGAGTACGAATCGCTGGAGTATTTCAAGGCCGTGCTGGAGGACAGGCTGGGTTTCGAGACCGAGGTGGGGGCCTTCACCTTCTCCCTCATCAAGCACACCCTGCTGGTCGTCTGCGGCTCCGCATTCGTGGCCGCCGCAGCCGTGAGCGGCGCAAGCTGGCGCGGCCTGGCCGAGGGCTTCCTGCTGGGCTGGGCGGTGATGCTGGGCGCAGCCTACCTGCTGCCGCAGATGCTCTACCGCCGTTCCAGCGGCCGCTGGGCGCTGCCGCTGGCGCCGCTGTTGCGCTTCCTGGCATTCCTGTTCAAGCCCCTCACTCTGCTGTTGCGCTTTCTGGAGTCGCTCTTCGAGCTCGGCTCGCCCGCCTCGGAGGATCAGAAGCAGGACCCCAGCGAGGAGATCGACGCCTTGATCAGCGCCGGTGAAGAGGAAGGCATCATCGAGAAGGAAGACTCGCGCCTGATCCAGAACGTGGTGGCCTTCGGCGACAAGCGCGTGCGCGAAGTGATGACGCCGCGCCGCTCCGTGGTTGCGATAGAAGTCTCCAGCTCGCTGGAGGAGTTGCGCAAGCTGGCCAAGGAGCAGCAGTATTCGCGGGTTCCGGTCTACGCCGGCACGCTGGACCATATGCAGGGCTTCATCCACGTGCGCGATCTCTACGAACTGGACGACGCCCAGCGCGCCACCAGGAAGATCACCGACCTGATCCGGCCGCTGGAAGGCGTGCCGGAGACCAAGCCTGTGGCCAAACTGCTGCGCGAGATGCAGGAGCGCGGCATCCACATCGTCTTCGTCGTGGACGAATACGGCAGCGTGGCTGGCCTCGCCACCATGGAGGACCTGGTGGAGGAGGTCTTCGGCGAGATCCGGGACGAACACGAACCGCAGCACGACGTCGAGCGCTGCGCGGACGGATCGGTGATCGTGTCGGGCTCATTCGACCTGGACCACCTCGAGGAACTCTTCGAATTCAAGCCCGGAGAAGACATCGAGTCCACGACCGTCGGCGGCCTGGTTTGCGAATGGCACGGAGCCGTCCCAAAAACGGGCGAACAGGTGGAGCGCGACGGTCTGCGCATTGCAGTGCTCTCGGCCGACGACTACAGGGTGGATCGCGTGAGAATCAGCGCCTCCGCACAACATTCCGAACCGCAGGAGCAGACCGGATGAGCAAGGGAAGAGGCAAGAGCAGGCCGAAGCCCAGGCAGCACGTGTCGGGCTTCGTCTCGATTCTGGGGCGGCCCAACGCGGGTAAGTCGACGCTGCTGAACGCGCTGATGGGGACCAAGGTCGCCATCGTGGCCGACAAGCCGCAGACCACGCGCACGACCATTCAGGGCGTCTGGACCACGCCCGGCGCGCAGGTCGTCTTCGTCGACACGCCGGGCATCCATGACGCCGATACGCTCTTCAACCGGCGCATGATGCAGAGCATCAACGAGGCGCTGGGAGAGCGCGACCTGCTGCTGTACCTTGTGGACTCCACCAGAACGCCCGGCGCGGAGGACGAAAAAGCGCTGGATCTCATCAAGGACGCCCACACGCCGGCCATCGCCGTGTTCAACAAGGTCGACGCTCTGGAAAACAACGCCGCGCTGCTGCCGCTGATCGACCGCTACCGGCAGTGGTACGAGTTCGACGAGTACCTGCCGCTCTCCGCCCTGAAAGGCGTCGGGCTGGAGGAGTTGCGCGCCGCCATCCTCAAACGCCTGCCCGCCGGTCCGGCGTGGTTTCCCGCCGATCATGTCACCGACCAGCCGGAACGCTTTCTGGCCGCCGAGATCATCCGCGAGAAAATCCTGGCATCCACCAGACAGGAGGTGCCCCACTCGGCCGCCGTGCTGGTGGACGAGTGGAAAGAGGAGGGGCGGCTCACGCGCATTTCGGCCACCGTTCATGTGGAGCGCCCCGGGCAAAAGGCGATCATCGTCGGCGCCCGCGGGGCGATGCTCAAGAAGGTAGGCAGCGAGGCGCGCCTGGAGATCGAGCGGCTGCTGGGACGCAAGGTGTTCCTGGCGTTGTTCGTGAAGGTGAGCCCCAAGTGGCGTGAGAACGAACGCTTCCTGAAGGAACTGGACTGGCGGGCGATGATCGGCGGCGATGCGCCCGCAGTGCGCGAACCGGCCGGACCGGATGATAATGAAGGTGAATAGTATGCGACTTCTGACATTGCTGCTCGTCTCTGTCTTCCTCATCAATGTGACCGCGGCGTTCGCCTTCCAGAAGGTGAGCGACGACCAGATCTACGACAACGTCCGCCGCAAACTGGCCAACGATCCGGATGTGAAGGGCGGCGCCTTCGACGTGGACGTGAAGGACGGCGTGGTGACCATCAAGGGCGTCGTGGAGAAGGAGAAGTTCAAGGCGAAGGCGGAATCGCTGGCGAAGAAAGTGAAGGGCGTGAAGGGGGTCGTGAATCAGCTTGTGGTGAAGCCGCGCAGTGCCTGACGGCGCGGAGATGCGGCTGCGGGCGGTGGGCGTGGTGCGCTCACCCGTGAAGGAACGCAAGCGGATGCCGGTCTGGGGGGCGCCCGCTTCGGTCGAGATTCACCCCGCCTACGCCGATGCCCTGCTGCGCATCGAGAAACACTCCCACCTCTGGGTCTTCGGCTGGCTCAGCATGGGCCGCGACGAACGCCATGTCCTCCAGGTGACCCCGCGCGGCGTCACCGACCCTGGCCCGGAAGGGCTCCACGGCGTCTTCTCCGTTCGCTCGCCCGCGCGCCCCAATCCCATCGGATTGACCGCGGCGCGCGTGGTGGGGCGCGAAGGGCTGGTGCTGCACATGGACCGCCTCGACTTCCTCGACGGCACGCCCGTGCTGGACCTGAAGCCCTACTTCATCACCCGCGACCTCATCTTCTCCGCCAACGGCCTCCAAGTCGGCAAGCCCCGCTCGCGCGAAGACCTGCGCGAATCGCTGGTCGTGCAGGCCGTGCACTTCCACGGCGCGCTGGCGCCCGAGATCGCGCTGGCCGTGCGCATCGTCGAGCACTTCCGCCTCACCTACTACGACCTGAACGACCCGGGCGAGTATCGCATCATCGTGCCGCTCGCGCGGCCCGTGCTGGCCGACGGCCTGATGGGCATCACGCGCGCCACGCCCGGCCGCGGGACGCTGCACTTCGCAGCACTTGACACAATGCGCTTCGACAGCATCGCCGCGTACCGGCCGGAGGCCGTGTTGCCGGCCAGCGCCGAGGAGATCCTGGGCGCGGAAGACGCGGCCTTGTTCATCTGCGAACGCGCCTGACCTCTGTCCCGTTCGATGATCACGCGGTGCCCCGTCATGCGGAAGGGACGCCCGTGGAGCCTCTGTTGGCACAGCAACTGCAACCTACCGCAGCGGCAGACGTATCACACCCGTGACCCAGTCATCGGCCACGGCGCATTGATCCAACAAAATCAGGTCCTCAATCACCTGCCCCACCGGCGCCGCGTCCGGTGCCAGCACGAGCAATGCTCGCAACGATTCGCGGGCATGTTGCTCTTCCAGCGCCGGAATCATAGTTGACACGTCGTGAGTCACCACGACACGATCTCGCTTCGCGGCTCAGGTGAGAAGCGCCAGGTCGTCCCGCCCGGCAAACTGGGGAACGTCTTGGGCGCGGACGATGTCTATTCCAGGAACGCGCAGCAGCAGACCTCGAACGATGGCGTTGTCCAGGTTTTCATCCGCCAGCCACTTCACTTGCTCGCCCGTCTGGCCATCAGCCTTTCGCGCAGCCCGCGCGGCGACCATTCGGTCCGATGGGCGGCCAACAGGCCCTCTTGGGCGCGCTCGCGATGTTCGAAGTAGCTGCCAAGCTCCGCGCTGTGCCTCAGATAGTAGCCGATCACCTGATACACGTCGGGCAACTGAAGACTCGTGTATCGCTGCGCGATCTCCTCCGCTGTCGCCCCCCGATTGAACGCCCGCACCACGCTCTCCAGTGTCACCCGGGTCTTGCCCACCCGGTAGACACCATGCGCGTCCTTGGTCCACGGGATGGAGTTGGTCACCGCGGCAGCCAGCATGTTTCAATTGTGGCCACGGCTCGAAGCCCGCGCAAGGCTGAACGGAATAGCTCTTACTGATGGGATGTTATGCATTGCCCCAGGCTGCCAGCCGCGGCAGCCATGGGTCACTCTTTCACCCGGCGTTTGAAGGAGCACGTCCGAAATCCCTGATTGTCCGTGGCAGCAATCAGTTCCCACCCCTGCCTGCCGAGTTGGGCCATGGCCTTCCCCAATGCATCCGTATCCTCGCCACCACCAAACCTGCGCCCCGGAGAGACAAGGCGAACCACCTCCACGCTCTCCCCTCGCCAGCCGTCTTCCACCGCGTACCGGATGGTGGCGGCTCCGATGGCGTTGCCTCCCTCCACCCTCACACCACTCAATCGTAGTTCGCAGTACTCCCACTGCGGTTCCGCCGCGTCGGCTCTCTTCTCTTGGGCCGCGACGCTGAGCGAGAAAATGACCGAGATGCCGAAGACGGTCCAGATGGCTTTGAGTGCATGCCTCCGGCACGCCACCTGCCAACGCGGGTAGAACGCGCATGTCATAGAGTGTGGTCCTTCCTGGTCTCTAAGACGTACCCTATGGCTATTTCGTTGATGGACTTCTTATTACCGCGGACTTTTACGCCAGCATCTTCTTCACCACTTCCCCATGCACGTCCGTCAGCCGGAAGTCCCGTCCCATATGCCGGAACGTCAGCTTCGTGTGGTCGAAGCCCAGGCAGTGCATCATCGTCGCCTGCAAGTCGTGCACGTGCACCTTGTCCTCGACGATGTTGAACGCGATGTCGTCCGTCTTGCCCACCACCGTGCCGCCCTTGATCCCCCCGCCGGCCAGCCACATCGAATAGGCCAGCGGGTGATGGTCGCGGCCGGCGTTGTCCGGGTCCGACGCGTTGCGGATCTCCACCATCGGCGTCCTTCCGAACTCGCCGCCCCATACAACCAGCGTCGAGTCCAGCAGCCCGCGCTGCTTCAGGTCCTTGATCAGCGCCGCCGCCGGCTTCTCCGTGCGGTCGCAGTTCCTCTTCAATCCCTTGTTGAGGTTCGAATGCTGATCCCACGACGCGTCCATCATCAGCACGAAGCGCACGCCGCGCTCCACCATTCTGCGCGCCAGCAGGCAATTGGTCCCGTACTGCTTGGTCACCGGGTCGTCGATGCCGTACATCTCGCGGATGTGCGCCGGCTCCTTGGAAAGATCCACCAGGTCCGGCGCCGAGGTCTGCATGCGGTAGGCCAGTTCGTAGTTCTGGATGCGCGAGGCGATCTCCATGTCGCCGGTGTCGGTGAGCCGCTCCTGGTTCAGATCGCGGATGGCGTCCAGCGCGGAGCGTTGCGTCTCCGCCGTCACGCCCTCGGGGTTCGACAGGTACAGGATCGGGTCGCCCGCGTTGCGCAGCAGCGTGCCCTGGAAGTGCGACGGCAGAAAACCGCTGGAAAAGTTCGAAGCGCCGCCGCTGGTGCCCACGCCCGAAGTCAGGACGACGAAGCCCGGCAGGTTCTTCGACTCGCTGCCCAGCCCGTAGATCGTCCACGCCCCCATCGTCGGCCGGCCGAGCTGGATCGACCCGGTGAACAGCAGAAGCTGGCCAGGGTGGTGGTTGAACGCCTCCGTGTACATCGAGCGCACCAGGCAGATGTCGTCGGCGCACGAGGCGATGTTCGGGATGTAGTCGGAAAACTCCGTGCCGCACTGCCCGTACGGCTTGAACACCCGTGGGCTGGCCAGCACCTTGGCGTCCTTCTTGATGAACGCCAGCCGCAACTGCGACGTCAGCGACTCCGGCAGCGTCTGCCCGCTGATCTTCTGCAACTCGGGCTTCGGATCGTAAAGATCCATCTGGCTCGGCGCGCCCTCCATGAACATGAAGATCACGTTCTTGGCCTTGCCCGGAAAGTGCGGCGGCTTGGGATCCAGCGGATTGATCGATGCCGCCCGGCCCTCCCCTTCCAGCAGGTGCGACAAACCCAGCATGCCGATGCCGCCGCCCACCTCCCGCAGGAAGCGCCGCCGGTTGCGTAGTCGCAGGAACTCCAGTTCGTTCATGGCTCTCTACTCCCGCGTGATGAATTCGTCCAGGTTCAGCAGTACGCGCGCCGCGCCGGCCCACGCCGCGGCAGCGGGCTCCATCGGCAGCATCGCCTTCGCCTGCTCTTTGTCTTTGCCGAACGCCGTCGCCTGCTGGTCCAGGAACTTCTGCATCCGCTCGCGCTCCCGCGCCGTCGGACCCCGGCCCAGCGCCAGCTCAAAGGCGTAGTCCAGCCGCCGCTCCGGCGGCACCTCCCTGCTCACTCGCAGCGCAAACGCCTGCGCCGCCTCAATGAACACCGGGTCGTTCAGCAGATTCAGCGCCTGCAACGGCGAATTCGACCGCCGCCGCCGCGAACACGCTACGTTGGAATCCGGCTCGTCGAAGTTCATCAGCATCGGATATGGAGTCGTGCGCTGGAAAAAGGTGTACAGCCCGCGCCGGTAGCGCGCCGGACCCTCGTCGTTGGCCCATTTCACGCTGCCGGCATAGCCGAGCTCAGCCACCCCCGCCGGCTGCGGCGGCCGCGCGCTGGGGCCGCCGATCTGGTCGTTCAGCAGCCCGCCGGCCGCCAGCGCCGAGTCGCGGATATTCTCCGCCTCCAACCTCAATCGCGATTGCCGGGCCAGCAGGACGTTCTCAGGATCCGTCTCCATCAGCTCTTTGCGCGTGTTCGAGCTCTGCCGGTAGGTTGCCGACGTCAATATCAGCCGCAGCGTCTGCTTCACGCTCCAGCCGTTGTCTCGGAACTCGGAGGCAAGCCAGTCCAGCAGTTCCGGATGCGAAGGCTTGCCGCCCTGCGTCCCGAAGTCCTCCGACGTAAGCACCAGCCCGCGGCCGAACATCTCCTGCCAAAGCCGGTTCACCGCCACCCGCGAGGTCAGAGGGTTTTCCTTGCTCACCAGCCAGCGCGCCAGCGACAGCCTGTTCCGCTCCGCGCCCTCCGCGAGCGGCGGCAGAAATGCCGGCGGCGCCGGATCAACCTTCAACCCCTTCTCCCGGTAGTCGCCCTTCACCGCGATGAAGGTATCCGGCGGGTTGGCCAGCTCCGTCATGATCATGCCCTGGCTCACTTTGGGCTGGGCGTTGTCGAGGTCGGTCAAGCGGCGGCGGAAGTCGGTCTTGATGCACGCCAGGTGCCCGGCATCGCGGTCCCGCGCCGGGCCGGTGTGCGTCATGAACCAGTACATCAGCCGTTCCTGGTCGCGCTCGCTGCGCTTTTCCCGCGGCGTCCGCAGGATGGCCTCGAAGCGGTCGAACATCGTGATCACGTTCGAGATCTCGAAGTCCCACTCCAGGTCCCGCCCGGGGTGATCCAGCGCCCCCAGCATGTGCGTCTCCCACTCGGCCTGCAACGGCTCCACTTCGTACACCCGCATCAGGTGCCGCCGCCGCTCCAGGTACTCCGGCCGCGCCCGCATCATCGGTCCGGCTTCCCCCGGCAGGGGAGCGTCGATGTCGGCCTCCTCGCTGCGGTTCAGGAAGGCCATCAGCGAGTAGTAGTCCTTCTGCTTGATCGGGTCGTATTTGTGGTCGTGGCACTGCGAGCAACCGGCCGTCAGGCCCAGGAAAACGGTTCCCGTCGTGTTGGTGCGGTTCACCAACTGGTCGTAGCGGTTCTCCTTGCGATCCACTCCGCCCTCGCGGTTGGTCAGCGAGTTCCGGTGGAAGCCGGTGGCGATCAACTGCTCCTGCCGCGCCCCCGGCAGCAGGTCGCCGGCGAGCTGCTCGGTGATGAACCGGTCGAACGGCAGGTCGTTGTTGTACGAATCGATGACGTAGTTCCGCCAGCGCCAGGCGTACGGCCGCACGTTGTCCTTTTCATACCCGTCGCTGTCGGCGTAGCGCGCCTGGTCCAGCCAGCGTCTCGCCCGCTGCTCCCCGTAGTGCGGCGAGGCCAGCAGCCGGTCCACCAGCCGTTCATAGGCATCGGCCCTTGTATCGGCCAGGAAGGCGCTCACCTCTTCCGGCGTGGGCGGCAGACCCGTCAGGTCCAGCGCCGCGCGGCGGATCAGAGTCGTCCTGGGCGCCTCGGGAGAAGGCGCGATCTTCTCTCTTTCCAGACGCGCCAGGATGAACCGGTCGATCGGATTTCGCGCCCAGGCGGCGTTGCTCACCTCCGGCAACCCCGGTTTGGCCACCGGCTGGAAACTCCAGTGCTTGGACTTCTCTACCCCTGTTGACGCCTTCGCCGCCCGCGGCCATTCCGCCCCGGCGTCGATCCACGCCTTGATCGTGGCCACCTCCGCGGGAGTCAGCGGCGCGCCCATGGGGGGCATCATGAAGCCCTTCTTCACGCTCGACACCCGCGCCGCCAGCTTCGATCTCGCGCTGTCGCCGGGCAGGATCACCTTGCCGGAGTAGCTCCCGGCCAGCGCTGCGTCGCCATCGTCCAACCGCAGCCCGTTTTGCGCCAGCTTCTCGTTGTGGCACATCACGCACTTCCGTGCCAGGATGGGCCGGACGTCTTTGGCGAAGTCGGGCTTCGACTGTGCGGACAGAATGACAGCCGCCGGCACGGCGGCCCACAGAACCAGGGCGCCCCTCATATGTCCAGCTATTCTATACCTTTTCGTAGCCCCATGCGCCAGCAAGCCGATACCCTCCTTCCCTTCGGATCAGCGTCCATCCTCGTTCATCTGCGGCCGATCCTGCCCCGGCCCGCCCCGGCGAAGGCGGTGACAGCCGGAGCGACAATATCTTCTCCATCCCTTCAATAACTTGCAGCGCAAGTCGTCTTCCCACCCCTCCGCCCGGTGTATTCCATCACCATGTTCAGCGCCACGCGCCAACTCGCCGCCACCCTTCAACACCTGACCCCCAACCATGCCTCGAAGCCCCTCCCCGGACCCCGGCCCAACCCACAAACTCAGGATGACGGAACGACCCTACGGGGCCTTTGGAATCATCAACTTAAGCCCTCTGGAACGAACCTGAGAAAACCCGGGATGAACCTGACGCCGCCCTGGCCGCCGCCAGGAGACAATAACCCCGGAAACCGGAACCATGTTCGGTTCGGTCTCCAATCCCAACCCTTGACCGGCCCCGGAGAATCTGATCTAATCCACCCAGGCGCTGAAGGTCTATCTTTCAGCTCGTTTCAGGGAGGTCATAAGTTATGCTGCGCAAGCTTCTGCTTGGTGTCCTGTTCTCCTCCATCGGCTGCCTTTCTCTCGCGGCACAAGAGGCCCGCGGCGGCATCCAGGGCCGTGTCACCGACCCCAGCGGCGGCGTGGTCCCGGGCGCCAAAGTGGCTGTCACCAACACCCAGACCAACGACGTCCGGCGTGTCCTCACCAACGAGACCGGCTACTACGAGGTGAACTTCCTCGAGCCTTCCACCTACGCTGTGATGGTCGAGGCCAGCGGCTTCAAGAAGGTGAACCGCACGGGCCTCGAAGTCCAGGTCGGCTCCAAGATGCAAATCGACTTGACGCTCGAAGTCGGCGCCGTCGCCGAGACGGTTGAAGTCACCGCCTCCGCGCCGCTGCTCGAAACCACCAGCGCCAGCGGCGGCCGCGTCCTCGACAACAGGGAACTGGTCAACCTCCCCTTTTCCGACCTGAACCCCTTCGCTCTCTCCGCCCTCGCACCCGGCATGATGTGGACCGGCCAGCCCGAATACCGCCGCCCCTTCGACAACGCCGGCACCTCGGCCTTCAACACCATGGGCGGCGTCGGCCAGAACGAGTACACGGTGGACGGCATGAGCGTCACCGGCACCGGTCGCCGCGTGGGCTTCGTCCCGCCAGCCGACTCCGTCGGCGAGTTCAAGCTCGAAACCTCCAACTTCGACGCCAGCCAGGGCTTCACCTCCGGCGCCGCCATCAACGTCTCCTCCAAGTCCGGGACCAACTCGCTACACGGTTCGGTCTTCGACCAGCACTTCCAGCAGCGCTGGAACGCCACCCCGTTCTTCACCCGCGAGTCCTTCGATGCCGGCGTCCGCAACGGCGCCATCGATCCGTCCAAGAGACAGAAGCAGACCACCGGCCGCTCCAACAACTACGGCCTCTCCGCCTCCGGCCCGGTCTACATTCCCAAGATTCTGAACGGCAAGAACAAGCTCTTCTGGACCTTCACCTGGAACGGCATCCGCCAGTCCAAGGCCGAAACCACCAGCGACACCGATCGCAGCGTGCCTACCGACGCCATGAAGCAGGGCGACTTCTCTTACTTCCTCACCGTCCCCAACGGCGCCAGCCGCTTCACCATCTACGACCCGCGCTCCGCGCGCCTGGTGGGCACCACCGTCACGCGCACCCCGTTCCCGGGCAACAAAGGCGTTCCCATCCTCAACCCCACCTACGCCTATTACTCCAAGCTCTACCCGGCGCCCAATAATGTCCCCGGCAAGGTTACGGCGGAGATGTCGTACAACTACTTTGCCTCCGGCATGCCCAAGGACGAGAAGTTCAACTCCATCGTCAACCGCTACGACGCCGTCCTCACGCAAAACCACCGCCTGAACGTGCGCTGGCAGTGGAACGACCGCCTGGCCGACGAGTACGACTGGACTTACGAAACCGCCCGCGGCCTCCACTCCAACGGACTCACCCGCATCAACCGCGGCGGCAACGTCGGCTACCTCTGGACCATCAACTCCAATAACATCTTCGACACCAATTTCGGCATCTCCCGCTTCGAGGAAGGCAGCCGCAACACCACCCGCTCCAAGATCAAGGCCGCTGACGTCGGCCTGCCTGCCTACATCGACCAGCGCGCCGGCGCCTACACCCAGCTCCCGCGCCTCGACTTCGGCACGCTCTCCGACGTCGGCGGCGGCTACGCCGGCATCGACTCCAAGTCCACCACCTACGAATACCGTGCCGCCATGACCACCATCCAGGGCGCTCACTCGTTCAAGTACGGCTGGCAGGAGCGCCGCAACTTCTTCGCCTCAGGTGGCGCGGGCAGCAGCACCGGCTACTTCTCCTTCGACCAGAACTTGACCCGCGCCACCAACATCGACAACCTCGCCGCCCGCAACATCCACGAGTGGGCCGCATTCATGATGGGCCTGCCCAGCAACGGCGTGAGCATCGATTCCAACGACTCCGCCTACTGGCGCACACCCCGCCGCGCTCTCTTCTTCCAGGACGACTGGCGCGTCACCAGCAAGCTCCATGTCTCCATGGGCCTCCGCTGGGAGCAGGAAGGTGGCACCAGCGAACGATTCAACCGCGGCATCTCCGCCGTCTTCCTCAACCAGGCCAGCCCCATCACGTCGATGGTGCAGCAGGCCTATGCAGCCTCCCCCGTGCCTGAACTTCCCGCGAGCAAGTTCACCGCCAACGGCATGACCTCCTACCTCGGCAAGAACGGTTATGACACCGCCACCGGCGGCGTCATGAACTGGCTGCCCAAACTCGGCATCGTCTACTCGCTCAACAACAAGACCGTCATCCGCGGCGGCTTTGGCATGTACGCCGACACCCTCAACGTCTCCAACGACCGTCCCTCCACCGCCGGCTTCAACCAGCCCACCAGCACCGCTCTCACCAACGACTCCGGCCTCACCTTCTGCTGCGGCGTCGACGCCATCGCCGGACTCGCCTCGGGCCGCACCCCCATGAACGACCCCTTCCCAGTGCGCCCCGCCAGCGGCAACACCCGCTTCGACAATGCCTACCGCAGCACCCTCGACGGCGTCGCCCTCTACAACACCGACCTCACCGCCCTGCCATGGAACTACCGGCCAGCTCTCCAGAACCGCTGGAGAGTCGGCGTGCAGCGCGAAATCGCCCGCAACCTGCTGCTCGACGTCTCCTACAACGGCTCCTACTCCTACATCCCCGTCCTCCGCCGCATCAACTACCTGCCTGCCGAGTTCTGGACCAAGGGAATGGTGCGTGACCAGAACAACGACAACTTCCTCAACGCCAACTTCCCCAACCCCTACAACATCAGGAACCTCTCCGCGCTCCAGCAGTCCGATCCCACCCTCTACCGCTTCATGAGCGGCCAGGGCTTCTACACCGGCGCCAACATGGCCCGCAACAGGCTGCTGCGCAACCAGTACAGCATGTACAACAACTTCCGCATGCCCGGCCTCCCCGGCCAGGGAAGCCACAACGGCTACGTCAACTACAAGGACCTCCAGATCCTGGTCGAGCGCCGCTTCACCAAGGGCTTCCAGTCCAGCTTCATGTACACCATGGCCTTCTCCCGCGTGGCCGACTGGATCGCCAATGAGTACGACATCAACCCCACCGAACGCCCCAACAACAACGTGCTACCCCACCGCATCGCCTGGACGGCCGTCTATGAGACCCCCTTCGGCAAGGGCCGCACCTACGTCAAGGACGGCCCGCTCAGCTACCTCATCGGCAACTGGAACGTCTCCTGGGTCTACCAGCTCCAGAGCGGTCCCGCCACCGGCGATTGGGGCAACCGCTTCTTCTACGGCGACCAAAACCAGTTGGAAACGCTCTTCAAGTCCGGCGAGATGCGCAGCCAGGACATCCGCAAGTGGTTCGATCCCTCCATCCGCTGGACCGGCGCCACCGCGCCGCCCGCCGGTTACGTTGGCTTCGAAGGGCGCGCCGCCGCCCAGCCCGGCTCCTACCACCAGCGCGTCTTCCCCATCCGCCTCGACAGCCTGCGCGCCGACGGCATCATGAACCTCGACCTCAAGGTCGAACGCATGTTCCCCATCAAGCCCGAGAGGGGCATCAATGCCCGCTTCTCCGTCGACCTGCTCAACGCCACCAACCACACCAACTTCAGCGGGCCGCAGCTTGATCCCACCAACTCCAACTTCGGCTACGTCACTTCCCAGCGCGGCCTCTCCCGCGTCATCCAGTTCAACCTGCGCTTCGACTTCTAAGAAAGCCTTGGGGACAGACTGAAGTCTGTCCCCACTCAACCACTTTGGGGACAGACTTCAGTCTGTCCCCAACACCGAATCCCTCCTCCCCCTGAGGTACTCCCTCAGCGCGGCGCGCCAGTGCGGCATCTCGCCCAGTCCCACCTCGCGCAGCCGCCGGTTGTCCAGCGCCGAATACCGCGGCCTCCTCGCCTTCGCCGGATACGCCTCAGACCCCACCGGCGCCACCTCCACCTCCATCCCCGCCTCGGCGAAGATCGCCTTCGCGAAGTCGTACCAACTGCACTCGCCCTCGCTGGTCATGTGGTACAACCCGTACCGACCGGTGCCGATGAGCGACTTCACCGCCCGCGCCACATCCAGCGTGGACGTCGGCGTCAATACCTGATCGTCCACTACCTTCAGCGGCCGGCCCTTCCTGCCCAGCCCGATCATCGTCTCGACGAAGTTCGAGCCCTTGTCCCGGCTGCCCGCATAACCGTACAGCCCGCACACCCGGCAGATGTAGTGCCGCTCCCACGTGGCCTGGAGCATCAGCTCGCCGGCCGCCTTGGACACGCCATAGACGGACTTCGGGCACGGCGCGTCATCCTCGGTGTAAGGACGCCGCCCGGGGCCATCGAAGACGTAGTCCGTGCTGAAGTGCACCATCTCCGCGCCGCACTCGCGCGCCGCCAGCGCCAGGTTCCGCACCGCGAAGGTGTTGGCGGCGAACGCCGCCTCCGGCGCGTCCTCGGCCTCATCCACACGGTTGTACGCCGCGCAGTTCAGAATCAACTCCGGCTGCGACGCCAGCACGAATTCGCGCACCCGCCCGGCATCCTCCAGCCGCAAGTCCTCAATCTCCGTCAGGATCAGTTCGTCGCCCGCAAACACGCCCTTCAGGTCCGCCGCCAGTTGTCCCAGGTGCCCGGTCATCAGAATTCGCATACTAGCCCGCCATCCTACCGCAGACGCGTCGATAGCGGCTGCTACAATCGCCAGTATGCGCACTTGGATTTTGCCGCTTTTGCCGCTTATCGCCTGCACCGCCTCCGCCCAGTTGACGAACGAGCAGAAGCTGGCCGATCTCCGCCAGCTCTCCGGGATCTACGCCAAGCAGTACGGCCCCTATGAATGGAAGCGCGACGTCATCGGTTTCGACGCGCTCGATCTCCAGCCATGGCTCGACCGCGCGCTGCTCACCCAGTCCGACATCGATTTCATGGATCTGTGCGTCGAGTACGTCGCCAGTCTGAACGACGCGCACGATGTGGTTTCGTTCCCCACGAATTTCAACGCGCAGCTCGGCTTTTCCACGGACCTCTACGACGGCAAGGCGCTGGTCGATTCGCTCAGCCGCACCCTGCTCCCCCAATCCCGCTACCCCTTCGTGGTCGGCGACGAACTCGTCTCGCTCGACGGCATCCCCGTCGAGGAGTGGCTCCGCCGTTTGGCCAAGTACTCCATCGCCGCCAACCCGCGTTCCACGGCCCGCAACGCCGCCGTCCGCACCACCTCGCGTTCGCAGTCGCGCATCCCCTGGGCGCCGCGGACCGGCGATTCGGCCGAAGTGGTCATCCGCCGCGCCTCCGGCGATCTGGAAACCTACACCATCCCCTGGACCAAAACCGGCGTCCCCATCCCGTACTTCGGCCCGCTGCCCTCGCCCGCCGAACGCGCCGCGCGCCAGCGCAAATCCCTGGACGATTTCCTGGCATTCGAAGACTCGCTGCAACCCTGGCAACTTCCGCTGGCGCACCTGCTCAACGCCAGCATTCCGCAGGACGGCCAGGCGGTGCTGAACAGCGGCGCGCTGCGGCCCATCTTCGCCCTGCCACAGGGCTTCCAGATCCGCCTCGGCAACAGCGCGGCTACAGAGGCTTTCACCAGCGGCTCCTATACGTCCGACGGGCTCAGGATCGGCTTCATCCGCATCCCCTCCATGAGCCCCGGCATCGGCACAACCGCCGCCCTGACACAGTTTGAGAACGAGATTCTCTGGATGCAGACCAATACCGACGGCCTCATCATCGACGTCATGCGCAACCCGGGCGGATCCGTCCTCTACGTCGAGCAGCTCTGCCAGCGCCTCACGCCCTACACATTCCGCTCGCTGGGCTTTGAATACCGTCCGCTGGCTGCCGACGTGGTCAGCTTCACCAGCACCCTGAACAGCGCCCGCGCCGCCGGGCAGCCGGACTGGGTCATCGCCGGCTACGAAGCCCGGCTCAGGGACATCGAGAGCGCCTACCGTGAGAACCGCGGCCGCACCGGCCCTATCTCGCTCACCCAACCGTGGCTCGATTTGCCGGCATGGCCCAGCGCCTACACCAAGCCTATCGTCGTTCTGGTGGACGACTTCTCCGCCTCCGGCGGCGACGCCTTCCCGGCCACGCTACAAGACAACGGGCGCGCGCTGCTGGCCGGCTATCGCACCATGGGCGCGGGCGGCAACGTCATCGACATCGCCGGCGCCACCTACAGTGAAGCCAGCACCCGGGTCACGCGCTCTCTCATGAATCGCAAGCATCCCACCGTGACGCCGGACTATCCCGCCGCGCCCTATATCGAAAACATCGGCGTGCGACCCGACGTCGAACTCGACTACATGACCCGCGACAACCTGATGAACGGCGGCCGGCCGTTCGTCGAGGCCTTCACCCGGATCGCGGTCGACCACATCCGCAAGTCCGCCAACTGAGCGGGCCCCTCAGTCGAGCCGCTTGTGGAACCGCTTGGCGCTGAAGAAGAGGATCAGCGTCCCGTAGGCGCCGAGCACGGCCATCTGCGGCCACAAGACATCGATGCCGCTCCCTTTGAGAAAGACGCCGCGTACGATCTCCATGAAGAAGCGCAGCGGGTTCAGGTAGGTCACCCACTGGATCACCTCAGGCATGTTGCGGATGGGGAAGCTGAAGCCGCTCAGCATGAAGGCCGGCTGGAAGAAGAAGAACGCCGCCATCATGGCCTGCTGTTGGGTCTCGGAGATGGTGCTCATGAACAGCCCGGCTCCCAGCGTCGAGAGCAGGAACAGCGTGCTGGCCCCCATCAACAGCGGAAAGCTGCCGCGCAGCGGCACGTGGAAGATCCCCAACGCCACCGCCGTCACCAGCAGCGTGTCGAACAGGCCCACGAGCGCGAACGGGATGGTCTTGCCCAGCATCAACTCGATGGGCCGGATGGGCGTCACCATGATCTGCTCCATGGTCCCGATCTCTTTTTCCCGCACGATCGACATAGCCGTCAGCATGAGCGTGACCAGCGTGATGATGTTCACGATCACGCCCGGCACGAAGTAGTTGCGGCTCCTCAGCTCCGGGTTGAACCACACGCGCCGCTCCGGCCTGACGCCGGGAATGCGCAGCAGCACGGGCCCCTGCCCGGTCCGCCCCACCAGTTTCTCCCGCTGCTGTTCCTGTAGCAGATCGCGGTTCTTGGCGGCGATGATGGCGGTGGCGTAGTTGCCGATGATGGCGGCGGTGTTGGAATTGGTCCCGTCGAGCAGCACCTGCGCCTCGGTCTGCCGCCGGTGTTTCACGTCGCTGCCGAAGCCGGGCCCCACCCGCACCACGGCCTGCACGTCGCTGTGGTCGAGTATCTTCTGCGCCTCGTTTTCGCTCCACGCCACGCGCGCGATTTCGAAGTACGGCGACGCGGCGAACCGCTGGCGCAAATCGCGGCTCTCCACGCTCTGGTCCAGGTCCATCCAGCCAATCTTGACGTGCTCCACGTCCATGTTCACGGCGAAGCCGAAGATGATCATCTGCATCATCGGGGGCACCAGCAGCACGCCGCGCATCCTCGGCTCCCGCAGGGTCTGCCGGAATTCCTTCCGTACCACCTGCATCACGCGCTCCCAAACCATCACGCTCCCCCTCTCATGCCAGCTTCTGCCTCAACTTGCGGTTCGCCAGCGCGAACACCAGCGCCGCATAGGCCAGCAGGAACAGGACCTGCGCCCACAGCACCTCCATGCCTACACCCTTCAGGAAGATGCCTTTCAGAATCGCCACGAAGTAGCGCGCCGGCACGATGCGCGTAAACTGCTGGATGACGAAGGGCATGTTCTCGATGGCGAAGACGAAGCCGCTCAGCAGGAACGCCGGCAGGAAGCTGCTCAACAGCGAAGCCTGGTAGGCCAGCAACTGGGAGCGCGTCACCGTCGACAGCAGAATGCCCCAGCAGAGCGCGCCGAACAGGAACAGCCCGCTGGACCCCACCAGCAGCCATGTGCTGCCCCGCATCGGAACGCCGAAGACGCCAACGCCCACGCCCAGGGAGATTGCCATGTCCGCCATGCCCAGCACGAAATAGGCGCACAGTTTTCCCAGCAGCAGCTCCGCCGGCCGCACCGGCGTC
>JACRBC010000123.1 GCA_016213245.1 Candidatus Solibacter usitatus | reverse complement strand
TCTTCGGGTACGCCGGGCTGACGGAGAATCCGCAGGTCGCCGGCGTTCCCGAGGGCGAGTGGAGCGGCGATCCTCCGATGGCGATGCGCGCCGCCGCGCCCGGCGGGCCCGGCGGGCCGGGCGGTGGCCGCGGGCAGGGCGCGCCTGGCGGCGCCGGCGGACCCGGCGGCTTCGGCATGATGCGCCCGGCCGGCAACGATTTCCGCTCTCCGGGCCGCGTCTTCAATTGGGAGGAGTTCCAGACTCTCCGGGCGCCGGACGCCAAGCTCCGCTTCCCGACACCCGACGGCAGCCTCTTCATCGGGGACAAGGGCATGCTGACCACCGGCACCTACGGCGACGTGACGCGGCTGATCCCGGTGGAGAGGATGAAGGACTACCGCATGCCGGCGCCGTTGCTCACGCGCTCGCCCGGCCACATGCGCGACTTCATTCGCGCCTGCAAGGGCGGGGACCTGGCCTGCTCGAACTTCGACGTCGCGGCGCCGTTCGTCGAATGGATGCTGCTGGGCGTGATCGCGTTGCGCCACGAAGGCAAGCTGGAATACGACCCCGGCAAGATGCGTATCACTAACAACAGTGAGGCCAACAAGCTGCTGAAACCCACGTTCCGCAAGGGCTGGGAACTGCGCGCCGTCAAAGCGTAGGACGATCGAAAGAGTGGTTTTTTCCGCCGCCATGGAGGCGTGCGCGGATCGCGGGCAAGCGCAAGCGGCCCGCGATCCCCGTACGCCCCAGCGCGGCTGCGCATTTTTGCCCCATCTTCGCGCCCGCCTGCCGCCCGCCTCACGCATAGACCAATCTTTCGAGACCTTTCCTTCAATCAGGACTTGCGGCCACCCCTCCGCTCCAGGCATGATGGTACTAATTCGGAGAGCGGCGTCCGCAATCGGACACGCTCTCTGGCCTTCAGAGACGCGGCGCGGGAATCCCACTGGGCGAGGTTGCCGTGATGAGCCTGAGCCAGATGGCCCGATCCATACATGAATCCGTTACGTTGAAGCTGAATCAGACCGCCGCCCTGCTGCGCGAGAAGGGCGAGCCCGTCATTCACCTCGGCGGCGGCGAACCCAAGTCCAAGACGCCCATCGACGCCATTGTGAGCTGCACCTCGGTGCTGAACTCCGGCGACATCAAGTACACTCCGCCGGACGGCATCCCAGCGCTGAAGAAGGCCGTCATCCGTTACACGGAAGAGCACTACGGCCGCCTGGTGCGTCCGGAGAACGTGATCGCCTCCTGCGGCGCCAAGCAGTCCATCATGGCGGCGCTGATCGCCATCCTGGATCCGAAGGACGAGGTGATCTTCCCGGCGCCCTATTGGGTCAGCTATCCGGAGATGGTCAAACTCGCCGGCGGCGTGCCCGTCGCCGTAACGCCCGAGGACGGCAGCTTCCACCCCACCGTCAAGGAGATCGCCGACGCTATCGGCAGCTACACCAAGGCCATCGTCCTCAACAGCCCCAACAACCCCTCCGGCGTCATGTACTCGCGCGACTTCATCGCCGGCGTCGTCGAACTCGCCGCCAAGAAATCGCTCTGGCTGATCATGGACGACACTTACAACCGTCTGGTCTTCGATGGCCGCTCGCCCATCAACTGCTACGACTTCTCCACCGAAGAACTGGAACAATCCAAGCTCATCGTGATCAACTGCGTATCGAAGATGTACGCCATGACCGGCTTCCGCATCGGTTGGGCGGTGGCCAACCGCGAGGTGATCGGGGCCATGGCCACCATCCAGTCCCAGCAGACCTCCGGCCCGGCCACGCCCTCGCAGTGGGCCGCGGTAGGCGCCCTGAACGGCGTCCAGAACTCCATCGAGGCGCTGCGGCTGACGCTGGAAAACAACCGCAACATCCTGATGGACCGCCTCAGCACATTCCCCGGCATCCGCGCCACCCGGCCCGACGGCGCCTTCTACTGTTTCCCCGACTTCAGCAGCTACGAGAAGAGCTCCCAGAAACTGGCCGAGTTCCTGCTGGAGAAGGTTCGCGTGGTCACCGTCCCCGGCAAGGAGTTCGGCATGGAGGGACACCTCCGCGTCAGCTTCTGCGGCGCCGCCCGCGAGATCACCGAGGGGATCGAGCGCATCCGCTGGGCGCTGGACCCCACAGCTCCCAACGAGCTCTTTCTCGGCGACCGCCGGCTTGTGCGGGACTGGATGTAAAGGAGGCGCGCGATGAACATCTACACCGACATCCCCTCCCCCGCGATGAAGGAAGCCGGCCTGGCGGCCAGCGTCTACGGCTTGCAGAACCACGGCCTGCAAAACCTGCGCCGGGTGTACTGGAACCTGCCTGAGGCGGCGCTCTATGAAGAGGCGGTCTTTCGCGGCGAGGGCCGCCTGGCCGCCGAGGGCCCCTTCGTCGTTCACACGGGCAAGCACACGGCCCGAGCGGCGGCGGACAAGTTCGTCGTCCGCGAGGCATCTTCCCAGGACTACATCTGGTGGGGCCAGCACAACCGCCCCTTCTCTCCCGAGAACTTCAACACGCTGCTGGCGCGCGTGCAGGCCTACCTGCAAGGGCGCGACGTCTTCGTCCAGGACTGTTACGGCGGCGCCGACCCCGACTACCGCCTCCCGGTCCGCATCATCACCGAAACCGCCTGGCACAGCCTCTTTGCGCGCACCATGTTTCTGAAGCCGGCGGCGCTGGACGACTACAGGAAGCACGTCCCGGAGTTCACCGTCATCGCCGCTCCGGGCTTCAACGCCAGCCCGCTGGTCGATTCCACCCGCACGGAGACGTTCATCATCCTCCACATGGCCGAGCGGCTGGCCATCATCGGCGGCACCTGCTACGGCGGCGAGATCAAGAAGACCATCTTCACGGTGCTGAACGGCCTGCTGCCTTTCGACGGCGTGCTGCCCATGCACTGTTCGGCCAATACCGGGGCCGGGGGCGACTCCGCCATCTTCTTCGGCCTCTCCGGCACCGGCAAGACGACGCTCTCGGCCGACCCCTCCCGCCACCTCATCGGCGACGACGAGCACGGCTGGTCCGACAACGGCGTCTTCAACTTCGAGGATGGCTGTTACGCCAAGGTCATCCGGCTGTCGCCCAGCGCCGAGCCGCAGATCTACGCCTGCATGCGGCGCTTCGGGACCATCCTCGAAAACGTCGTCTTCGATCCGCGCACCCGCAAGCTGGACCTGAACGACGAAAAGCTCACCGAAAACACCCGCGCCGCCTACCCGCTGCTCTACATCGACAACGCCCTGCCGGAGAAGCGCGCCGGCCACCCGAAGAACGTCGTCTTCCTCACCTGCGACGCCTCCGGCGTGCTGCCCCCCATCGCCCGCCTCACGCCGGACCAGGCGGTCTACCACTTCATGAGCGGCTACACCAGCAAGATCGCCGGCACCGAGATCGGCCTGGGCAAGGAGCCGGAGATCACCTTCTCGGCCTGCTTCGGCGCGCCATTCATGGTCCACCATCCCCACAAGTACGCCCAGATGCTGAAGGCCAAGATCCTGAAGCACGGCGCCCGCGTGTGGATGGTCAATACCGGGTGGACCGGCGGGCCCTTCGGCATCGGCAAGCGCATCTCCATCCAGCACACACGCGCGCTGCTCAATGCGGCTTTGGAAGGAAAACTCGACGAGGTGGAGTATTGGGAGGACCCCGTCTTCGGCGTCACCGTCCCCAAGGAGTGCCCCGGCGTGCCCGCCTCCATCCTCGACCCGGCCAACACTTGGCCCAGCCGCGAGGAGTACAACCGCAAGTACGACACCCTGGCCGCCCGCTTCATCGAGAACTTCCGCCTCATCACCATGCAGGAGGGCATCCCGGCGGGTCTGGAGGCGGCCGGACCCAGACGCAAATAGCGCGGCCGCACCCCGGCGCCGGCCGCGCCGTTGCAGCTACTTCGTCACGAAAACGACCGCCTGCGAGAGGCTGTCGCGGTGCGATCCCGGCACGGTGGCGGCGTCGAGGGCGTCGCTCATGGCCTTCCGCTCGGCCGCGGACCGGGTCTGGCCGGCCGCACGCGTGGCCGCCAGCATCTTGTCCTTGGCGCCCAGGTCCGGCAGCACGAAAAGAATCCACACCCACGCCGCGGCGTCGCTGTGCATCACCTCGGTGTCCACGCTGTAGCCGTAGATCACGCCGTCGGCGACCAGTTTGTCGTACAGCGGCTTCTGGTACTTCTCGAAAGCCGCCGAGAACTCCTGCGCCTGCCCCGGCTTCACCTTCACGCCGTAGAAATTGGTATACGGCAGCTTGCCTGCCGGTACCTTCTTCATGTTGGCGAATATGTGCCGCACCATGATGTCGGCGTGCGCGTTCTGGTCTGTCGCCGCCCAGAGAGCGGCGGTCAGTTGGGGCTGTGCCTTCAGCGCCGCGTGAATGGCGTCTTCCGCTTTCCCGAAGGCTTCGAAGCTCGGCACGTCCATCCACACCGCGACGTTGGTCTGCCCCGGCTGGTGGAACATGTCCACATCCACGCCGTAGCCGCTGACGGTCCCTTCCTTCAGCAGCTTCGCGCCTACCGGCGTGATGAACTTGACCAGGCTCCCCACGCCGCTCTCCATCGAATCCATCTTCATCTTGAACAGGGCTACCGAGGTGTAGCCCTGGTTGTCCTGGCCCCAAACCGCGCCTGCCAGCAGCAGGCACAATACGAGCACACTCATCTTGCGAAGTTGCATCCCAGAGTCGCCCTCCCAGGCGACGCACCATTATCCTCGCCCCTTGAGGGGAATGCAACCGTTTTAGTATAGATTCCCTACGGGCGGTAGTGGAGCCGGACGCTGCACCCTTTGCCTTCGCAGATGGTCTCCTCCTGGCCGCCACCCTGCCGGTCGGCGATGGTGACCACCGGGGCGGAGGACGCAGGCAGCGGCAGGCGCCATTCCCCGTCGGATTTCGTCCACCTGGCATCGTCGAAGTCGACGCTGGACTCGATCCGCAGTCCTCTCCTGTTGGCGCGCGGCGTGATGGTGATGGTCTCGCCGCCGGACCAGCGCAGGACCACCGCGCAGTGGCCCTTGGCGGCGCAGGTGGCGGCTTTGGCGCCGGGTCCGGTGACCTCCAGTTCCGCCAATGCCTTCTGATCGTCCGGATGGCGGATCGCGTTCTTGCCCTCGCCGCTCCAGCCGTTCAGCCCGCCGGACTCCGGCCGGATCACGATGGACCCGTCGCTGACGATGATGGGCGTATCCCCTCCCTGTGCCGAGGCGATGTGCCAGGTTGTTCCCGCCAGCACAATGCCGGCCAGGCCGATGACCACAGTTCTTGTCTTCATGAGGTTCCTTCCAGTTTTCCGAGTTGTTCTCGCAGTCTCTTCACGTCTGGCCGATTCAGATACCGCTTGAAATCCTGGCCGTCCCACGTTCTTTCCAACTCACTCAACGCTGCCATGGCCGGTCTGCCGGCCATGGGTGATCCGCTCAGCGCCATCAGGGTCAAGGCCCGCCACAACGCTTCCGGGTTTCTCGACCGCTCGAAATCCTGCCGCGCCAGCCCGGCCCACGCCAAGGCCTGCGACTGGTCCCGCGCGGCCAGCGCCACCGCGGCGCACTCCAGCCGCGCCTCCGGCAACGGCCAGCCCCGCTGTGCGCCGGTTTCCGCGTGCAGCAGCTTTCCGCACAGCGCCAATCCTGCGGCGGCGCGACCCGCACCCCCCAGTGCCAGCGCGCGCGCCGACTCCAACCGCATTCGTCCTTCGGCGTCTCCAGGCGTGCCCGTGCTCTCCACGGCATCCACCGACGCCAGCGCTTCTCCAAAACGGCCCTCGCTCAGCGCCATCAACACCCGCTCCAACCGGGCGTCGCCCGCCGCCGCCTTCAGGCCGGCCCCTGCCGCCAGGGTCTCCGCTTCAGCCAGCAGCGCTTTTGCCCGGGCTGAATCCCCCAGCCGCCATGTCTGCCTCGCCCTGTTCAACAGGCCGTTCACCACTCCCGGTTTGTTCCCCGCCGCCTCATTCAGTTCATACGAGCGTTCGAAGCTCCGTGCCGCCGCCCTGTAAGCCCCGCGCAGGAACTCCACCTGCCCCACGGCCTCGTGGAGCAGCGCCTGCTCCTCCCGCGTCCCGATCTTCTCCGTCTCCGGCAGCAGCTCCCGGAGCACCCGTTCGGCGCCCTCCAGGTCCCCATCCTTGCGCCTGGTTCTAGCCAACAGCACGCTGGCCCGGAACCCTTCCGCATGGAATCCCGCCTGCCGGAAGTACAGCGCCGCCGGCTCCAGTTCGGCCACCGCCTTCCCGCTCTGGCCCGTCGTGCTATGCAGGCTGCCCAGCGCCAGCAGCGCCCGCGCCTCCGTCGCCGCGGCCCTGTTCCGCCGCGCGATGTCCAGGGCCTGCGTGTAGTAGCGCTCCGCTTCGGCTTTGCCGGTCTGGAAGAAGGCGCCGCCCAGGGTGATCAGGGCCCGCGATGCCAGGTTCTCCGCGCCCGCGCTCCGCGCCAGGTCCACCGCCTGCTGCGCCCGCTGCCGCACTTCCTCCTCGTCGGCGGATTTCACGCCCAGCGCCGCCAGTTGCATCAGGATCTTCACTTGCTGTTGCACGTTCGCCGTCAGCCGCGCGGCCGCCAGAGCCTTTTCCAGCGTCTCCCGCGCCCGCGCCGGCTCGGCCCTCTCCGACTGCAGGGCGCCCAGCCCGTACTGCGCCTCCGTCAGGCCCTCCACGTTGCTGGCCGCCTGGTAGAGCCGCTCGGACTCCTGCAGCGACCGCTCCGCCTCAACGTCCTTGCGCATACGGCGTTGCAGCAATCCGAGCCGCAGGTGGCCCGCGGCGTACTGCGGGTCCAGCTTCACCGCCTGCCGGTAGCTATCCAGCGCGCAGCCCGAGTCGCCCGCCCGCTCGCAGGCCTGGCCCAGGTCCATGTAGGCTTGCGCGTTTTCCGCCGCCAGCCCCAGCATCGAGCGGTAGCGGGCGATGCTCTCGCGGTGGTCCCCAGTCACCAGATACTCGATCGCCTCCAGGTGCAGCCGGTCCGCCTTCCCCAACCGTTTGACCAGGTGCGGTGACCGTTGTAGGCGCAGCATCTCGTCCTTGGCCCGTCCCGCCTCGTCCAGTTCGATCCAAGCCTCGGCCAGGTGCGCCCGCGCCAGGACAAAATCCGGATCCAGCCGCACCGCCTCGCCCAGCGCCTTGCTTGCCTTCAGGAATGTGCCGTCCCGGAGCGCGCTGCTGCCCTCCTCAAACCAGCGCGCGGCTTCCGGCTTGGGGAGGTAGGGCCGGGACGACCACAGCCACCACCCCGCGCTGGCGGCGGCTATTGCCGCCAGCGCCACGACCGCAACCCGCACCCTCCGGCTCGCGAGGAGGCCTTTCTTTGCGCCGCCCGCCTCCAGGTCGGCGAGCAACTCTCCGGCCGACTGATAGCGCAGGGCGGGATCCTTCTGCAGCAATCGCGCCGCGACGGCGTCCAGCCAGGCAGGCGCCGACTTGTTTACCGACGAAGGCGCGGGCGGAGTGTGGCCGTGGGTCAACAACATGCTCTCCAGGAGGCTCTCCCCCACGAACGGCCGCTTCCCTGTCAGGCACTGGTACAGCACGCAACCCGTGGAGAAGAGATCGCTGCGGGCGTCCACCGGCTTGCCCGACGCTTGCTCCGGCGCAAGGTACCCGGGCGTCCCCTCGATGAGCCCCGTCTCTATCAAGGGAGCGGTCAGCGTGCCGTCACCAGCCGCCGGGCCAGCCGGCCGCGATGTCTTCGCCAGGCCGAAATCCAGCACCTTCACTTCGCCGCCGTCGGTTACCCGAATGTTGGCCGGCTTGATGTCCCGGTGCACCACCCCGTGCCGGTGCGCCTCGGCCAGCGCCGAAGCGAGCGCCCGCATGACATCCAGCGTCGTGGTGATCTCCAGCGGCCCAGCCGCCAGCAGGTCCGAAAGGTTCCTGCCGGGCACGTACTCCATGACGAAGAAGGGTTGCCCGTCCTCAGACTGGCCCAGTTCGTAGATGTGCGCGATACCCGGGTGCGCAAGCCGCGACGCCGCCCGGGCCTCGGCTTGCAGCCTCTGCCGGTCGACGCCGTCCCCAGCCGTGGCGAACTTGATCGCAACCCGCCGCTGCAATTGCAGGTCTGTCGCCAGGTACACGATCCCCATGCCGCCCTGACCCACGCGGTCCTCGATCCTGTAGTGCGATATTGTGCGGCCCAGCATCAGCCCCTCGGCGCGCGGAGATTGTGCCTATTGTAACGAAAACCTGACGGTTTCAAACGATTTTGTTCGGACCGCTTGGCCGTCCTGTTGTGCATCCAAAGATAGCGTCCTCGCTGCTTGCCAAACCATGGTCCCCTTCGACATGATGTTCGAAACGATCCGTTAGCTCGTCGAGGCCCGGGACTTTCCTCCTCCATGTCCCGGCCCTCGGCGAGGGTGGGTCGTCCGCCCCCCTCCAAACTCATACACTGGGTCGATTCATGTTCTCTCGCGCCTGCCGCGTTCTTTTCGTGCTGCTGCTGGCCGCCAACGCTGCCCTCGCCACGCTCGCGTCGCTGAAGAAGCCGTTCTGGTTCGACGAACTGTTCACCGTCTACGCCGGCCGCCTGCTCAACTCCGGCCGGCTCTGGCAAGCCCTCTACGACGGTCTGGACGCCATGCCCCCCGCCTTCCACGGCATCAACGCACTTTGCGCCGCCGTTATGGGCGATCCCCACCTCGCCTACCGCCTCCCCGCCATCGCCGGCTGGCTGCTTGCGCTCTCCGGCGTGTACTCATTCGCGCGCCAGGTCCGCGGGCCCGCCGCCGGGCTCGCCTCGGCCGCCATCCTCGCCATCATGCCTGTCTCCAGCTACGGCTCCGAGGCCCGGCCCTACGGCCTGCTGCTTGGAGTCACCGCCTGGGCCATGGCGTGTTGGCTGCGGGAGAACCGCCACCGCTGGCTGTTGCTGCTCCTGCCCCTGGCCGCCTCCCTGCACTACCTCGCCCCGCTTGCTGTCGCCTGCTTCGCGTTGGCCGAAGCGGCGCACTACGGGGTGCACCGGCGTGTGCGCCGCACTGTCTGGCTCGCCCTCGCCCTGTCCCTGATTCCCGTCGTCCTCACCCTGCCCATCCTGCTCCACGCCCGCGCCGAATCCGGCGCCCAACACTGGGCCCGGCCCGACATCCGCGGTATTCCCTACTACTACGGCAACCTCCTCGGACTCCCCCTCTACGCCTCGCTGGCCGCCATTCCCACCGGCCTGGCCCTGGCCGCATACGGCGCCAACCGCAAACGGGCCGAGTTCCTTCTGTTGCTCCCCATGCTGATGCTTCCCCTGATGGGCCTCGGCCTGGCGCTGCTCTCCGGCGGGGCCTTCGCCGATCGCTATGCCATCCCCGTCGTGCTGGCGGCGGCGCTGCTCGTGCCGCTCTCCGTCCCTCTGAACTCGTCCCGCGTGGAGGTTCTCAGTGCGGCTGGGTTGTCGCTGGCCGTGATGTGGTTTACCGTTACGGGAATCGCGCGGCTCTTTCATGTCCCGCCGGCCGCGGTTGCGGGCCGTCAGTCCCCCCTTCTCGCCGCTGCCCGCAACGCGCCAGGAGAAACCCTGCCCATCGTCTTCGCCAATTCGCTCGACTTCTTCCCCACCGCACACTACGCCGAACCAGCCCTGGCCTCGCGGCTCTTCTGCCTCGCTGACAAGGATGCCGCCGGCCGCCTCGGCGGCACCTCGGACAACGCCCGCCTCATGCTCACCCTGCACCGCTATGCGAGCCTGAACATTGCTTCGCCCGAACAGTTCATCGCCGCGCACCCGCGCTTCTACGTCCTCTCGAGCGGTCTTCCCCGGATGAACTGGCTTCCTGCCTGGCTCGCCGAGCGCGGCTACCGGTTCCAGCGGCAGCCGGATTCACCGCTGCGTCTGGCCGAGCCCTAGAGCCGCGGCCGCCTGATGAAGTGCGTTGTTCCGCTACCGCTTGCTGACGCGCGCGGCTCGGTTCCGAGCCCCGACCGGTAGGGAGGGGGTCAGCCAGGCGCGTCTTCAACGGAATGGTTTCGCAAAGGCACCAAATCACGCGGTCAGAGCCCTAGGCCACCTGCATGATCTCGCGGCTGCCAGTCAACCACAGGTCCGTATAGCCTTTCATCTTTTCACGGAAGGCCTCGTTGGTCATGTACTCCTTCATCCGCGCCTCGAACTCGGTGATGTTTTCCACCTCATACTCCAGCACCACACGATTGAACTCTCCGGTCAGATCCGTCAGCACCCGGTATCGCGGCATGGAACTGGCCGCCGCGGCGCCCTTGATCTGCACCGCCAGGCGGCTCGCCTGGCCCGGTCTCGCTACAAAGCAGTTTCGAACGACAATCATCCTCTGGCCCTCCCGTGAATTCGGTTGATCACAAACGGTGAGTCAACTATCTCCCAACTTGACTAAGATGTCAATTATCCCGGCAGGGTCTCACCCCGCCTTGCGCGGGAAGTTCGGGCCGTTCATCATCGCCTTGGGCCGCAGCCCCAGCCGGCCGTTCACCAGGAACGGCTCGCCGCGCTCCTCGAAGTGCGCCATCAGGCGCTGCCTCCAGCGCCGCAGCTCACCCGCGTGGCCCGCATCGCCGGCCAGGTCGTTCAACTCATGCGGATCGCCGGCCAGGCGGAAGAGCTGCTCCTCGCCGTTCTGGGCGTGGAAAATGTACTTCCAGCGCCCGTCGGTCAGCGCGTTCCAGTGGTTCGACGGGCTATAGCAGACGTCGTGTTCCAGGTCGATGAACTCCCGCCAGCCCGCCCCGCTGTTGCGCACCAGGGAGAGCAGGCTGCGCCCGTCGATGGGCTGCGAAGGCTCCGCGCCCGCGGCGTCGAGGAAGGTCGCCAGCACGTCCCGCAGCTCCACCGGTTGCGCCATCTCCACGCCGCGCCGGGCGCCGGTCAACCCCGTCGGCCAGCGCATCAGCATCGGGATCCGCGCCGACGCCTCGTAGGCGTACGACTTGCGCCACAGATTGTGGTCGCCGGTCATGTCGCCGTGGTCGGAGGTGAACAGGATCAGCGTTTCGTCCAGCCGGCCGCGCTTCTCCAGTGCCTCCAGGATCCGGCCGATCTGCATGTCCACCTGGGAGATGCACCCGTAATAGCCCTGTCTCGATCGCCGGATCACCCGCGGGTTCAGCTTCCCGTGCCAGATGTCGGTCCGGTCGCTGCTCGGCGGCTCGTACTTCTCCGCCCACTTGCCGGCCCGCGCCTCCGGCAGCGCCGCGTCCTCGTACATCTTCATGAACCGCTCCGGCGGATCGTAGGGGCTGTGCGGGCGGATGAAGGAGACTTTCAGGAAAAACGGCTGCGGTCCCTCCCAGCCGTTCAGGAAGTTGACGGCCGTGTCGCCGGTCCAGGTGGTGGCGTGGAGGCGCTCCGGCAGCGCGAACGGCCGCGACGGGTAGTCGTTCCACCATAACCCGGTGGCGTGCGGATCCAGGTTCGGCGCCTGCGACCAGAACCAGCTCTCGTAGTCGCTACGCTCGACGGGGCCTCGCTTTTCCGCCGCCGCCAGCGCCTGCGGCCCGTTGCCGCACGGGCAGTGTTCGTCCAGGATCATGCGCTGGTAGCCGTGTCCGTTGCGCATCGGGTGGAAGTGCTGCTTGCCTACCGTCATCGTGTAGTAGCCCGCGTCGCGCAGCGCCCGCGGCTTCTCCAGGGGATAGCGCTCCGCCATCGCCGTCATCCCCAACATCCCGTGATGCCACGGTGAAAGCCCGGTGAGCAGCGCGGTCCGCGCCGGCGTGCAGGTCGGCGTCGAGGAGTAGGCTTGGCTGAACAGCACGCCTTCCTTGGCGATGCGGTCCATGTTCGGCGTGCGGATCACCCGGTTGCCGCCCGCCCCCACGCAGTCGCCCCGCTGCTGGTCCGTCATCAGGAACAGGATGTTCGGCCGCTTCTGGCCCGGGCTGCCCTGCCTCAACACGGCGGGCGCGGCTCCACTCATCGTCAACACGGTTCTGCGAGTCATGGCGTTCCCCATGAGCATAGCCGAAAGACCCCAAAGTCTGAGGAGGTGCACCGCAACGAGTGCCGGGACCTGGCTGAGGCACGCACCTCGATCCACCAGTTCCTGCCGGGAGTCCACAACCAGAAGCGCCTGCGCCTGCACTCGGCGCTGGGCTACGTGCCGCCCGCCGAGTGGCCGGCGGCGCCGGCGCGAGACAGGTCGATGTGGGGGTAATTCGCCGCGAGCCGTTTCCAGGCGGCGACGTGATCTTCGAGACCGTCGGTCGCACCGGGGTTTTTGTGGGCGAAATCGTGGAAGGCCTTGGAGCGGTACGCCATCCCGCGACCGCCGACGGTCATGACAACGAAGCCGGGTTCGGCCAGCGGCTGCCCCTGGCTGTTCAGCCACAACTGCTTGGGCGCGCTGAAGCCCTGAGGCCCAGTGTGGATGACCTCGACCGCCGGGTACTTTTTCGCCGGGCCGAAGTTGGAGGGACGCCAGAGGACGCCGTAGATGTCCGTCCTGCCGTCCGCTGCGACGGTACGCAAAGGCTCCGGCGGCCGCCATCCGGTCAATAAGGACTCAGGAGTTCAGATCCGCTTCCAGCGCGGCCAACTTCTCCATGAGCAAATCGAATGGCGGCGGCTCCCCAAAGATCATGTCCGCCATATCCCTGTAGTCTCGCCTCAGCGCCGCGATTCGGCTCTCGGCGGGTGACACTCGGAGAGTCCCACGGCGCGCCAAGTCATAGCGAGCCCACCCCGAGGGATAGAACGCTTGCTTGTGACTCACGACTTGGGCGAGAAGTTCGGCATCGGCAACGGCCTCGGCCTTGATCTCACCTTCCACCATCATTGCCACGTCATAGTAGTGGCGCGAATAGCGGCCGGGAAGCGCCTTGTCCTGCGGACGGTGGAAGTCCGCATGCAGGATGGTCACCTTCTCCCAGAATGTTCGCTTGGCAAGGATTGCCTCGACCTGGGCTTCGCCATCCGGCATAAGTGCGGTAAACTCCTCTGCGACGAACGGACGAATTGTGAACCTCCCACGCGGCACGAATTCCGCGTGTGTCCCGAGCTCAAGAACAACTTGCGGGCGAATGTAGGCCAGGCGCTCTGCGCTTGCCGCCGGATAGCGGAAGAGGACGACATTGGGATCCGTCGGGTCCACCTCCAACTCCCAACCACTCTGGGGCGGCAGGAGCTCATCGCAGCGCGTCCTCAGAGCGTCCAGGAATTCGCCCCGGATGTAGTTCTGACACGCCGTCGTCATCTCAGCCAGGATGGTCGCGCGCTTGGTCTTGGATATTCCATGCTGGCGAGGATCACGGTTGCCCGTGAATCCAAGCGCTGAATAGTCCACGGCGATGTCGATGTCTTCTGAGAACCGGTTGATGGCGTGGAAGATCTTTGACAGTGACGTTCCACCCTTGAACAGCAGCCGGTTCGACAGAGCGTCTATCGAGAAGAGCTGTTTCAGGACCCAGCAGACCCAGAAGTCTTTCTCGACAACAGATTCAGGCAGATCCTTTCGTTCTGCCGTCTCCTGAAATGCTTGTGACCGCTCGTTCGCGGTCATGCGCGCGACGCTGTTCAAGCGGGCGTCTCCTCAACTCGTTTGGCTGCCTCATAGATCCAATCGACACCGAATCGAGTGTCTCTGAACAGGTTGCGCTTCTCCGCAGGTGACAACAAGGCGCGCAGCTTCTTGATTTCCTGATGTCCAACGCCCTCCTTCCCCATGTACCGGAGCGCCTGAACCACCAGCGCGGACTTGCCCTCAAGACCGGCCATGGTCTTCGGACCGGCATGCTTGAGATGGATGGTGCGGCGCCCAATCGGCACCGCCTTGCTGGGGCCATCTGTCAGGTAGACAATCTTGGCCGGAACTTGCGTCGACAATCCCAGAAGGTTCGCGGCCCATGCGCCGTCAGGAATGATCTTCCAGCGCTGCCTGCGGGCGATGGCCTGCGCAGCGCTATCGATGTCCGGGCTCAGCTCCCCGCCGAGAGCCGGATTGACGCGCGGAACATCGTAGAGGCCGCGTCTCACACGCCGGATCGCTCCGCTCCGCGCAAGGCTTGCCAGGGCCACATCAATCGTGCCCCGGCTGGCGATGTCGAGGAAATCCTTCGCTGAGAAGGCCTCCCCCTTGGGAAGCCCCTCGATCCTCGCAACTATCTGATCTCGCATGGTTTGCATCGGCTTTCTCAGTTCAGTGGTTTAGAAAAAGTATACTGGTTTTTCTAAATCCTGGCGAGACCCCTCCTTCCGCCGCTGCCCATGGGTTCGAGCGAAACTCACACCAACCCCACGCGCCGCCCGAAGCAATCGTCGACACCACTGTCGCGCTCCTGCTGAGACTGGGAAAGAAGCCCGCCGTATTGCGGAAGGAGGTCCCCGGCTTCCTTGCCAACCGGCTGCAAGCAGCGCTCGTTCGCGAAGCCATCGCGCTGCTCGGCGGGGGCGTCGCGACACCGCAGGACGTAGATCATGCGATCAAGTTCGGCCTCAGCCGGCGTTGGGAAGCTGCCGGGGTACTTGAGCTCTTTGATCTTGCGGGATGGGACACGATACTGGCGGCGGCGTTTTACATTCCGCCCGATCTGGAGTCTTCGCCCGGCGCCTCCGCACTGCGAGAGAAGGCCGAACGGGGCGAAGTTGGAGCGAAGTCGGGCCGGCGCTATTACGAGTGGACACCGCGGCAGGCCGCGGCTCTCAAGAAGCGGATAGCCGAGGCTCTGCTCCGCCGCTAACGCTTGGCAAGGAGGATCTCAGGCAGAGGCTCACAACAATGTTTCCACATGGGCATGCGTCTGCAACAACTGTGGCTCCGGCAATCTGACACCCCGTTGGTTCCGGTCGACTGCCTTCGATAGCGTCACAGTCGGCCTTCCGGCGCCCAATCGCGCCCGGATCTAATTCAGGCCGAGAAACACCGCGTGCATGCGACTCACCACCTCCACCGCATGGGCGGCCTCGTCCCGGGTGAGCCACGGTAGATCGTCGTAGCGGAGCCGCACGGCGAACTCCGTGGATTCTGGAACTTCATGCCGAAACGGCTCCAGCTCCGGGAAGTGCTCCCTTGCCCTCAAGGCCCTCTCGCGAGCCGTGAGCCCGGTCGTCAAGCGGCGGTCGCCTGTCAGACAAACTCTGGTCCCGCGGCCGTGCCGGAAACTCGCCTGGCTGTTCGTGAATCTGAATGCGATCATCAGCGCCAGAATCGGCTATTCCGCCGGCGCGCGTCTTGCTTTCCATTGGTCAATGGTTCTAGGAAGCTCCTCAAGGTCCCATAGCAGTGCCGTTTGCATTCGCTGGCCCAGGCGTGCCCTCTGCGGCGCGTCGTGACAGGCCTTATCAGTCACGACGATGTCGCAATACGGGACGGCCGGAGACATGGCGTCGATGTCATAAATGTCGTGGGCACTCCACTGCTTATCTCTGTTGCGGTGCCAACCAGTCTTCAGCGCGATCGATACCTCGGTGCTGGGCATTGAGCGAACGAAGGCGCGAGCGGATGGCTGATCTGTGATCAGATCAGCCAGCGCGAGACCGCGCGCGGCCAAAGCGCGAGGGAGAATGTCTTGGAACGCGGTAGTGAGCTCGTGCGCCGGCACTGCGTCGCGCAGACGACCGCGCCGCCATTCCTCTGCTCCATCCAGTCGAGAACTCTGGGCTCGTTCTTCAGCCGCTCGTCTCTCTCCTGCCTCGATGACGCGTTCGGGCTGCCACCCTAGCGTGCGCAGGCGTTCAACTTCGTCGTCAGTTGGACCTCGAAGCGCGCATCGCTCTAGTTGTCTCGCCAGATCAGCCGGGCTGTTCTTCGTAGACCACGATGCCGTTCCTCACCGCCTGCGTGGCCACATGCTGCCGCACGTCGGACCACTCTTCCACTTCCTCCGGTGTGTACCACAGCAAATCGACAGCCTTCGGAATCCCCCAGAGGTTCCTGTATAGCCGGCCCGTTCGACGCCGCGACGCGTCAGGCTCCGCTTTCACAATCAACAGGTCGTAATGGCTGTCGGGTCCTGAGACCCCTCGTGCCCGGCTGCCAAAGAGTGCCAAAGAGGATGATCCGCTCCGGGTCCACCGCCTGCACCAGGTGAAAAACGATTTCTCGCAGGGTGCCGTCTTGGACCGCCACGCCGCTCATACGGCCATTGTGCTGGATGGGGAGGGAACTTGCAATGAATGGTCGGGGCGAGTGGATTTGAACCACCGGCCTCCTGGTCCCGAACCAGGCGCGCTAACCAGACTGCGCTACGCCCCGACTGCCTGTGACCCCTTCATCATAGCCCCCAGCCCGCCCAACTGCAACCCAAGCCCCCCGCCGGCCGCGCCCACCCTTTTCTTTGAACTAAACCGCTGACGCGGTATTCCCGCCCCGTGCTCGCTGCCTGGTGTGGTTCCAGCGGGACGTCTTTGGGCTCACACTCAAGTCGGTTGTACGCGCAACCGACCTGACTTGCCTGAGGAGCCAAACATGAGCCCAC
>JACRBC010000121.1 GCA_016213245.1 Candidatus Solibacter usitatus | reverse complement strand
TCCTTGATCGGGTTGCTCGCCAGCAGAGCCCGTCTCCGCTTCACCGGCACCCGCAGACTAACACGCCCCAATCCCAGGCCCAAGCAAAAGGGGACACTTCTACTTTGCCGGCATGGGGACGTTTCTACTTTGCCTTGACACCCCCGTCAGCTCCGGTTGACAAGGCTCCCAGCCTCGGCTATAGTTCTGAAGTGTCGCACTTTCAATGATTTGTATGGACCATTGGAGGTGCGTATGCTGCTGCGGAGGGCCATCTCGGAGAAGTGTACCCCGCAGAATCGAGGCGCATTGGAGACTGGGTCATGACCAGCAACCAGGACGACCGCTCGGTGGAAGCTCAACCCGGCGGCGAGGAAAGCTACGAACAACTGCTCGATGACTACAGCCATTTGGCGCCCCCCGCCGAAGGCGAGGTCCTCATGGGGCACGTCCTCCAGGTCACCCCAAAGGGTGTCATCGTCGACGTCGGACTCAAGCAGGAAGGGTTCGTCCCCCTCGAGCAGGTCTCCACACCTGACGGGCAGTTGGCGGTCCAGCCGGGCGACACCATAGAAGTCATGGTGGACCGGCGCCGCGACATGGAAGGCTATATTACCCTTTCCCATGAACGGGCTAGCCGCTTCCGAGCATGGGATACCCTCGAAAAGGCCCACCGCGAAAACCTCATGATCTCAGGCCGCGTCCTGGGACGTGTCAAGGGCGGGCTCAGCGTCGATGTCGGTGTGGTCGCCTTCATGCCCAGCACGCAGGTCGATGTGCGTCCCATGCACAACCTCGACTCCCTCATCGGGCAGGACATCGCCGTCAAGGTCGTCAAGCTGAACCGCCGGCGCAACAACGTCGTCATCTCGCGCAAGGCGGCGATGGAAGATGAAATCACGGTTCGCAAGTCCGGTCTCCTGGATCACCTTCACGAAGGCGACCTGGTGACCGGCGCCGTCAAGAATCTCACCGACTACGGCGCCTTTGTCGACCTCGGCGGCATCGACGGCCTCCTGCATGTCTCAGACATGTCCCACGGGCGGGTGGCCCACCCCTCCAGCGTGCTCCAGGTGGGCCAGGAGATCACCGTCAAAATCCTCAAGTTCGATCGGGACAGGGAGCGCATCTCCCTCGGCTTGAAACAGGTGCAGCCCGATCCTTGGGAAACCATCTACGACCACTACTCCGATGGCATGAAAGTCGTCGGCCGGGTCGTCAGCGTCACCGACTATGGCGCCTTCATCGAACTCGAGGCCGGCGTCGAGGGCCTCATCCACATCTCCGAGATGACCTGGTCTCGCCGCATGAAGCATCCGTCGAAAGTCGTCAAGGTCGGCGACAACGTCGAAAGCGTCGTGCTGGAGGTGAAGCCCAAAGAGCGGCGGATCTCGCTCGGCATCAAGCAACTGGAGCCGGATCCCTGGACCACCGTCGACAACCGCTATGCTATCGGCAGCGTCGTGGAGGGGAGGGTCAGGAAACTCTCCGATTTCGGCGCCTTCATCGAGATCGAAGAGGGCATCGACGGCCTTGTCCACATCTCCGACCTCTCCTGGACCAAGCGCGTTCAGCACCCGTCGGAAGTGCTGAAAAAGGGACAGGTCGTCCAGGCCGTCATCCTCCAGATCGATTCCGGCAGCCGGCGCCTCTCGCTCGGCATCAAGCAGCTCCAGCCCGACGCCTGGGAGTCGTTCTTCCAGCACCACCGCATCGGCGACATCGTCAACGGCAAGCCCTCCCGCACCGTCAACTTCGGCGTCTTCGTGGAGCTCGCGCCCGGAGTCGAAGGCCTCTGCCATAATTCGGAGATCCCGGCTGAGATGCGGGACCAGCCGGACCCGCTGCCCATCGGACGGGAAACGGCATTCAAGATCATCAAGATGAGCGAGGCCGAGAAACGCATCGGTCTCACCGTCACCAGCGCCGATGCCGAAAAGGAGAGAAAGCGGCTGGAAGACTACCAACGCCAGGCTGCCCTGGCCACTCAGGGCATCGAGGACGCCGCGCAGCCGGACTTGCAGGAGCCGCCGACCGCCGGCCAGTAGCGGCAGGGAAACACTCTACATCACCCAAAGCGGACAGGACTACAGACCAATGACCAAAGCGGACTTGATTGAAGAAGTATCCCGGGTGGTCGAATTCACCCGCAAGGAATCGGAAGTAATCGTCGAGGCCATCTTCGACAGCGTCGTGAAGGCCCTGCGCGAAGGCGACAAGATCGAAATTCGCGGATTCGGCAGCTTCCGCACTCGCCAGAGGCAGTCCCGCATCGGACGCAATCCCAAGACCGGCGCCCGGGTGGACGTTCCCGCCAAGCGGATCCCCTACTTCAAACCGAGTAAGGAACTCAAGGACTTGGTCAACCACGAGCCCGCCTCCGAAGCCCCAGCCGCCCCCGCGCCGGCGCCGGGCGCCTGAGACCGGTTGCGGGAGCCTCCATGGACAGGCTCTGGAGCCCCTGGCGCTACCAGTACGTCAGCAAGGCGACCCCATCGGACGCCTGCGTTTTCTGCGCTAAAGCCGCGCAGGAAAACGACGACGAGAACTTCATCCTCCATCGCGGGCAGTACAACTACGTGCTGCTCAACCTCTACCCCTACACGACCGGCCACCTCATGATCGTCCCCTACGCGCACATCGCCAATCTGGAAGATCTGCCCCAGCCCGCGGCCGCCGAACTCATGAGCCTGACGCAGCAGGCCGTGCGACACATTCGCGCCGTCTACCGCCCGCAGGGCCTCAACGCCGGCATGAACCTCGGCGAGTGCGCCGGCGCCGGCATCGTCGGCCACCTGCATATGCACGTCCTGCCTCGATGGGCGGGAGACGCCAGTTTCATGACCACCATCGGGGAGACCCGCGTGATGCCCGAGGATCTTCCCGAAACCTGGCGCCGGCTCAGGACGGCCTTCCAGCCCCGCTGACCGCTCCTCACCAGCTACGCTGGTCTACGGGTCCGGCGTGATCATCTCGGCCAGCTACCGCACCGACATCCCGGCGTTTTACTCGCAGTGGTTCTTCAACCGCCTGCGCGCCGGCTGGTGCCGCGTCAGAAACCCCTACTCAGGTAAGCCGGCGCGCGTCGACCTGCGGCCGGAAAGCGTCACGGGGTTCGTCTTCTGGACCCGGAACTTCGCACCCGTGCTCGCCCGCGCGGCAGAGTTGCACGCCTGCGGCCGGCCTTACGTCGTGCAATTCACAATCACCGGCTACCCCCGAACTCTGGAAACCGCCGTCATCCCTCCCGCTGCCGCGGTGGACCAGATTCGCCGCCTCTCGGTCGAGGTCCACCCCCTCTGTCCCGTCTGGCGCTACGACCCCATCGTCTTCAGCTCCGAAACCACCCCCGACTTCCATCGCCGTAACTTCGCCTCGTTGGCCGCCGCGCTTGAAGGCGCCTCCACCGAAGTCGTCGTCAGCTTTGCCCAGATCTACGCCAAGTCACGCCGCAACCTCGACGCCGCCGCAGCCCGCCACGGCCTCCAGTGGCACGATCCTGACGACTCGGTGAAAATCGCCCTGGCCGATGAACTGGCTCAAACCGCCGCCTCGCGCGGCATGAAGCTCACCATCTGCACCCAGCCGCGTTATCTGTCCCCCGCCTCCGCCGAAGCCCGTTGCGTCGATGCACGGCGCCTCTCCGCCATCGCCGGCCTCCCCCTGGCGGTTCCCCTCAAGGGCAACCGCCCCGGTTGCGCCTGTCATGAGTCACGGGATATCGGCGAGTACGACACCTGCCCCCACGGCTGTGCCTACTGCTATGCCGTGCGCAACCGCCCCCTGGCACTGCGCCGCTACAAGGCTCACGATCCCGACGGCGACTCGCTGCTCCCACTTCCGCCCGAACCCTCGCCCGCCTCGGATCTCTTCCTGTTCAAGTAGCGCTGCCGCGAGTCCAGAATCACCCGCCGCGCCTCCCGCGGGCCGCCCCAACCCTGTGTCGTCGCTACGCGCCCCTCCAGCTCCTTGTAGATGCTGAAGAAGTGCTCCAACTCGCGCCGCACGTGCGGAAATACCTGGTCCATCGTGTGGATCTGGTCGTAGCGCGGATTCCGCGTCGGTACCGCGATCACCTTCTGGTCTTCCTCTTCCCGGTCCACCATGTCCAGCACTCCCACCGGACGGACTTCGATCAGGCAGCCCGTGAAGCTCGGCTCGTTCACCAGCGTCAGCACGTCCAGCGGATCCCCGTCCTCAGCCAGTGTGCCAGGTATGAATCCGTAGTCTCCCGGGTAGTGCATCGGCGAGTATAACGCCCGGTCGAGACGGAAGATGCCAAGCTTTCCGTCGTACTCCACCTTGTTGGATGAACCCTTCGGAATCTCAACGATCATCCGCACCAGTTCGGGCGATTCCGGTCCCGGATCCAGGTCATACAGTTTACCGTACACATTGGTCAGGCTAACAGATCCCGCCACCGCTGCCAATCTCCTCCATTCCACTTCGCGGCCGCCTTCTCCGGCCATCGAAGCGAACAAATGGCGAACTTTAAGGAAGCCCTTGAAGGGTCTCCGAAAAAAGGACTTGCACGCAAGCAGCTATTGGCTCTACGATACTCTCAATGGCCGAAAACGGCCGAGATAGGTTTGATTTGGACTCAAATGGACCTGACGACCTCAGCCATGACTCACCCCCGGCCCCCGCGAGGCTTCCACGCCGCCAAAGTGGACGCCGCCGGGCGTCTCAAGCTGCCTGCCAGGTACCAGGAGTACCTGAAGCTGCTTTCGGACAAGACCCTCTTCGTCACACTATTCCAGGGCATGGCCCGAATCTACACCAACGGCAGTTGGGAGCGCAATCTGGAGAAGCTCTCCCCAAACCCGGAGGCCAAGGCCCGCATCGCCAAGTTCGGCGACAAGTTCGGTTCCGACGTGGATGTCGACCCGCAGGGGCGCATCACCCTCCCCCAGTTGCTCAGAAAGGAACTGAGCCTGGAAGACCAGCCCGTTCAACTCCGTTTCTACGACGACGTCATCGCCGTCTATTCACAAACCCGCTACGAGGCGGAACTGGGCCGGATCGAACAGAGCATCGGCGACGACCTCTCCTGGGCCGCCGGTCTCGGATTCAACCTGTGATGCGGTATGGAGCACTTTCCAGTACTGCTGAACGAATCGCTGGAGTACCTGGCGATCAGGCCCCAGGGTCTCTACGTGGACTGCACGGCCGGCCTCGGCGGGCATACCGGCGCCATCGCTCGCGCGTTGACCACCGGGCGGGTCCTCTCCCTCGACCGCGACGGGGATTCGCTCGAACTTGCACGCAGGAATACGCAGGACTGTGCGGACAGGATCATCTTCCGCCAGGCGGCCTTCTCCGAGTTGAGCGTCATTCTGAACTCCCTGGGTATCGGGAAGGTGAATGGTATCCTCGCCGACCTGGGCGTGAGCCGCATGCAGTTGACCTCGCCGGAGCGCGGTTTCACCCTGCTGCAGGCAGGCCCGCTGGATATGAGAATGGACCGGCGCCAGCAGGTGACCGCCGGCGACGTGTTGAACCGCTCCTCGGAACGGGAACTCGCCCAACTCTTCATCAACTTAGGAGAAGAAAGGAGGCATCCGGCAGAGAAGATAGCCAGAGCACTGGTCCGCGCACGGCCGATTCGCGACACCGCCCACCTGGCGGCGGTTGTGTCATCGGTCGTGCCCCGGTCCGGAAAGCTCCATCCTGCCACCAGGGTCTTTCAGGCTCTACGAATGGCTGTCAACGACGAGCAGGGAGAGCTGGATGCATTCCTGGCTCAGGCGCCGGAGTGGCTTGCCGCCGGCGGCCGGTGGGTGGTCATCGCGTTTCAGTCGCTCGACGACCGCAAAGTAAAAAACGTATTCCGGGACCTTGGCAAGCTGCGCCGGGCCCGCGTCCTGACCAAGCACGTGGTCAGGCCGAGTGTGGATGAGACCAGGAGGAATCCGGCCTCCAGGAGCGCGGTGCTCCGGGCGCTGGAGGCCATGTAAGGCCGGAAGGTCCGGGGAGAGGGAGAGATCAATCCGATGACGAACTTGGCGGCATTGTTTGATTGGCTGGCGGCGGGCAGGGGCATCAGCCGCGCCGCGGAGCGCTGCGGCCCCGCGGAGGACTTTCGCTTGCGCACGCTGCCCCGGGAGGAAATCCACCTCTATGTCAAGGCGATCGACAACACCAAAGTAGTGCGGCTCGTGGACCGCAAAGACTGGGCGGCCAGCCTGGGGATGGCTGGAGGCGTCATCATGGCCAGCCTCCTGCTCATCGCGCTGCTGCTGCCGGGCGGTTACAGCCTGCTGGCCAGCCGCCGTGTGGAGCAATTGAGAGCCGAGCGCGAGCAGTTGACCAACGAACTTCGAATGCTGAGAAGCAAGGAAGCTTCCTTGCTCAGCCCGCGCCAGTTGGAGCAGTGGGGCGGCCGTCAGTTCCACAACCCCACGGCCGCCAGTGTCGTGTTCGCTCCCCCTGCCAAGGGTACGGTCGCCGCGCTCGACAAACGGTAGGTGTGGCGGCTCAAGACGGGATGGCCACGATGAGGCCGGCTGTGAGATCGACGGAGGCACGAGGCTGAAATGGAACATCCGGTGGACGAGCGGGCGGCCCGTCGAGTCATACTCGTCGGCCGTATCGCCTTCTTCTGGGCTCTTGCCATATCCGCCCGGCTCGTCTATCTGCAGGTGATCAGGCACGACGAGTTCCTCAAAGCCGCTCGCGCTCAACAGCAGCACCGGATGGAGATCCCGGCCGACCGCGGCGAGATCCTCGATCGCGCCGGTTCGCCTCTTGCCATCAGCGTTCGCACCGAATCTGTCGTGGTCAATCCCCAGCGCGTCAAGGATCCCGACTTCTTCGCCTCCGTGGTCGCCCCCGCCCTCGCCTTGAATCCCGGGGAGTTGGCCGGCCGGCTGCACGAATACCAGCAGCGCGGAGCACGGAAGTCCAGCGGCCGCGGCTTCCTGCTCATCAAGCGCCACATCTCGGCCGAAGAGAAGGACCGCCTGCTCTTCATCCGCCGCACGTTTCCGCTGGAGATCACCCGCGACCAGCGCCGCCAGTATCCCAACGGCCGCACTGGCGCGCATGTCGTCGGAAGCCTCGACGCGGAGGGCAACGGCAACGCAGGAATCGAGCAGAAACTGAACGAAGAACTGAAGGGCAAGCCCGGCAGAATGACGGTTCTCACCGGCTCCCGGCAGGACAACTACGTCAGTTGGGTGAGCGAGGACAGCCTGCAGGGCGTGAACCTGACGCTTTCCATCCACCGTGTCATCCAGCACGATGCCGAACAGTTCCTGGCGCAGGGCGTGAAGGAATCCGGAGCGGCCGGTGGCGCAGTCACCGTGCTCGATCCGCGGACCGGCGAGATCCTGGCTTTGTCCAGCCTCCCGTCCTTCGATCCCGGCAGTGAAAAGCCCGGGCCGGCCGAGGTCGAAGCCCGGTACAACAACATCGCTGTGCAAATCCCCTGCGAACCCGGCAGCGTGATGAAGATGATCACCGTGACCATGGGCGTCGATTCGGGACTCTTCCCGCCCGAGAGGATCCTGAACTGCTACAACGGCTCCTTTCCCAGGCCCAACCGCAAGCCCATCCACGACGTCCACTCCTACGGCTCTCTCGACGTGGCCGGGGTGCTCGTCAAGTCCTCCAATATCGGCGTCGCTCAAATCGCCATCGGCGCCGGCCCGAAGATGCTCTACGAGTACCTGAAGAAATTCGGCATCGGAGACCGTACCGGAGTCGAACTGCCAAAGGAGTCCCGCGGCATGTTGCGCAAGCAGGCTTGCGACTCTTCGAGGGACACAAACTGCTGGACGCCGGCTTCGCACGAGTACATCGCTTTCGGTCACGAAGTGTCGGCCACCGCCCTCCAACTGGCCCGCGCCGTCGCGGTCATCGCCAACGGCGGCTTGCTGGTTCAACCCCACCTCGTGCTGCGCAAAACCCGCCCCACACCGGACGGCAGGATGGAGACCATCCCTGTCCTGCACGACAAGCCGGGCCGCGTGTTGCGCGCCGAAACCTGTTTCACCATCCGCCGCATCATGGAGCGCGTGGTCATGGAGGGCACCGGAAAGCTCGCCGCCATTCCCGGCTACTCCGCCGGCGGCAAAACCGGCTCGGCCGAGATCTTCGAAAACGGCGCCTGGCAGAACTGGCACAACTCCTCCTTCATCGGTTTCGCCCCCGTCACCAACCCGCGAGTCGTCGTAGTGATCACCCTGAACCGTACCCCGAAGTTAGGCGGCGTGGCCGCCGCGCCAGTCTTCAAGAACGTCGCCTTGACCGCCCTACGCGTTCTCCAGGTCCCGAAGGACCGGCCTGAAACCGACGTGGCGCCCAAGACGGAAACCCAGTTGGAAGTCAATGAACTGCCCGCAAACCGCATCGCTCAGGCCGATGCGGCGAAACCGGAAGCGACCGGCGAGCCGCCCGCCCCGGCTGCCAGCCCCAACCTGGTCGGTCCGCTCGTGCCCGACTTTCGAGGCAAGCCCGTTCCTGCCGTTCTGCGCCAGTCAGCCGCACTCGGCCTGCCCGTCGAAGTAGTCGGCCACGGAACCGCCCGATTGCAGAAACCCGCCCCCGGCAGCATCCTGCCGCAGGGCGGCAGAATCCACGTGGAGTTCGCCGCCGCGCAATGAATTTGTACGACCTCATCGAGGGTGTCCCGCTTGTCCTGAACCTCCTCCCTGGGTGGGACGCCCTCGATGTCCTTGGCATTGAATACGACTCGCGCCGCATTCACCCCGGCTTCCTCTTCTTCGCCTTTGAAGGCGAGCGCGCCGATGGCCGCCGCTTCGCTGCGCAGGCCGTGGCGAACGGCGCCCTCGCCGTCGTCTCGGACTCACCCGCTCCTCCGGACTTCGCCGGCCGCTGGATTCAGGTCCAACACGGCCGCCGCGCCATGTCGGAAATGAGCCGCCGCTTCTACGGCCACCCCGACCGCCGGCTGGCGCTCACCGGCGTCACCGGCACCAACGGCAAGACCACCGTCGCCTATTGCATCGACTCCATGCTCCGCCACGCCGGCTACGTCACCGGCATGGCCGGTACCATCCTGTACCGGCTTGCGGATCGTGAATTGCCCGCCGTCAACACCACGCCGGATTCTCTCGACCTGGCCCGCCTCATGCGCCAGGTCTGCGATGCCGGCGGTACCCACTTCACCTTCGAAGTCTCCTCCCACGCCCTCGCCCTGGGCAGGGTAGACGGCTTCACCTTCCACACCGCCGTCTTCACCAACCTCACCCGCGACCACCTCGACTTCCACGGCGGCATGGACGACTATTTCGCCGCCAAACAACGCCTCTTCGACGGCGCCGGCGGCCCGCCGCCCCGCTTCGCCGTGATCAATGCCGACGACGAGTGGGGCGCGCGCATCTCTCTGCCGCCTTCGACCGCGCGTCTTTCCTACGGGCTCAAGAACGGTTGCGGCCTGCGCGCCGAAAACATCGACGCCGGCTTTCATGGCCTGCGCTTCGATGTCCGCCACCCCGGCGGCCGCCAGCATCTCGAGTCCAGGCTCTGCGGCCTCATCAACGTCTACAACCTCCTGGCCGCCTTTGGCGCCGGTCTCAGCCTCGGCTTGTCGCCGGAAACCGTGGCCGCCGGCCTCCAATCCTGCCACGCCGTTCCGGGCCGCTTCGAGCGCGTCGACGAAGGACAGCCCTTCCTCGTCGTCGTCGACTACGCGCATACCGACGACGCCTTGCGCAACACCATCGCCACCGCCAGATCGCTGACATCCAAACGCGTCATCACCCTCTTCGGTTGCGGCGGCGATCGCGATCGCGCCAAGCGCCCCCTGATGGGCCAGGCCGCGGCCGGCCTCAGCGACTTCGTCGTCGTCACCAGCGACAACCCGCGCAGCGAAGACCCGCTCGGCATCATCAACGACGCCCTCGTCGGAGTGCGCCGCACCGATACGCCCCACGTCGTGGAACCGGACCGTGAAAAGGCCATCCGCCGCGCAGTCGCCGAAGCCTCTCCCGGCGACGTCGTTTTGATCGCCGGCAAGGGCCACGAATCCTGTCAGGTGCTGAAGGACCGCACCATCGACTTCGACGATCGCGAGACCGCGCGGCGCATCCTGCGCGCCGACGGATTCACCGCGCGAGAGGAGGGGTCGTGAACCTCCTGGTCGCCGGCGCTCTGTGCACCTCCGTCAGTACCGATACCCGGACGCTCCAGCCCGGAGCGCTCTTTGTTGCGCTGGACGGCCCCAACCACGATGCCCACGACTTCGTCCGCGCCGCATTTGAGCGCGGCGCCGCCGCTGCCGTGGTGCGGCGCGAAGTCCCCGCCGCCGGCCCGCAGCTCGTCGTCGGCGACACCCTCCAATGGCTGCAGGGCGCCGCGCGCGAGGCCCGCGGGCGCTGGCATGGAAAGGTCGTCGGCATCACCGGCAGCGCCGGCAAAACCACCACCAAGGACGCCGTCGCCGCCGTGCTCTCCACCTGCATCAAGACCGGCAAGTCGGCCGGCAATCTCAATAACCACATCGGCGTCCCCGTCTCCCTCCTCAACGTCCCTGACGACGCCGGCGCAGCCGTGCTCGAGTTCGGCATGAATCATGCCGGCGAAATCCGCACGCTCGCCGCCCTCGCCGCTCCCGACGTGGCCGTGGTCACCAACGTCGGCAGCGCTCACATCGAAAACTTCGGCTCCCTCGACGCCATCGCTCTGGCCAAGCGCGAGCTTGTCGAGGCCCTGCCTCCCGGCGGCACCGCGGTTCTCAACGCCGACGACCCCCGTGTCCGCGCCTTCGCCGCCGCCCATCCCGGCAGGTCCATCTTTTTCGGTTCCACTTCTTCCGGCTTATCTGAGGCAGCCCACGTCCGGGCGGAGAATGTCGAGTACTGCGAGGAAGGCTCGAGATTCGCCGTCGCGGACGTGGGCTCATTTTTCTGTCCTCTGCCCGGCCGCGGCGGCCTGATGGCCGCGCTCGCCGCGCTGGCCACCGCCAAAGCTCTTGGCCTCAACCTCTCCGATCTCAAAGACGCCATTGCCGCGTTGGAGCCGCCCAACATGCGGCTCACCCGCCTCCGTCACAACGGCATGGTGATCTGGAACGATTGTTATAACTCGAACCCCGAAGCCGCCATGATGATGCTGGACCTGCTGGCCGCCACTCCGGCCACCCGCCGCATCGCGGTTCTGGGCGAGATGCTCGAACTTGGACGCTGGTCCGAGGACCTGCACCGGGAGGTCGGCCGTTTCGCCGCCCGTTGCGGGATCAATGTGCTCGTAGGGATTCGCGGCGCCGCAAGGCATCTGGTCGACGCAGGACTTGACGCCGGGCTAGCCCCCGGCGCCGCGCATTTTTTTCCCGAGCCCTCCCAGGCCGGCCGCTTCCTCAAGTCTCTGGCCCGCGACGGCGATGCCCTCCTCTTCAAGGGCTCGCGCGGTACTCGCGTCGAACTCGCCCTGGAGGCATTCCTGAACTAGCCATGCTCTACTGGCTCCTCTTCGAACAGCTCTTTCCCCGGTTCACCCCCCTCCGCATCTTCGGATACGTCACCTTCCGCACGCTCGCCGCCAGCCTCACCGCGCTGCTGCTCTCCATCCTCCTCGGCCCCTGGTTCATCCGCAAGCTCCGCCGCCTGCAAATCGGCCAGCACATCCGCGAGGAAGGCCCCGAATCCCACCAGAAGAAGGCCGGCACCCCCACCATGGGCGGCCTGCTCATCCTCACCTCCATCCTCATTCCCACACTCCTGTTCTCCAACCTCCGCAACCCCTACGTCTGGGTCGCCCTCTTCGGTCTGCTCGGCTACGGCCTCATCGGCTTCATCGACGACTACTCCAAGGTGAAGAAGTCCCGCAACCTCGGCCTCACTGCCCGGCAGAAAATGATGCTCCAGGTGGCCATGATGCTCGTCCTCGGCGTCTGGCTGCTCATCCTCCACAGCAAAGGCCTCTACGACACGGCCATGAACGTGCCATTCTTCAAGAATGTCCGCCCCAGTCTGCTCATCGACTCCCTGCTGAGGGACCCCTTCACCTACCCGCTGGCCTTCGTCTTCTTCTTCGCTTTTCTGCTCTTCGTCATCGTGGGATCGTCCAATGCCGTCAACCTCACCGACGGCCTCGACGGCCTCGCCGCCGGACTCATGATCATCGCCGCCGGCGCCATGACCATCCTCAGCTACGTCAGCGGCCACGCGCAGTTCGCCAACTATCTCGGACTCGCCCGCCTGCCCGGCACCGCCGAGCTGACCATCTTCTGCGCCTCTATCACCGGCGCTTCGCTCGGCTTCCTCTGGTACAACGCCCACCCGGCGGAGATGTTCATGGGCGATGTCGGCTCCCTCGCCCTCGGCGGCAGCATGGGCATCGTCGCCGTCCTCATCAAGCAGGAGATTCTCCTGCTCTTCATCGGTGGCGTCTACGTCGTGGAGCTTCTCAGCGTCGTCATCCAGGTGGTCAGCTTCAAGTCCACCGGACGGCGCGTGTTTCTGATGGCCCCGCTCCATCACCACTTCGAAAAGTTAGGCTGGGATGAGACCAAGGTCGTCGTTCGGTTTTGGATCCTGGGCCTGGTCACCGCGCTGTTCGCGCTGACCACTCTCAAGCTGCGGTAATCGATCATGGATGTTCGCGGCGCCCGCATCACCGTCTTCGGCATGGCCAAGTCCGGCTTGGCGGCTATCGACCTGCTCAAACGGCAGGGCGCTCTGCTGCGCGCCTCCGATTGCCGGCCGCTCGATCAGCTTCCCCCGCCCGGCGTGGACTTCGTCATCCAGTCGCCAGAGGCGCTCGCAGACTGCGACATCGCCGTCCTCTCGCCGGGCGTGCCGCCCGGCCTGCCCATCTTCCAGGAAGCCGCCTCCCGCGGCGTTCGCATCGTCGGCGATGTCGAAGCCGCCAGTTGGTACCTCCAGGGCCCCATCCTCGGCATCACCGGATCGAATGGAAAAACCACCACCACCGCACTCGCCGGCCATCTTCTCGACGCCGCTGGAATCCCCTGCCAGGTCGGCGGCAACATCGGCCGCCCGCTCGCCTCCATGGTGGATTCCTCCCGCCCGGACCAGTGGAACGTCCTTGAACTCTCCAGCTTCCAGCTCGAAACCAGCCACACACTCCGCGTTCGCATCGCCGCCGTGCTCAATATCACCCCGGACCACCTCGACCGCCACGGCGCCTTCGACAACTACGCGGCCGCCAAGGCGCGTATCCTCCTGAATCAGGCGCCGGACGACTCCGCCGTGCTCAACGCCGAAAACCCGGCCGCCGCTGCGCTCGCCCGTCAGGCCGCGAGTCGCGTCCACTGGTTCAACGCCGGCGGTTCCGTTCAGCCTGGCTTCTGGCGTGAATCGGACCAGCTCTTCGCCAACGGCCATGCCTTCATGCCCGCCTCCGAGATCCGCCTCCGGGGCCGCCACAACATCGAAAACGTCCTCGCCGCGGCCTGCTGCGTCCACCTCGCCGGCGCACCGCTGGAGGCCATCCGCTCCGGCGTCGCCTCCTTCGCCGGCGTCGAACATCGCATCGAGTTTGTCCGCACCGTCAGGGGCGTCGACTATTACAACGACTCCAAGGCCACCAATGTGGACGCCACGCTCAAGGCGCTCGAATCGTTCGACGGCGGCCTGTGGGTTATCCTTGGCGGCAAGGACAAGAACAGCGACTACACCGTCCTTCGCCCTCTGCTTGAAGCCAGGGCCCGGGCCGTCCTGCTCATCGGCGCCGCCGCCGAAAAGATTGAGTCCCATCTGGCCGGCTCCGTCGAGCTCCGCCACTGCGGCGACCTCGCTCATGCCGTCGGCTTCGCCGCGTCCCACGCTTCCCCGGCGGAGACCGTTCTCCTGGCTCCCGCCTGCGCCAGTTTCGACCAGTTCACCAGTTATGAACATCGCGGTAGAACGTTCAAGGAACTCGTCCACGCTCTAGAGGAGTAAACCATCATGTCGACACGCATCAGAACCGATTGGACCCTCTTCGGCGCCGCCATGCTCATCCTCGCCTTCGGTCTCGTCATGGTCTACAGCGCCTCCTCCGTGGTCGCCGAGGTCAACTACAACAAACAGACCTGGGAATTCGCCGCTCGCCAGTTGATCGCCGCGCTGATCGGAGTCACCGCCATGCTGCTGCTGAAGCGTCTCGATTACCGCAAGCTCCAGCATCCCCTGTGGGTCTTCGTCCCCATCGGCATCACCATCATGCTCCTCATCGGCGTCATCTTCGCCGATCCCAAGGCCCATCGCTGGTATCGCCTTCCCGGCCTCGGCCAGTTCCAGCCCAGCGAGATCGCCAAGCCGGTCCTCATCCTTTTCCTTGCCTGGTTTGTCGCCCGCCGCGAGTCTCTCATCAACAGCCGCTACACCATCATCCCCACCGCCATCGTCGTCGGCGGCCTCACCCTGCTCATCGGATTCGGAGACCTCGGCACCGCCGCCGTCCTCCTCTCCCCGGCCATTGTCGTCTTTTTCGTCGCCGGCATCGAGCGCCGCTACTTCTACCTCACCCTTGCCCTCGTCTTCCTCCTCGGCATCGGCTTCGTCTTCCAGAAGCCCTACCGCATCATCCGCGTCACCTCATTCTTCGGCCTCACCGAGGAGGTCATCAACAGCAGTCCCAGGTACCACTGGCTGGCCGTCCGGCTCGCCTCCACCAAAGCCAACCGCGACGCCGACCACCAGCCGCGGCAATCCAAACTCGCCGTCGGCAGCGGCGGTGTTACCGGCGCCGGCCTCGGACAGTCCAATCAGAAACTCGGCTTCCTGCCCGAAGCCCACACCGACTTCATCTTCGGCGTTGTCGGTGAGGAGACCGGCCTTGTCGGCTGCATCCTCCTCCTCTCCACCTATATGTTCATCTTCTGGCGCGGGCTCCGCCTCTATTGGCTCACCGCGGATCCCTTCGGCCGCTACATCGCTCTCGGTTGTGTGGCCGTTGTCACCGCCCAGGCGCTTTTCAATATGAGCGTGGTCCTCGACATGGCTCCCACCAAGGGCATTCCACTGCCCCTGATCAGCTTCGGCGGCAGCGCGCTCATCTGCACTCTTTCCACCTTCGGCCTGCTGATGAGCGTCAGCGACCGCGCGTCCTGATGATCAAGGAGACTCTCAACTGTTGTTCGTGATGGCAGGAGGCGGAACCGGAGGCCACGTCATCCCCGCCGTGGCCGTCGCCGAGGAACTGCGCGCCCTCGGCCACTCCTCCGTCTTTGTCGGTACACGGCGCGGTCTGGAGGCCGCCATCGTCCCGCGAGCCGGCTTTCCGCTCGAGTGGATCGAAATCGGCGGTCTGCAGAACGTCGGATTCATACAGGCGCCCAAGTCTCTTGCTCAACTTCCTTGGAGCGTCGTGAAGAGCCGATCCATCCTCCGCTCGCGCCAGGCCGCCGCCGTCTTTTCCATGGGCGGCTATGTCGCCGCACCCGTCATGCTCGCCGCCGTCCTCGCGCGAATCCCCATGGTCCTCATGGAGCCCAACGCCATGCCCGGGCTCGTCGCCAGGCGCTTCGCCTCCAGGGTCGACCGCGCACTGCTCAGTTTCGAGCAGACCCGCGTTTTTTTTCCGCCGGGGCGCACCGAGATTACCGGCTTGCCCGTCCGTCAGGCGTTTTTCGAAGTCCCGCCCCGCCCCGCCGGAGGCGCCTTCCACGTGCTGATCACCGGCGGCAGCCGCGGTTCGGACGCCCTCAACCGCGCCGCCAGGGAGAGCTGGCCGCTGTTCCGTTCCTCCGGCCTTCCGCTGCGCCTGACGCTCCAGTGCGGCGCCGCCGCATACCCGGAGCTGTCGCGCGCCTTCAGTGAATCCGGACTCGACGGTGAAGCGCTCCCCTTCATCGACGATATGGCCGCCGCTTACGCCGCCTCGGACCTCGTCGTCAGCCGTTCCGGCGCCGGGGCCGTCAGCGAACTGGCGGCCGCCGGCCGCCCCGCCCTGCTCGTCCCTTTTCCTCATGCCGCCGACGATCACCAGCGGCACAACGCCGAGGCGCTTCAGCGTGCCGGCGCCGCCCGCATGATCCTCGAGCGCGACTGGAGCGGCCGGGCGCTCTTCGAATCGGTCCGGCAGTTGTTCGAACACAGGTCCAGCCTGTCGGAGATGAGCCTCGCCGCCCGCGCCCTGGCCAAGCCCGGCGCCGCCGGCAGGGCCGCGCGATTGTTGATTGAATTGGCCGCGGCGCGTTGACAGCGCGCCTGAGGCCCGAAACAATAGGTTATCGGAATGTTTCTGCAACCCAAGCCGCTGCACTTCACCGGAATCGGTGGAATCGGCATGAGCGGGCTGGCCGAGATCTTCCACGCCTTGGGCTGGCCCGTCACCGGCTCCGACGCAAAGCTCTCGCCGGTCACCGGCCGCCTCGCGCGCCTGGGCATCGCTGTCTCCGAAGGCCATTGCGCCTCCAATCTCCCGCCCGCCGCCGCCGCGCTCATCGTCACCTCCGCGCTCAATCCGGCCAATCCCGAGGTCGCCGAAGCGCGCCGCCGCGGGCTGCCGATCGTCTCCCGCGGCGAACTGCTCGCCGAATTCATGCGCGGCCGCCGCGGCGTGGCCGTCGGCGGCAGCCACGGCAAGACCACAACCTCTTCCATGGCCGCCTGCATCGCCATCCATGCGGGACTCGATCCTACGGTCTTCGTCGGCACGCTCGCGCCGTTCCTCGGTGGTTCCAACGTCAGGCTCGGCGGTGACGTCTTCATCGCCGAATGCGACGAGAGCGACGGCTCGTTCCTCGAACTCGCCCCCTTTCTCGCCATCATCACTAACGTTGATCGGGAGCATCTCGACTACTACGGCAACTTCGACAACGCCCGCGCCGCCTTCGTCAGGTTCGCCAACCGCACATCGTTCGAGGGCGCCGTCATCGCCTGCGTCGACGATGAGGAGGTCCGCACGCTTCTGCCCGCCGTCAGGCGGCGCGTCATCACCTACGGGCACGCCGCCGGCGCCGCACTCCACATCTCCGAAGCGCGCCCCGGTCCGGCGGGCAGCCAATTCACGCTTCACCGGCACGGTGAGCCGCTCGGCCGCTTTTCCGTCGGCGTTCCCGGGGTGCACAACATCCTTAATGCCGCCGCCGCCATTGCAGTCTGCCTCGAACTGGGCGTCCCCGTGGATGCAGTGCGCGCCGGCCTCGCCGCTTACCGCGGAACAGGCCGCCGGATGGAATTCAAGGGCAGCCTCGCCGGCATCACCGTCATCGATGACTACGGCCACCACCCCACCGAGGTCCGCGCCACCCTCGATGCGTTGCGCCTGGCCGCGCCCCGCCGTCTCTTCGTCGTCTTCCAGCCCCATCGCTACACCCGCACGCAAAACCTCATGGATGAGTTCGCCGGCGCCTTCGCCGCCGCCGACGTGGTTCGCCTGCTCGATATCTATGCCGCCAGCGAAGAGCCGATTCCCGGCGTCACCGCCGAAATCCTCGCTGCCCGCATCACCGCCGCCGGCCATCCCGATTGCCGCCACATCGGCGCTCTACCCGTCGCCGTGGACGCGCTGCTCGGCGAGCTGCGCGCCGGTGACCTCGTGCTCACCCTCGGCGCCGGCAGCGTCACCCAGGCCGGCCCCATGATTCTTGAAGGTCTCGGAAAGGAGGCCGCCCATGGCCCGCAGATCCAGACAACAGAGTGACGAAGAGCTCGACCAGGCGCGAAGCGAGGAACGCGCCGCCGCCGGGCGCTCCATCCGCAAAGCCATGCGCTTCACCGGTTGGACCATTGGCTCGGTGGCCGTCGTCTTCGCCATCGCCTGGTCCCTCATGGAGGGGGAACGCTTCTTCTCCACCGATCCGCGCTTCCAGCTCCCGCGCGAGGGCGCTACCGCGCGCGACGGCGCGATCACCGTCCGCGGCCTCAAGAACGCCTCCCGCGCCGCCGTCCTCCAGGTCTTTGCCGCCGACCGCGGCCGCGGGCTCCTCGATATCAACCTCGAACAACGCCGCACCCAGATCAGACGCATCGACTGGGTCCGCGACGCCGGCGTCCGCCGCGTCTGGCCGGACCGCCTCGAAGTGGACGTCCACGAGCGCCAGCCTGTGGCGTTTATTCAGGTCGCCGCCGGCATGACCGGCAACTTCAACAACCCCGTCACCTTCAAGCCCATGCTGGTCGACGCCGACGGTGTCATCCTCCGCATGCGCGGTCCCATGCCCCAGGACCTCCCCCTGCTGATGGGAATTCGCGAGAGCGACGACATCGAAAAGCGGCGCTCCCGCGTCCTTGCCATGCTCCGCCTCCTCGATGAACTCAAGGAACATCGCGATCGCATCCCCGAGGTGGACGTCTCGGACTCCGAAAGCCTGCGCATCACCTATCAGACCCAGGATCAACAGGTCATCCTCATCCTCGGCAATGAGCGCTTCCTCGAGCGCCTCAATATCTTCCTGCGCCACTACGACGGCATCCGCGAACGGTTGCCCCAACGCGCGATCCTCGATGTGAGCCTGGAAGGACGCATCACTGCCATTGGGCCGCTGGAATCGGCGGCCAGATAGACCTGTGGCCAACAAACCCCAACTCGCCGTCGGCCTCGATATTGGAAGCGCCTGGACCCGCGTCGTCGTCCTCTCGGTCGACGGCGGCTGCCTGCGCTTCCTCGGTCACTCCGCCGTCATCTCCCGCGGCTGGCATCGCGGCCAGATCGCAGACCAGTCCGTGGTCGCCGAATCCGTGCGCCAGGCTGTTCAGGAGGCCGAAACCCGCTCGCAGCAGCAGATCGGTTCCGCCGTTCTCGGCGTCGGCGGCCCTTCGGTCCGCTCCCAGCAGGGCCGCGGCCTCTACGAATTCGGCCATCGCCGCCCCATCGATCGCGGCGATCTCGTCTACGCCATCGACCTCGCCGCTCGCGCCCGCCTCGATGAGGACCGGCTCCTCCTCCAGGTGCTCCCCCAGGACTTCACCGTCGACGGCCGCCCGCCCATCCCCCATCCTCTCAACCTCGAGTGCCAGCGGCTGGAAGCCCACGCTCTTCTCGTCACCACCTCCGCGCAGGAACACCAGGCCCTCATCAGCGCCGTCCATCAGGCTCACCTCCGCGTCGAGGAAACCGTCTTCGAAGCCATGGCCGCCGCCCACGCCAGCATCCTCTCCGACGAGCGGTCCGGCGGCGTCGCCCTGGTCGACATCGGCGCCCACTCCACCAACGTCACTGTCTACGACGGCGACTCCATGCTCTTTGCCGCCGGCCTGCCCGTCTCCGGCGACCACTTCACCCGCGACCTCGGCGAACTGAAGGCCCTCTCGTTCGAAGAGGCCGAACGCCTCAAGTTCGCCCACGGCTGCGCCCTGGTCGGCCTCACCGCCGACAACATCGTCATCGAACTGCCTGCCGAGCCCGGCAGGCCCGGCCGTGAAATCAACCGCCGCGAGTTGATAGAGATTCTTGAAGCGCGCGCCGCTCAGATATTCGACCTCGTTGACAAGTGCCGCGTCCGCTATGCGCGCGATATCACCCTGCGCGAGGGCATCGTCCTCTGTGGCGGCGGCGCCCAGCTCGAAGGCATGGTCGAGCTCGCTGAAAAAGTCCTCGGCTGCCCCGCCCGTCTTGGCTTCCCGCGCGGCATCATCGACTTCCCCGAAGAGTTGATGTCTCCCGTCTGGACCACCTGCGCTGGGCTCGCAATGTATTCCGCCCGCCTGCACGCCCGCCGCGAGAGGGGCGGTGGCCCCAGCATCTGGAGCCTGTTTACGGGAAAATAGGATGGCTGGACCCGCGCCATCGGTCTTGGGGCGCAATCGCCTGAATGGAAAGGACTCGACATGGGAGAGTTTGACGCGCTGAAATTCGAAATCCAGGACGAGACCCTCGGCGGCACTCGCATCAAGGTCGTCGGAGTCGGCGGCGGCGGCTCCAACGCGGTCAACCGCATGATGACCGCCGGCGTCGGCGGTGTCGAGTTCTTCGTCATGAATACCGACGCCCAGGCCCTGCGCGTCTCCAAAGTCCCCAACAAGATCGCCCTCGGCGCCCGCATCACTCATGGCCTCGGCGCCGGTTCCGACCCGGAAATCGGCCGCCAGGCCGCCCTGGAGGACACCGACCGCATCATCGAGGTCCTCGAAGGCGCAGACATGGTCTTCGTTGCCGCCGGACTCGGCGGCGGCACCGGCACCGGTGCCGCCCCCGTCATCGCCGCCCTCGCCAAGGAACTCAACTGCCTCACCGTCGCCGTCGTCACCCGGCCCTTCAGCTTCGAGGGCCCGCGCCGCATGCGCCAGGCCGAAAAGGGCCTCGCTGAGCTCCACGCCACCGTCGACTGCGTCCTCTCCATCCCCAACGACCGCCTCGTCGACCTCGTCCCCCAGGGCACCAGCTTCTTTGAGGCCTTCCGCATGGCCGACGATGTTCTGCGCCAGGGCGTCCAGGGCATCAGCGACATCATCACTACCCCCGGCCTCATCAACCGCGACTTCGCCGATGTCCGCGCCATCATGCTCGGCATGGGCTTTGCCATCATGGGCACTGCTTCTGCCCACGGCCAGAACGCCGCCGTCGAAGCCGCGCGCGCAGCCATCCAGTGCCCCTTGCTCGAGGAAGGCGGGCTCAAGGGCGCACGCGCCATCCTCCTCAATATCACCGCCCCCGGCACCCTCTCGCTCCATGAAATGCACCATGCCTGCAACCTCGTTCGTGAAGCTGCCGCCAACGAGGACGTTCAGATCAACTTCGGCCTTGTGCCCGACGACTCCCTCGGCGACGAAGTCAGAATCACCGTCATCGCCACCGGCTTCAGCCGCGGCAGCCTGCCCGAGGTCGAGCCGCCCCACGTCTCCGTGCACCGCGCGCCCCCTCCCCAACCCACTACTCCCCTCGTCCCCGAGCCCGTCCTGCACGAGCCTGAACCGCCCGCCCAGGAGCCCGTCTTTGCGCTCCAGCCGCAGGAGCCGCCCTCCGATGCCGGCATGACCATCGACCTGCGGCCCGAACCCGCTCCTGAATACGAGCCGCGCCCCGCTCCCCCGCCGGCCCCATCGGTCGAATCTGCTGGCGACGATGACGCCTTCTCTCTCGATGACCTCGACACGCCCGCTTTCCTCCGGCGTGAGCGAAAGTTGTTTCAGTGATGTCCGCAACCGCTCCGGCACTCAAGGCTGATTCCATGGTCCTTCGTGGTGGTAAACCGCTCAACGGCGAGGTCGCCCTCCGGGGCGCGAAAAACGCCCTGCCCAAGATCATGGTCGCCGCTCTGCTCACTGACCGGCGCTGCACCCTCCGCAACGTTGCCGGCATCGTCGATGTCCTCATCGTCAGCGATCTCATCCGCGCTCTCGGCGGCGAGGTCTCCTCCCCCGAGCCCGGCGTTCTCGAAATCTGCGCCGCCAACCTCCACCCCATGGAGCGCAGCGTCCTCAAGGAGTTCTCCGGCAAGAGCCGTATCCCCATCCTCACCTGCGGCCCGCTCCTCGCCCGCTTCGGCGAAGCCCCCGTCCCCTCCCTCGGCGGCTGCCGCATCGGCTCGCGCCCGGTCGACTTTCACGTCCGCGCCCTCCAGAGCCTGGGCGCCCAGCTCCACGACGAAACCGGCAACGCCCACCTTACCTGCGAACGCCTCCACGGCAACAAGATCCGCCTCGACTATCCCAGCGTCGGCGCCACCGAACAGGTGATCCTCGCCGCCGTTTGCGCCGAGGGCGTTACCGAGCTCTCCAATGCCGCCATGGAGCCCGAAATCATGGACCTCATCATGGTCCTTCAGAAAATGGGCGCCATCATCAGCGTCGACGTCGACCGCGTCATCACCATCGCCGGCGTCCGCGAACTCCACGGCTTCGACCATACCGCCATCCCCGACCGCCTCGAGGCCGCCTCCTGGGCCTGCGCCGCCATCGCCACCGGCGGCCGCATCTTCGTGCGCAACGCCAAGCAGTTCCACATGATGACCTTCCTGAATCGCTACCGTCAGATCGGCGGCGATTTCAGCGTCACCAATGATGGCATCGAGTTCTGGCGCGCCGGCGAAAGACTCCGCTCCACCGCCCTGGAAACCGACGTCCACCCCGGCTTCACCACCGACTACCAGCAGCCCTTCGTCATCGCCCTCACCCAGGCCGAAGGCGTCTCCATCGTCCATGAAACCGTCTACGAGCAGCGCTTCGGCTACGTCGACGCCCTCAATCGCATGGGCGCCAATATCCAGCTCTACCGCGAGTGTCTCGGCAGCCTTGCCTGCCGCTTCGGCCAGCGCAATTGGAAGCACTCCGCCGTCATCGTCGGCCCCACGCCCCTTCACGGCGCGGAAATCAACATCCCCGACCTCCGCGCCGGCTTCTCCTACGTCATCGCCGCGCTCGTCGCCGACGGCGTCTCCACCCTCACCAATACCGGCCTGATTGAACGCGGCTACGAAAACCTCGTCCCCAAACTCCTCGCCCTCGGCGCCGAGATCATCGAATAGCCGCTACCGGCGCCGCCCATGCACGTGGTACGGCACGTAGTAGCGCGGGTCGCTGTCCCTCGTCTCCAACTCGAACCCGCACCCGGTGAGAAACTCACGTACGAACCCCAGCGTGCGGAACTCCTCCCCCTCGCCTCGCGCCGCCCGGAAGTCGTGCGCCGCGATGCACACGTGCCGCGTCCGCTTGAGCGCTCCCCGGCAACCCGGCAGCGCCGTCCTCTCCGCGCCTTCGATGTTCATCTTCAGAAAGTCGATCCGGCCGATCCCCTGCGACTCCGCCAGGCTGTCGAACGTCACGCCCTCCACCGCGTGGCTCGTCGCCGTCGCCTCTCCCCCGCGCACGAAGTTCGACTCCCACACCGGCAGCGTCTCAATGTGCAACTGGGCCGCCGCCTCCACGCACGCCACGTTCAGACGGCGCACGTTGTCCAGCCCGTTCACCTCGCAGAACTTCGTCAGCACCGCGTAACTCACCGGGTGCGCCTCGACCGCCCACACGCGGCCGCCCGGCCCCACGCTCTTCGAAAACGCGAATACGTCCTCGCCCCGCCCCGCGCCGATGTCCACTATCACGTCCCCCGCCTGCGGCTTGTAGACGTGATACCAGTAGTCCTCCGCGTCGCTCAGGTACTTGGTCGCCATGCGGCTCCAGCGGTCCCACCGCGGGTTCGCAGGCTGGAACAGCTCCGGGTCCGGGAACAGTACCCCCTCCGCACGCCGCATCCACATGCCGTCCCACACGATCTCGATCCCGGCGTCGCCGCTCGCTCGCCGCGCCGCCTCGGTGGCTATGCGCGCCAGTTCCGCCCGGCTTTCCGGTCGGTCCAGCGCACGGACCGTCTCCTCAGCAATCCACATGGTCGGAGAAGAACCGGTCGATCGACGCCCGCATCTGCGCCGATACCCCCGCCGGCAGCTTCTTCATCTCCTCCTGAGTCAGCGGCTTGAATGCCTTCGCCACGTTCAGGTTGAAATCGATGTGCTCCAGTTGCGGCATGCCCACCGTCGTCGCCGCCACCGGCAGCGTCATCGAGTACCGCAGCAGCATCTCCGGCGCCGCCTTGCCCAGTAGCTTCTCCTGCGCGAAGATCTTCATCGCCGTCAGCCCCATCTGCTTCTTCAGCGCCACCGGCATCGCGATCGCCTCGAAGCCCGATGCCCCCGTCATCCCCTGTCCCGCCTTGTCCGACGGCGCCGCGTTGCCGATCTGCGCGATGTTCAGCGCCATCTGCGTCGAATCCAGCTCCGCCCGTTCCAGTACCGTCTTCAACGCCTGCGGATTCTGGTGGCTCGTAACCCCGATGAACCGCGCCATCTTCTGCTCGCGGATCTTGTACATCGCTTCAAGCTGCCCGCCCTTGGCGAAGATCTTCTCCACGTCGTCCTCATTCCCCAGCGCGTGCATGTGCACCAGGTCCACCTGCGATAGCCCCAGGTTCTTCAGCGACCTCTCGAACAGCCGCATCGTGTCGTCGTACGTTCTCGTGCCCCCGATCTTGGTCACCTGGAACCAACTCTTCTTGTGCGTCGTCAGGTAGCGCCCGATCCACTGTTCGCTCTGCCCGTTCCCGTAGGACGCCGCCGAATCCACGTAGTTCACCCCCGCCTGGAGCGCCCGGTCCAGCGCCTCCATCCCCTTCTCAGGGTCCTTGTACGCCAGCCAGCGGCTGCCCGCGCCAAAGGCCAGCAGCGAGACCTTCTCGCCCGTCTTGCCCAGCGCGCGCATCGGCATCCCCGTGGCGGCGTCAATCTCTGTAGCGGTGGCCGCAATCGCGGCGGAAACGAGAAAACTGCGGCGTGTGATG
>JACRBC010000120.1 GCA_016213245.1 Candidatus Solibacter usitatus | reverse complement strand
CTGCACGTTCTGCATATTCGGCGTGGCCAGTTGGACGTACTTCCCGTCGGCGATGTGCCACACGCCGCGATAGGTGCGGTTGCGCTCCTGGTTCACGCGCACCTTCTGCATCGGCTGCACCTGCTCGTCCCGCCAGTGCCAGAGGTCCATCAAAACCTTGTCTTCGGTGGACGCCGCCGCTTCGCCCTCCTTGGCCTCCTTGGCCGGCGGAGCCACGGGCACGAATAACCGCTTCCCATCGCGGGAAAATGAAACGCCTCCCTTGTCGCTGACCGTCATGCCCTGCGGCAGGTCTGCCGTTTGCGCCGTCACCGCCTCTTCTGCGGTGGCCGCCTTGCGGTCCCACACGCACGCGCTCTTCTCGGCGATGAAGGCCAGTTGCCCCTGTTCGCGATCCCAAGCCAGCTTCGAATACTTCCCCTTGCCCGACTTCAGCGCCGACGGCGCCGCGTCGCTTCCGGGCACGACGGCGAATACGCCGTTCTCCTCCTCCTTGCGCGAGGAGACCGCCCACACCAGGCTCTTGCCGTCGCGCGCGAGTGAGTACTCCAGCGCATTGGCGAACGTCCGCTCGTTGTTCTCCGCCTTCGCCAGATCGCGCAGAACCAACTCCGTCCCGTACTCCTTGCGCGCACCAGTTCCGGAAGCCCCGCCCGCAGCCCCGCCGCCGCGCCGCCCCTGGTCTTCATCCACGCCGTCCTGCTCGCCCGTCTTGGCGCCCTCCGCCGGCCCGGCGGCGGGCGGCGCTTCTTTCAGATAGGCCAGCCACGCGCCGCCTTTCTCCGGTACCTGGAAGCTCTTCACCTGCGCCACGCGCGTCACCTCGCCGCTCCCCACCTTCATGATCAGCAGCCCCTGCTTGGGCATCTCCTCGGGCCGCTTCTTCTCCTTCTTCGCTTTCTCCGTCTCCGCCTTCGGCGGGTAGGTCCCCGCCACCAGGTACTTGCCGTCGCTGGTAAAGGCAATGCGGATCGAACGCGGCGGCGGCGGCGGGCCCTCCGCATCGGGCTGGGCGATCACCGGCGGCGGCAGCGCCCCCACGGGCTCCCTCCACTCCTTGCCGCTTGCCAGTTCACGGACGATCAGTTCCCCGTCGCCGTCCTGCGGCATGTAGGCATAGGCCAGGTACTTGCCGTCTCGCGACAGCGTCTGCGCCGAGATGGAGCGCCAGGCGTCAAAATCCTTGTGCCCGATCGGCCGCCTGCCCTGTGCCGCCGCCAGCGCCGCCAGGATCACGATGGCGGCCATCGCCCGTTGCAGGAGACTCCGTGTGTTCCGGTCCATGCGCTGGATTATATTGCTTTCGCGCACGTGATGCCCTCTTCCATGCAATGGCAGCAGCGGCTTCCCGATCCGGAGCGGATCGCCACCTGCCCGCACCGCCTCCGCGTCCGCCTCCGGCTAAAGGTATAAAAGGGGTGGTGCGATATGTGCCGCTTGATTCTATCCGCCCTCTTCATCCTCGCCGCGCCGCTCGCCGCGCCGCTTGCCGCGCAGTTCTCGCTCGATTCCCTGCGCCCCGGCCATCCGCGCCTGCTCGCCTCCGACCAGGACATCGCCCGCATCCGCCAGCTCATCCGCACCGACCCCGCCGCCAAAGCCGTCTATGACCGGCTCCATGCCGACGCTGCCAGGATCCTGGCGCAGCCGCCGGTGGAGTACAAACTGATCGGCCCGCGCCTGCTCGACAAGAGCCGCACCGCGCTGGGCCGCATCTACACCCTCGCTCTGCTCTACCGCCTCGACGGCAACACCGCCTTGCTGGCCCGCGCCGTCGCCGAAATGCAGGCCGCCGCCGCCTTCCCCGACTGGAATCCCAGCCACTTCCTCGATACCGCCGAGATGACCCACGCCTTTGCCATCGGCTACGACTGGCTCTACGCGGCTCTCTCAAAGGAACAGCGTGATTGGATCCGTGCCGCCATCGTCGACAAGGGCCTCGAACCCGCGCTGGGCTTCTATGAGAACCGCCGCGGCTGGGTGCTCGCCACCCACAATTGGAACCAGGTCTGCAACGGCGGCATCTCGCTCGGCGCCCTGGCCATCGCCGAAGACGAACCGGCGCGCGCCGGCCGCATCCTGCGCGCGGCGGTCGATTCCATCCCCCGCGCCATGGCCTCCTACGCCCCCGACGGCGGCTGGAACGAAGGCCCCGGCTATTGGGACTACGCCACCCGCTACAACGTCGCTTTCCTCGCCGGCCTCGACTCTGCCCTCGGCATGGATTTCAAACTCTCCGCTCTGCCCGGCTTTGACCGCGCCGGCGAGTTCCGCGTCTACTTCAGCTCGCCCGCCGGCCGGACCTTCAACTATGCCGACGCCGGAGACGCCCTGAACCCCGCCGAGTGCATGCTCTGGCTCGCCCGCCGGTTCAAGCAGCCCGTCTATGCCTGGCAGCAGCTCGCGCTGCTTGCCTCGCGCCCGCGCGCCCATGCGCTCGATCTGGTCTGGTGGCCCTCCTCCACGCAGAGCCCCGAGGCCGCCGGTTGGCCCCTGCACAAGATCTACGAAGGCGTCCAGACGGCTTTCTTCCGCGGCTCCTGGACCGACCCCAACACCATGTGGGCCGCCGCCAAGGGCGGCGACAACAAGGCCAACCACTCCCACCTCGACCTCGGCGCCTTCGTCCTGGATTCGCAGGGCCTGCGCTGGGCGCTCGACTTCGGCCCTGACGACTACAACCTGCCCGCCTACTTCGGCAACAAGCGCTGGACCTACTACCGCCTGCGCACCGAGGCACACAACACCGTCCTGATCGACAACGAAAACCAGGATCCCAAGGCCGAGGCGAAGATCCTGCGCCGCGAACTCGCGCCCGGACGCGCCTCGGTGACATTCGACCTTGCCGCCGCCTACCCAGGCAAGCTGGCCTCACACGAGCGCACCGTCACGCTCGACGCCGGCCGCACCTTCACCGTGCGCGACCAGCTCGCCGCGCCGCAGCCCGTGGAGGTCCTCTGGGGCATGGTCACCGATGCCGAGGTGCGCTGCGACGGAGCTGTCGCCGTCCTGTCCAAGGCCGGGAAGTCCCTCACCGCGCGGCTCGCCGCGCCCGCCGGCGCGCGCTTTGAAACCGTCTCCACCCAGCCGCCCGCGCCGCAGCGGCAGAACGAGGGCACACGCAAGCTGGTGGTGCGCCTGCCCGCAAAGGTGCGGCAGGTCACCATCGAAGTGGCCATGACCGATGGGGTGCCATGATCGCCGCACTCCTGCTGGCTCTCTCGTTCGGCGACCTCCACACCGCCGCCCGCGGCGGCGACATCGCCGCCGTGCGCGCGCTGCTCAAGCAGGGCGCCGACGTCAACGCCTATGACAACCTCGGTGGCACGCCGCTCCACGACGCCGCCTGGAGCGGCGAGGCGGAGATCGTCGAATTGCTCATCGCCCACAAGGCCAACGTCAACGCCCGGCATAAGGAGGCGGGCTCCACGCCGCTCCACTATGCCGTGCTGATGAACCGCAAGGCCGTGGTCGAGATCCTGCTGCAGAAGGGCGCCGACATCTCCGCGGCTTACCGCAGCGGCGCCACGGCGCTCCACCTGGCCGCCAACCGCGGCTACGCCGAACTGCTCGGCCTGCTGCTGGACAAGGGCGCCGATGTCAACGCCCGGGACGCCTCCGGCTCCACGCCGCTCGACGAAGCCGCCTGGAAAGGCAACGCCGCGGCGGCCAAACTCCTGCTCACCCGCGGCGCGAAGGTCAACAACCGTGCTGCCGAAACGGGCCAGACCCCGCTGCACGAGGCCGCCGTCAAGGGACACGCTGACGTCGTCGAAGTGCTGCTCGCCGCCGGCGCCGATGTGGCCGCCAAGGACAACTCCGGCGCCACTTCCCTGGACGAGGCCGTCCGCTACCGCCACTCGGCCGTCGTGGCGATCCTCGCCGCCAGGGGCGCGCCCGTGAATACCGAAAAGCAGCTCAAGGAGGCCGTACTGCGCGGTCAGGCCGACGTCGTCGCCATGCTGCTGCAGCTCGGCGCCGACGGGCGGGCCCTGCTTCCCGACGCGGCTCTCAAGGGCCACCGGCAGATCGTCGAACTCCTCCTCGCCCACGGCGCCGACGTCAATGCCCGCAACTCCGCCGGATCCACGCCGCTGCACGATGCCGCGCTGGCCGGCCAGACGGCCGTGGTCGCGCTCCTGCTCGACAAGGGCGCCCGAATCGACGCCCGCGACTCCGAGAACGGTTCCACGCCGCTCCATGTCGCCGCCGGTTGGGGCCGCGGCGCTGTCGTCAAGCTGCTGCTCGAAAAGGGTGCGGATCCCAAGCTGGCCAACAACGCCGGCAAAACGCCCCTCGATCTCGCCATCCAGGGCGGCTTCACCGACGTGGCGGCGCTATTCCGGCGGTAGCGACGCCCGGCGCTTCACCTCGTCCACCATCCGCGCCCAGTGCTCGCGCAGAAACGGCGGGTTGCTCAGGCTGTCCAGAACGTAGGACCGGTCCGCCCTCGCCAGGTCCAGCACCGAGGTGATCATCTCCTCCCGATAGAAGCCCGCCTCAGCCAGCGGGATGCCGTTGGGCTCGCGGATGAACGAGGCGCCGCTCGAAGTCTGCTTGCCGTCCGGTGACTGCCCCACCGTGTTGGCCACGCAGTGGAACATCTTCGAGTTCGGTCCCACCGGCTGCTGCGCCCGCCCCGACGTCCGCTTCCAGCACACCGCCTCGATCTCGTCCGAGCTGCACGACGGGTGGAACAGCACCTGCGCGCCGGCCATCGCCGGCAGCCGATACAACTCCGGGTGCCGCCCGTCGCGGCAGATCACCAGGGTGCACGGCACGCCGTCGATCTCGAACAGCGACAGCTTGTCGCCCCCGCGGCAGTAGCGCTGCTCGTCCCGCCCGGCCATGTGGACCTTGGCGTACTCGTGGACGATGGTGCCGTCCGGCGAGATCACGTGCGCCAGGTTCAGATGGCGGTCGTGAGTCTTCCGGATCGTCCCGGCGATTACCCAGATGTTGCTCTCCTGCGCCGTCCGGCAGGTGGCATCCAATGCCGCTTGTACCAGTGCCGGTTCCAGTTGGGCCACCAGCGGGAAGTAGTAGCTGGTCAGGTTCGCCTCGGGGAACAGCACCACCCTGCTGCCGCACGCCGCTGCCGCTTTGACATGGTCCAGCGTCCTGGCCAGGTTCTCCTCCATCGGCCGCGCCCACTGCATCTGTACGCACGACACCTGCAATACCGGCATCACCTACCTCTTCCCGGGACAGCCTGACCCGTCCCACCGCTATCTCGCTGCTATTCTGGCGCAAAACGATGCTGCGGCGGGCGGGCGGATACGAGTGGCTGCTTGAAAACAAAGGGCCAGCGTTGCCCGCCCGGGCGGCAGCGTGAAGTGGGAGAACCGGGGGAGCGCCAGTTTCCGCCTTCTTTTCCAGGAACTTGCCAGGAAACCGCCGTAGGGACAGGTCAGGCTGTCCCCCTTGATAGGATGGTGTGGACGTCTGCGAAGATGTGGCTCCCGACTGCTTTCGAGAATAGCCCGGGCCTGCTCGGCTGGGCGGCTGCAGCCGCCCTGCTCGAAGCGGGTGCCTACCTCTCCATGGCATCTGAACGCCTCCGGGCGCTTTGGACTCCCGCCCACCTCGTCCTGTTCGCCCCTCTCCCCTACTTGCTCTACGCCCTGCCCTGCGGCGTCTTCGCCCCCGCAAGTATGCTGGCAATCCTGGCCGCCTCGGCCATAGCCGCCTGGTGGTACGCGCTCTGGCCCCGCCAGCGCTGGAGCGACGCCCTCTATGTGGCCCTCATGGCCGCCCCCCTCATCTTCAAAGTCTTCCCCTTCATCTATGACCCTCCCGTGCCGGATGTCCGGCTCGACTTCCTCGGCCAGTTGCTCTGGATCAGAACCGGCGTCGTCACGCTGCTCCGCGAGCGGAATCCGGAGGGCGTCCACTTCGGTTTCTGGCCGGACGCGCGCGAGTGGCGCGTCGGCGCCGTCTGGTATGCCGCCCTCCTGCCCGCCGTCTTCGCGCTCGCCTGGCTCACCGGCTTCGCCCAGCCCGCCTGGCCGCCATGGAACTGGCGGGAGACGCTGCTGCGCGCCGCCGCTACCTTCATCGGCATCCTCTGGGTGGTCGCCCTGAGCGAGGAGTTCTTCTTTCGCGGCCTGCTCCAGCGCTGGATCGGCATCGCCGGCGCCTCCGTCCTGTTCGGATTGGCGCACCTCGGCTTCCGGCAGTTCCCCAACTGGCGCTTCGCCATCGTGGCCGGCGTGGCCGGCGTCTTCTACGGGATGGCCTGCCGCCGCGGCGGCGGCATCCGGGCGGCCATGGTCACCCACGCCCTCACCGTCGTCACTTGGCGTCTGTTTTTCCGGTAATCCCCGCCTCGATCACTTTGGCCGTCATCGCCAGCGCGTGGTCGAAGTCCCGTAGCAGGTCGCGCCAGTCTTCCACGCCCACCGAGATGCGCACCAGGCCGTCGGTGATCCCGGCGATCTGCCGTTCTTCCAAACTGCACCCCGAATGCGTCGTGCTGCCCGGGTGGCACACCAGCGTCTCCATGCCGCCCAGCGATACAGCGTTGTGCGCCAGCTTGAGGTGCCGCAGAAACTCGAACGCCGCCGGCTTGCCGCCGTGCAGGTCCAGCGCGATCATGGCGCCCGGATAGTCGCACTGGGACAACCGCACGCGGATCTGCTCCGGATCGTCGAACAGCGTCGGGTAGTAGACCTTGCGCACTTCGGCCCGGTGCACCAGGCTCTCGGCGATCCGCTGCGCGTTCTTGCTCTGCCGGTTCATGCGCAATGAAACGGTGGGCAGGCGTCCGTCCAGAATCCAGCACTCGTCCGGTTGCAGGATGTTGCCGAACAGCCCGCGCCGCGCCCGGATCTTCTTGTTCAGCTCGCCGTCGAGCCCCAGCGCCACGCCGGCCAGCAGGTCAGAGAATCCGCCCAGGTACTTGGTGGCCGAGTAGATCACCATGTCCGCGCCAAGGATCATCGGGTGCTGGAACGTCGGCCCCAGGAAGGTGTTGTCCACCATCACCACCGGCTTGGGATCCAGATGCGAGGCCGTCAGTGCCGCGCGCTTGATGTCGGTCATCACCATCGTGGGGTTGGCCGGTGTCTCGATCAGTACCACCTTCAGATCCGGCGTAGTCCGGATCGCCTCATCCAGTTCCGCGCTGTGGCCCGCCACCACCGCCCGGCAGCGGATGCCCAGCGGCTCCAGCAGTTCGTGGATCAGGTTCTGAGTCCCGCCATAGAGCGGCACTGTGTACACAAAGGCGTCCCCCGGGCGCAGCACCGCCATGAGCGAGGTCATGATGGCCGCCATGCCCGAATTGAAGACGATGGCCCAATCCGAGCCCTCCTCCAGCGGGATGATCTGGTCCTCCAGGATCTCCGCGTTGGGATGGTTGAAGCGTGAATAGATCAGGTCCGGAACCTCGCCCGGCTCGGCCTGCGCCCGGCCGGATACGAGGTTGAACGCGCGCTCCGCCGCCTCCGGGGTGGCGAAGACGTAGGTCGAACTGCGAAAGACCGCCGGCCGCGCCGAGCCCACCGACAGGCGCGGGTCGAAGCCCCGCGTCAGAACCGCCGTCGAGGGATGCGCGCCGGGTACGCCGCGTTGATGTGCCATGATTGCTCTCCGTCCGCCAGTGTACCCGCCGGCGCGCCCGGGCTCAAACCCTGTACCCTGGAGTTTCCTCCGATGATGCTGCTCCTGGCTCTTGCGGCCCTCGTCTCAGGCCGCGTGATCGATCCCGCCGGCGCCGCTGTGCCGGACGCCCGCATCTCCATCCGCACCGCCGCGCTGGTCCAGTCTGCCGCCGTCACCTCCGGCCCCGACGGCCGCTTCACCATCGACACCCTGCCCCCCGGCTCCTACCTCTTGCGGGCCGAGAAGGCCGGCTTCGCAACCTGGGCGCAGCCCGTTCACGTCTCTTCCGGGCAGCCCCTGGAACTGCTCCTCCGCCTCTCGGTCAGCCCGGTGCGATCCGAGATGACCGTCAGCGCCGAACCGGGCGAGGTGCTGGCCACCGAGGAGTCCGCGCGCCGCGTCAACGTCATCCCGCGCGGCGTGCTGGAGGAGCGCGCCACGCTGTCGCTTACCCAGGCCGCCGCCGGTGAGGCCGGCGTGAGTGAGCAGCGCACCTCGCCGGCCATGGGCTCCTTCTTCGTCCGCGGCCTGACCGGCAAGGCCGTCAGCGTCTACCGCGACGGCATCCGCTACTCCACCTCGGCCCAGCGCGGAGGCGTCAGCACCTTCCAGAACCTCGTCGACCCGGCACTGCTCGAAACGGTCGAGATGCTGCGCGGGCCCGACAGCGCCCGTTACGGGTCGGACTCTCTCGGCGGCGCCGTCAACCTGCTCTCCCGCGCGCCCGAGTTCGCCTCCTCCGGCCGGCGCTTCGCCGCCGAAGCCGGGACGTTCTACGAATCGGCGTCCAACTCCTTCGGCGCACAGACGCAGGCGTCCTACAGCACCGCGCGCTTCGCCCTGCTGGCCGCGCTGGCGTCGCGGCGCGTCAACACGGCCCGCACCGGCGGCGGCGTGGACTCGCATGCCGCCGTCACCCGCTTCCTTGGCTTGTCCTCCACCATCTTGGGCGAGCGGCTCCCCGACACCGCCTTCACGCAGTACGGCGGCAGCCTCCACTCACAAATCCAACTCACGCCGCTCAGCCATCTGATCGTTCACTACGAGCGCGGCCAGCAGGACGGCGCCCGCCGCTACGATCAGCTCCTGGGCGGCGACGGCAACAATATCGCCGACCTTCGCAACCTGATGCTGGACTTCGGCTACCTGCGCTTCCAGCGCTTTCGCGCCGGCCCGTTTGAGGAGGCCTCGCTGAACCTCAGCTACAACACCCAGCGCGAGGAGCGCGTCAACCAGGGCGGCCAGGGCAACCCGGCCGGCGCCATCACCCACCAGTACGAGCGCGCCAAGGTCTGGGGCCTCCAGGGCCAGGCCTCGCGCCGCGCCGGCGCCCACTCCCTGCTCACCGGTTTGGAGGGCTACCACGAGCGCATGGTCGCGCCGGCCTTCAGCGTCAGCCCCGTGACCGGTGTAACAACTCTCACTCGTCCCCGCATCCCCAACGGCGCCCGCTACCTGAACTACGGCCTCTTCGTCCAAGACGTCTGGGAACCAGAGCGGGCACGCCGGCTCCGGCTCACCTCGGCCTTGCGCTTCGGCGGGGCTTCATACCAGTCCCGCTCCAGCATGAGCCCGCTGGTGAACGGAGGCCCGCTCTGGCCCAACGATTCGCTCAGCGCCAACGCCCTCTCCGGCCGCGCCGGGGTCACCGTGCGCGCCGCCTCCGGGCTCTGGATCCACGGCCAGTACAGCCGCGGCTTCCGTGCCCCCAACGTCACCGACCTGGGCACGCTCGGCATCCAGGGCAACGGCAACTACGAGAGCAGCTACTCCAGCCTCGGCGGCCGCCGTGCGCAGGTCGGCGACCGCGCCGATGACCGCGCCGTCTCCACCGGAACCGCCGTGGAGAGGCTGCGGCCTGAAACCAGCGACAACGTCGACGCCGGCTTTACCCTCAAAACCTCGCGCCTGCGCGCCGACTTCACGGGCTTCTGGCTGCGCATGGGCAACTCGATCGTCTCCCAGACCCTCATCCTGCCGCGGGGCGCGGTGGGCCAACCGCTGGGCGACCAGGTGATCTCGCGCCAGTTGCCCACCGGCGCCGTCTACGTGCCCGCCGCCGCCAACCCCGTCCTGGTGCGGGCCAACTACGGCGGCGCTACGCTGCGCGGCCTGGAGCAGTCGCTGAAGCTCAGCCTCACCCGATCGATCAGCTTCAGCCAGAACCTGACCTGGGTGGAGGCGCGCGACAGCCGCACGGGCCTGCCGCCCGACATCGAGCCCGGCATTCCCGCCCCCAATCTGAACGCCGGCCTGCTCTGGTCGCCGGCCTCCCGGCGCTTCTGGCTGGAAGCGTACTCGAGCGCCGCGGACAGGCAATCCCGCCTCTCCTCGCTGGCGCTCTCTGACCGCCGCACGGGCGCGGCCCGCTCACGGGCCAATATCGCCTCTTTCTTCAACAATGGCGCCCGCGTGCGCGGCCTGGTGGCCAACGGCGTCCTGCTTCCCACCGGTGAGACGCTCGCCCGCGTGCAAAACCGCGTCCTCGGCGCCGCCGATGCGGCGCCCCTGTTCGCCTCCATCCCCGGCTACGCCGTCTTCGGCCTTCGTGGCGGGCTTCCCGTGTCGAAGCGATCCGACCTGATGGCGGAGCTCAGCAACGTCACGGACCGCTCCTACCGCGGCGTCGGATGGGGCATCGACGCCCTGGGCCGCGCGCTGACCATCAAGTGGAAGTTCAGGCTGTAGGGACGGGCTTGCGCGACTTCAGAACCTGCATGGCCACCGGCAGCAGCGAGATCACGATGATGGCCACGATCACCTTCTCAAAGTGCGCCCGCACCAGCGGGATGTCGCCGAGCATGTAGCCCATCACCGTCATCGATGTCACCCACCCCACGCTGCCGAACACGTTGAACGACAGGAAGCGCGGCAGGCCCATCCCCGCCACTCCGGCGACGAACGCCGCGAAGGTCCGGATGATGGGCAGGAACTGCGCGTAGATGATCGTTTTGCCGCCGTGCTTCGCGTAGAACTCCTGCGTCCGCCGCAGGTGCTCGCGCCGGAAGACCTTCGAGTCCGGGTTGTCGAACAGCCGGACGCCCACGTACTTCCCCAGGAAGTAGCCCGACGAGTTGCCCAGCAGCGCCGCGCAGATCAGCGTCACGATGATGGCCGCCAGGTCCAGCTTGCCCGCGCCCGCCACCACCCCGACGGTGAATAGCAGGCTGTCACCCGGCAGGAAGAAGCCCACCAGCAGTCCCGTCTCCGAAAAGACGATCCCGAACAGCAGCAGATACCCCCACCAGCCCGTAAACACGGTGGTGAGCAGCCGGATGAGCGGCTCCGGGTGGGTGAGCGTGTAGATGAACTCTTTGAGAAGCTCGATCATACCGGCGCCTAGCTGCGGTAGCTGGCCAGGAGCTTCTTGATGTTGTCGTCGTGGATCTTGACCTTCTTCTGCTTCACCAGTTCGTTGACGATGCCTTCACGGAACATCTCCACGCGCTCGGCGCTGCGGCGGGACTTGATCTGCGTCACCATCGCCTCGCGCTGAGCGGCAAGCTGGATCAGGTCGGCCGGCGCCTTTTCCACCACTTTGCAGTAGAACGCGCCGCCCGGGGCAAGGATGGGGCCCACCACGTCGCCGGCGTTCTTCGAGAACGCCTGGTCGATGGTCGAAGCCGAGCCCAGGCCCATGATCGCGCCCTCACGGTTGACCAATTCGGAGGTCTTCACCTCGGCGCCGTACTGCTTGGCCAGCCCGGCCAGGTCACCGTTCAGCGAGGCCAGTTTGGCGGTGGCCTCCTTGGTCTTGTCCTGTGCCATCTGCTGCGCCTTCTGGCCCAGGAGATTCTCCCGGACCTGCTTCTCGACATCGGCCAGTTCCGCCGGATGGGCGGCGAAGATCTCGGTGACCTGCGCCACCACCAGCTTGTTCTGTCCGATCTGCACCACCGGCGTCACGCCGTTCTTCGGCAGGCCGGCAACCGCCTCGGTGAACTGCTGGTTGACGCCCACTTCCTGCACCGGGTCGCCGGCGCCCGCCTTTTCCGCCTTCACCGGCGTGATGCCGTTGGCGGCGGCCAGTTTCACGCCCTCGGAGGCCGAGCGGACCAGCGTGGCGCGAAGCTGGTCCGCCAGCGTCTGCATCTTGTCGAAGACCTGCGCGCGGGCCATCTCCTGCCGCAGTTCGGCCTTCACTTCGTCGAAGGGCTTCAGGTGCGCGGCTTCGTGGCCCTGCGCCTGGATGATATGGAAACCGTATTGCGTCTTGACCAGCCCGCTGATCTCGCCGGGCTTCAGTGAAAAGGCGGACTGCTCGAATTCGGCCACGGTCTGGCCTTTTACGATCCAGTCCAGGTCGCCGCCCTTGACGGCGGAGGAGACGTCCTCGGAGTTCTTCTTGGCCAGTTCGGCAAAGTTGCCGCTGCCTTTGATCTGCTTCAGAAGATCGTCGGCCTTCTTCTGGATCAGGCCCAATTCGACGGGCGACTTGTCCATCGTCTTGAGCAGGATGTGGCGGGCCTTGACGCGCTCCGGGGTGCGGAAGCGGTCCTGATTCTGCGCGTAAGCGCGCTGCAGGTCCGCGTCGGCGATTTGGATGTTGGCGGCCAGCTTCGCCTCCTCAATGGGGAAGATCAGGAAGCTCTTCTTCTCCGGCACCTGGTAGGCGGCCTTGTTCTTCGTGTAGAACTCCTGGACTTCAGCCGGCGTGGCGCTCACCTTGTTCTTGAACAGTTCGGGGCTGATGCCGAAGTAGGCGACCTTCACCTTCTCGTTGCGGCGGCGGAACTCCTCCTCGACCTCGGCCGGGGTGACCACGATGCCTTCGAGCGCCAGGCTCTGCAGGCGGGACTGGAGCGCCTCGGCCCGGACGTTGCCCTCGAACTCCGTGATCGTCATGTTCTGCTGGGCCAGCATGGCGGCGTAGACTTCGTTGCCCACGAACTTGCCGCCCTCGAACAGTTGGGGGACCAGCGACTTGACGATGTCGGCCAGTTGCGCGTCGGTGATGGAGAAGCCCATCCTGCGGGCCTGGTAAGCCACGGCACGCTGGGCCACCATCTGCTGCACGATCATCGGAACGTAGACCGACTCCATGCCCTTGGGGATGGCGTTGCCCTTCATTTCGCGCGCCATGAACTGCCGGACTTCCACGGCGGTCACCCTCTCGTCGCCGATTTCGGCCAGCACGGCAGGGTCGGACGAACCGCGGCCCCAACCGCCGCCGTAGCCGGGCACCAGGGTGATCACCATCGAGAGCGCCACCAGGCCCAGCAGAGCGCCGAGGAGGTAACGCACAGACTTCTCCCGGCTGCGAAACAGGTCAAACATGGGAAAGACTCCTACAGAAGTGAAACTACTATTCTACAACCCTCGGGAGGGCCCTGCCGGGCGTGTTCAGGCGCCCAGCTCGCATTCCTGGTGAACGGCCCGGACCGCCTTCTCGATGCCGTCCTTCCGGACAACGATGGCGATGGTGAGCTCCGATGAGCCCTGGGCAATGGCGATGATGTTGACCATCTCGCGGGAGATGGCCGTGAAGATCCGGCCGGCCAGGCCGGGGTGGCCCTTCATGCCTTCGCCGACGATGGCCAGCAGGCCGACGTCGAGATCGACGTCGATGGGGTGGAGATAGCCGTGAGCCAGCTCCAGGGCGAAGACCTCCTCCAGGTGTTCGATCACCGCCGGCAGTTCGCTCTGGCGGATGAGGAAGCAGAAGTTCTGGCGGTAGCTGGAACTGGAAAGCGCCAGCACCTCGGCGTTGGCGGCCGCCAGGGCTTCCAGCGAGCGGGCCATGACTTTGGTGCCGTTCAGCACGGCGCTGGCGGGGTCCAGAGAGACCAGGGCGACGTTGGTCATGGAGGTGACCGCGCGCGGCCCGATGGGGCCGTCCTTGGTCACCGGGACGATCATGGTGCCGGGCTTGGAGAGGTCGAAGCTGTTCTTGCTGCGGACCGGGATCTCCTTCTCCATCAGCGGCGCCAGCGTCCTGGGGTGCAGCACCTTGGCGCCGTTGTAGGCCAGCTCGGCGGCCTCGCGGTAGGTGATCTCCTCGAGCAGTTTGGCGTTGGGCACCAGACGCGGGTCGGCCGAGAGGATGCCGTCGACGTCGCTCCAGATCCAGAGCTCGGCGGCGTCGAGGACGGAGGCCACGATGGAGGCGGAAAAGTCGCTGCCGCCGCGGCCCAGCGTGGTGGGGCGGCCGTCGATGGTGGCGCCGTTGAAGCCGGTGATGATGGGCAGGCGGCCGGCTTCCAACGCGGGCTTGAGGGTGTTTTGGGCCTTTTCCCTGGTCTGCTCCAGCAGCGGGCTGGCGTTGCCGAAGACGGCGTCGGTGACGATGACGTCGCGCGCGTTGACGGCGAAGGCGTCGATGGAGCGGCTGCGCAGGTAGGCGGCGATGAGCTGGGCGCTGAGGCGCTCGCCCACGGCGATGGCCTCGTCCACCGAGCGCGGCGGGCGCTCGCCGAGCATCAGGATGCCGCGCGCGATGCGGGCGAACTCGGCCAGGATCTCATCCAGCACGGTCTGGGTTTCGGTGCGCAGGGGCTCTTCCAGCAGCTCGTTGCAGCACTCGCGATGGCGGGCGTCGAGCTTGGCGAGCATGGCATCGACGCCCTGGCCGTCGCCGCCTTCGGCATGGCGCAGGGTCTCCAGAAGCATGTCGGTGACCTTCGACATGGCCGAGACGATGGCGCAGGTGGGGCGTTGCGAGTGGGCGTCCAGGCAGATCTGGGCGGCGGAGGCGATGCGCTCCGCCGAGCCCATGCTCGTGCCTCCGAATTTCATCACCAAGAGGTTGTTCAACGCTGGACTTCCTTTCCGTTGCTGGTGCGCTCGCGCACAATGCGGAGCAGCGCTTCCTCGACCTGGTTTTCGTCCAGGCCGCTGGAATCGATATAGATGGCGTCGGGCGCCTGGCGCAGGGGCGAATCCGGGCGCGTGCTGTCGCGTTCGTCGCGCTGCTTCATCTCTTCAAACACCTCGTCGAGGCGGGCCGCGATGCCGCGGGTTTCCAGCTCCTTCACGCGGCGGCGGGCGCGCTCTTCCGGGCTGGCGTCGAGGTAGATCTTGACCTCGGCTTCGGGGAAGACGACGGTGCCGATGTCGCGGCCCTCCATGACGCAGGAGTTGGCCTCGCCCATCCGTTGCTGCTTGATCACCAGGGCGCGGCGGACGCCGGGGATGGCCGAGACGACCGAGGCGGCATGGCTCATCTCCGGCTGGCGAATGGCGGCGCTGACGTCCTCGCCGTTCAGTACGACGAGGCCTTCGGGCGTGAGCTCAATGTCGGCCTGGAGCGCAAGTTGCTCCAGCCCGGAGCGGTCGTCCCAGGAGACGCCGGCGCGCCCGGCCCACAGCGCCACCGCGCGGTACATGGCGCCGGTGTCGATGTACAGAAAGCCCAGACGCGCGGCCAGGCGCCGCGCCAGCGTGCTCTTGCCCGCGCCGGCGGGCCCATCGATGGCGACAGTGATTCTCTTGGCCAAGGTGATCTACCAGTTTATCGCGCTAGACTTGTAGTCATGCTGGGACGAGCCTTGTTGGTACGAACAACGATGACGACACTTGTAGCCGCAGCGATCCTGCTGGCCGCCAATCCGAAGCTGACCGAGGCGCAGGCCAAGGTGAAGGCCGGGAAGTTCGAGGAGGCGCTGGCCATACTCGCCCCCCTCCACAAGACCAATGTCCGGGACGCCGGGGTGAACCGGGCGCTGGCCGAGGCGCACCTCAAATATGGCGACAGCTTCATGTTCAACGAGAGCCTGCCGCCGCGCCAGAAGTATGGCCCCGCGCTGAAGCAGTACCGTGAAGTGCTGTCCTACGACGCGAAGAACAAGGACGCGCAGGACAAGATCCAGCTCATCGAGGGCATCTACAAGCAGATGGGGAAGCCGGTTCCGCAGTAGAGCTAGGCGAGCGGGTCTTTCACAATCACCAGGTCCTCCACCGGCCGGCCGCCGGCGAGGTGTTCCTGGATGATCCGCTCCAGCGCCTCGGGCGTGGCGGAGTGGTACCAGACGCCCTCGGGATAAACCACGGCGATGGGCCCCTGCTCGCACAGGCGCAGGCAGTTGGCCCTGGTCCGGAAGATCTGCTTGAGGCCGAGTTGCTTCAGCCGGTCCTTGAGGAACTCCCAGGACTCCAGCCCCTGCTCGCGCGAGCAGCACTTGGGGTTGGTCTGGTCGGCGCACAGGAAGATATGGCGCTCCAGGGAGCCGATGCCGAGGCCCGATGCGATGCGCGAGAGTTGTTCGTGGCGGCGCATGTCCCGTTACACTTAAGGCTAGCTGATGACGGCCCGCGAATTCGACCTGCTGGTGGAAGAGTGCATGGAGGTGATTCCTCCGCGCTTCCGGAGCCGGCTGAAAAACGTGCTGTTCGTGGTGGAGCCCGAGCCCCGGCAGCCGGGGCTGCTGGGGCTGTACGAGGGCCGTCCCCTGACCGAACGGAGCATCGCCGAGCCCTGCGGCGCGCCGGACCGCATCACCATCTACCAGGGCCCGCACGAACGGGAGGCCCGCACGGAGGCGCAACTGCGGCAACTGGTGGAGGAGACCATCTGGCACGAGGTGGCCCACTACTTCGGGCTGGACGAGCGCCAGGTGCTGGAGGCGGAGCGCCGGCGCCGGAAACGGGTGGACAAGCTGCGGCGGCTGTGAGGCCGGATGTTAGACTGAACGCTGCATGGCCAAGTCGAAGCTCCCGGAGCCGCGAGCGGGCGTTCTGTCGGGCAGGAGGTGGCTGGGGGCGGTGGCGTTTGTGCTGCTGCTGGCCTACTTCACGCCGCTGCTTTCTCCGCACACCACCATTCAATGGGACGCCGTGGACGTCCACTACTCGTCGCAGCGGTACTTCGCCGAGCAGGTGAAGTCCGGGCGCCTGCCGCACTGGACGCCGTACATCTTTTCGGGCTTCCCCTTCCTCTCTGATCCGCGGGTGGGGGCGTGGTACCCGCTCAACTGGCCCTTCTTCCTCCTGGGGGCGACGCCGGGCGCGATCCAGGGTGAGCTGGCGCTGCACGCCCTGCTCGCCGTCTGCGGGGCCTTCCTGCTGCTGCGGCGGCTGACCGGGCACGACGCGGGGGCGATGGTGGGCGCGTTGAGCTACGGGCTGGGCGGCTTCTTCGCGGCGCACAGCTCGCACGTGGGCATCTTCCAGGGCGCGGCGCTTCTGCCCTGGCTGCTGTACTCGTTCGAGCGCGGGCTGGAGGCGGCGCCGGTGCGCTGGTTCGCGCTAGGCGGCGGCGTGGCCGGGTTGGTGTTTCTGGCCGGGCACGTGGAGACGGGCGTCTTCTCGCTGCTCGCCGGCGTGTTGTACGCCGGCTGGCGCGTCTTTGAAAAGCGCCAGGGTTGGGTGCGGGCGCTGGGCGGCGCGGCGCTGGCCGCCGTGTTGAGCGCCGGGCTGGCGGCCATTGTGCTGCTGCCGTGGCTGGAGTTGCGGGGCGAGTCGGTGCTGGCCGGGGCGCAGGCGGCGAAGCGGCTGGAGCCGTCGGCGCTGTGGACGGTGGTGTTCGCCAACGCGCTGGGGCTGATCACAGGCAAGTACAGCGGTCCGGCGGACCTGACGCGCGCGTACCTGTTCTGCGGCATGTTGCTGGCGCCGCTCGCCGGTCTGGCGCTGAAGCGCCGGGGCGCGCAGGTGCTGGGCGTCCTCATGGTGGCGCTGCCGGTTGCGGTGATGCTGGCGCGCGGGCCGGTCGAGATGTGGTTTGTCGCGAGCCTCGGGCTGGCGGTGCTGGGAGCGCAGGGCGTAGGCGAGGCCGAGACGCGCTGGAAGAAGCCGTGGCTGGGCATGGCGCTGGTGGTGGTGTTCGCCGCCGACCTGCTGATCCACAATGCGTGGTACAACCCGCTGGCCTATGGGCGGGCGAGCTTTGACGAGGTCTACGGCAAGGGCGAAAAGGTGCTGCGGGCGAAGGTGCGGCCGTCGATGCCGCCCAACTTCCGGCTGCACATGGAGGACCGGGTAGGGCTGTTCGGGTCGTTGAACAGCCCACTGCAGGCCAAGGTGGAGACGACCTACGGCTACAACCAGCTGGAACTGTCGGCGTACCACGACTACAAGGCGGCCGCGGCGCGCAACGAGCGGTTGATCGACGGGCTGAGCGCGGCCGAGGTGGTGCACCTGAACACGGAGAACATCACCGGCAACGAAGGCGTGATGCCGCGTGCCTATTTCGCCCAGACGGTGGTGGAGGTGAAGTCGCGGGAGGAGTCGCGGGCGCGGCTGGAGAGCCTGGACCCGGCGGAGACGGCGCTGGTGGAAGGCGCGCACGAGCCCGTGCAGCAGGACCCGCGGGCGGTGGTGCTGGGCGTGGAGGCGCGCGAGCAGCGTGTGGCGGTGCGCTACCGGGCGGCAAGCGCCAGCCTGCTGAAGCTGACCAACGCCTACTACCCCGGCTGGGAGGCGCGTGTGGAAGGGCGCGAGACGAAGGTGTTGCGGGTGGATCATGCGCTCTCCGGAGTGGTGGCGCCGGCGGGCGAGTACGAGGTGGTGTTCGAGTATAAGTCCAGACGGTTCCCGGCCGCCGCCGGCGTGAGCGGCGGAGCGTTGGCGGTGATCATACTGGCCTCAGTGTTGGGTCAGCGACGCAAGAGCCCGGCGGACGGCGGGGTCGTGGCGTAGCTCGATTTCGTCGCCGGCGGCGACGCTGATGGACTGGTTGAGGATCTCCTGCTTGAGGCGCCAGGTGATGGCCTCGCGTTCGGCGGTCCAATCGCTGAGATTGGGGCGGATGTTGCGGCGGGAGAGCCAGAGTTGGAAGTCGTCGAGCATGGCGGGGGTGACGCCCAAGTCCCGGCTGGCGTCGGCGCGGTGGCCGGAGAGCCACTCGGTGGCGTAGCCGGCGAAGCTGCCCGAGCCTTCCAGGGCGGTGCGGAAGCGGGTATAGGCGGGTGGCTGGACGACCTGGTCGGGCTCGATGCCGCCGCCGCCCCGCACGAGGCGGCCGCCGTCGGTCTTGAACTCGGGGCGTGTGGTGGCGGTGGCCTGGGCGAGCTCGGAGTCCCGGAGCGGCTTCTGGATGGAGCGGCCGCTGGGGGTGTAGTAAAAGGCGGTGGTGAGAGCCAGCCCGGTGGCGTCGCTCAGGGGGAAGACGCGCTGCACGAGCCCCTTGCCGAAAGTGGTCTGGCCGATGATGGCGCCGCGGTCGTGGTCCTGGATGGCGCCGGCGACGATCTCCGACGCGCTGCCGGTCCTGGCGTTGACGAGTACGGCGAGGGGGAAGGCGTAAGGGGAGGAGTCCTGGGGGACGTCGACGTTCTCGGCGCCGGAGCCGCGGCCATGGGCGCTGAGGATGCGGGCGCCGGGCTTGAGGAAGAGGGCGGCGGTGGCGAGGCCGGCCTGCAAAACGCCGCCGGGGTTGTCGCGCAGGTCGAGGACGAGGCCGTTGAGCCGCGGGCCGCCCAGGGATTCGATGGCCTCGCGGATGCGAGTGGCGGTATCGGCGTCGAAGCTGGTGGCGCGGACATAGCCGATGCCGGGCTGGAGCAGGAAGCCGCGGTCCACGCTGGGGCTCTGGAGCTCTTCGGGGACGAGCGTGACGGGCAGGAGCTTGGCCGTGCCCTGGCGGCGGACGTAGAGGTGGGCCTCGCGCTGGCGGGACTGGCCGAGCAACTGAACAAGCTGGTCCATGTCCAGCCGGGCCAGCGGGTAGCCGTTGATGACGACGATCTCGTCGCCAGGCGCCAGGCCGGACTTTTGGGAGGGCGTGCCGGGCATGGTCTGCAGGACGATCACACGGCCGGGCAGGATGCTGACGACCGAGCCGAAGCCCTTGGTGACGGAGCGCTCCATCTCCCGCAACTGCTGGAACTGGTCGCGGTCGAAGAAGACGGAGTGGGGGTCGAGCTGGCGGAGCATGCCGGGGATGGCGCCGCGGTAGAAGGCGGAGTCGAGGTCGACGGGCTCGGCGGCATGTTCAGAGGCGATGGCGTAAACGCCGACGAAGCGCTGGAGCTCACGCTCGAGTTCGGCGGTGTCGGGGAGGGGTTTCTGGGCTGGGGCGGACCCGCTTGCTGACCCGCTCGCTACCGCTCGCGGCTCTGACAGCAGCGGTTGCCAGAGCAGGGCGGCGAGGAGCAGGGCGGCGCGGCGCATCAGCGTTCGTAGCGCAGCGCCTGGCGCCGGAGGTGGCGCTCCAGGGCGAGGTCGATGAGCCGGCTGACGAGGTCGCGGAAAGAGAGGCCGGAGTGCTCCATCATCTTGGGGAACATGCTGATGGAGGTGAAGCCGGGGATGGTGTTGATCTCGTTCAGGTACACTTCGCCCGTCGGCGCCTGGACGAGAAAATCCACGCGGGCCATGCCGGCGCAATCCAGGGCCTTGTAGCACTCAATGGAGAGACGCTGGACACGGGCGATGGTCCCGGCGGGGAGGTTGGGCGGGATGATGGTGCGGGCCGTGTCGAGGCAATACTTGTCGTCGTAGTCGTAGAAGTCCCGCGAAGGGAGGATCTCGCAGGGGGTGGAGGCGACGGGGTCGGAGTTGCCGACGACGGCGCATTCGAGCTCGTGACCGGTGATGGCCTGTTCGACGATGACCTTGAGGTCGTAGCGTGCGGCGTCGCGCATGCCGGCGGCCAGCTCCTCGCGGGTCTTGCACTTGCTGATGCCGACCGAGGAGCCGAGGTTGGCCGGCTTGACGAAGACGGGAAGCTCGAATTGGGCCAGAACGCGGTCGGGGTCGAGGTTGTCCGAAGGGTGGACCTGGTAGGGGACGATGGGCAGGCCGCGCTCGACGCAGAGGCGTTTGAAGTGCTCCTTGTCCATGGAGGCGGCCGAGGAGAAGACGCCGGCGCCGACGTAGGGCAGTCCGGCCATTTCGAGCAGGCCCTGCAGGGTGCCGTCCTCGCCGAAGGTGCCGTGGAGAACGGGGAAAACGACGTCGATGTTGGGGTTGGCGCCGGGTTCGGGGAGGATGGGGCCGGGCTGCCAGGCGCCATCCTTGCGGATGTGGAAGAGGACGGGCTCGAAGCGTTGGGGATCGAGGTGGGCGATGACCGCCTGGGCGGAGCGGATGCTGATCTCGTGCTCGCCGGAGCGGCCCCCCTGTATGACGGCGACGCGGAGGCGGCTCATAGGATCCTCTTTCCCAGGGCGGAGAGGACGAGTTCGACGCCGAGCAGGGCGGTGCGATTGGCGGTATCGAGGACGGGGTTGACCTCGACGACCTCCATGGAGCAGAGCTTGTGGGAGTCGCAGAGGATCTCCATGGCGAGATGGGCCTCGCGGTAGGAGAAGCCGCCGCGGACGGGAGTGCCGACGCCGGGGGCCTCGGCGGGATCGACGCCGTCCATGTCGAGAGAGAGGTGAACGCCGGCGGCGCCGTCGGAGGCGACCTGGAGGGCGTCCTCGATGACGGCGCGCATGCCGCGCTCGTCGATGTCGCGCATGGTGAAGACGCGGACGCCGGACTTCCAGACGACGCTCTTTTCAGAGATGTCGACGTCTCGAACGCCGACCAGGGCGACGTTGCGGGGATCCACCTTGGGGGAGAAGCCGCAAAGGTGGGTGAGCGCCCTGGGCCCCTGGCCGATGAGGCAGGCCAAGGGCATGCCGTGGACGTTGCCGGAGGGGGAGGTGCCGGGAGTGTTCATGTCGGTATGGGCGTCGAGCCAGATGAGGCCGAGCTTGCGGCGGCGCTTCTGGAAGTGGCGGGCCATGCCGCTGACGGTGCCGACGGCGACGGAGTGGTCGCCGCCGAGGACGAGGGGAAAGCGGCCGCGGGCGGCGGCCTTTTCGACGCGCGCGGCGAGCTCGGCGCAGGTGGCGGCGATGGGCTTCAGGAAGCGGGCGCTGGAGTCGCCGGCGCGGGCGCTTTCGGCCTGTTCGACGGGGACGTTGCCCTCGTCGACGACCTGGAAGCCGAGGGCCTGGAGGCGCAAGTTGAGGTTAGCGACGCGCAGGGCGGAGGGGCCCATGTCGACGCCGCGGCGGCCGGCGCCGAGGTCGAGGGGAGCGCCGAGGATGGAGATGGTTTGGGGCATGCTAGGGCCTCGTGCGGTAGAGCATGCGGGGGAAGGCGATGGTTTCGCGGATGTGCTCCAGGCCGCACATCCAGGCGACGGCGCGCTCGACGCCCATGCCGAAGCCGCCGTGGGGGACGGAGCCGAAGCGGCGCAGGTCGAGATACCAGTTGAAGGCCTCCGGGGGGAGGTGGTGTTCCTGGATGCGGCGCAGGAGCAGATCGTAGTCGTGGATGCGCTGGCCGCCGCCGATGATCTCGCCGTAACCTTCACTGGCGATGACGTCGACGCCTAGGGCGACCTCGGGGCGATTGGGGTCGGGCTGGAAGTAGAAGGCCTTGACCTCAGAGGGGTAACGATCGACCATGACGGGCCGGTCGAACTCCTCGGAGAGGAGGGTCTCGTCGGCGCCGCCGAAGTCGCCGCCCCACTGGATCTCGCTGCCCTTGCCCTGGAGGATCTTGACGGCGTCGTCATAAGAGATGCGGGGAAAAGGCCCCTTGATCGCCTCCAGCTTAGAGACGTCACGCTCCAGTGTGGCGAGCTCGGTCTGGCGGTTCTCGAGCACACGGCCGGTCATGAAGACGATCAGCTCTTCGGCGACGCGCTTGACGTCTTCCAGGTCGGCATAGGCCATTTCGGGCTCGACCATCCAGAACTCGGTGAGGTGGCGGCGGGTCTTGGACTTCTCGGCACGGAAGGTAGGGCCGAAGCAGTAGGTCTTGCCGAAGGCCATGGCGGTGGCCTCGTTGTAGAGCTGGCCGGACTGGGTGAGATAGACCTTCTCCTCGTCGAAGTAGTTCACCTCGAACAAAGTGGTAGTACCTTCGCAGGCGGCAGGGGTAAAGATGGGGCAATCGACGAGGGTGAAGCCGTTGGAGTCGAAGTAGTCGCGGATGGCCTTGATGATCTCGTGGCGGATTTTGAGGACGGCGTGCTGGCGGCGGGAGCGAAGGTGAAGGTGGCGGTGGTCGAAGAGGAACTCGGTGCCGTGGTCCTTGGGGGTGATGGGGTAGGGGGTGTCTTCGGGGACGCGCTGGACGATCTGGACGGATTCGACGTCCATCTCGAAGCCGCCGGGGGCGCGCTGTTCGGCGCGGCATTTGCCGCGCACGATGACTGAGGACTCCTGGGTGAGGTTCTTGAGGTCCTCGAAGACCTGTTCGGGGACCTGGCTCTTGACGCAGACGCCCTGGAGGATGCCGCTGCCGTCGCGGAGGAGGGGGAAGATGATCTTGCCGGACTTGCGGAGGTTGTAGAGCCAGCCGGCGATCTCGACGGGCTCACCGGCGTGGGCGCCGGCGCTGGCGATGGTGATGCGGCGGTAGTCGGACATTAGAGATTCTCCAGGTTCAAGAAGATCTGGCGGGCGGCATCGAGGGGGTGGGGGAAGGCGGGCGAGTCCTTGAGCTCCAGCAGCAGGGGGTACTGGGAGGAGCGGGAGCGGAGGAGGGTCATGGCGCGTTTCCAGTCGATGGAGCCGCCGGGGGCGAGGGTGGGGAAGAGGTGGACGTCGTCGACGCCGTTGTTGTCGTGGATGTGGGTGGAGCGGATGCGGTCCTGCATGAGGTTGAAGGTGGAGTCGAGGCCGTCCATGATGTTGGCGTGGCCGGTGTCGAGGCAGAAGCCGAGGTTGAGGTGGGTGATCTCGTTGAAGTGGATGAGGCGTTCGGCGGAGGAGAGGCGGTTGGGGATGTTTTCGAGCAGGATCTCGACGCCGCGGTTCTTGGCAAACAGGTGCAGGTCTTCCAGCGCGGTGAAGGCGGCGTCGAGTTTGAAGTCGTCGTACTCCTCGCCGGCGACGCCGAGGTGCTGGATGAGGTACTTGAAGGGGATCTTTTCGGCGACCGCGATGGCGCGCTTGATTTCGTCGATGTTTTCGAGGCGGCGGGGCTTGGAGGTTTCGGTGAGGGTGATGACGGCGCCGGGGCCGGAGCGGCCCCAGCAGTCGTCGCTGAACATGGGCGCGTGGAGGGCGTGGCACTGGAGCTCAGAGTCGCGGAACCAGTAGCCGAGCTCGTTGACGTGGGAGGGGTCGCGGTAGTCGAAGTGCTGGCGGGCGCAGAAGATCTCGACCAGGGGGATGCCGGCGTTCCAGATGCGGTCGAGCCAGACGGTGTTGAGGCGATGGGGGGCGAGGACGTGTGTGGAGAGAGCGTGGAGCATATCAGTACCCGGCGGCCTTTCCGGCGCTGCGGCCGTTCTGTGCTCCGGCGAGCCAGGGGCGGCCGGAGGCTGGGCGTTCAACCATGATGGCCTCGACCGAGCCGACCCCGGAGATATCGCCGAGGGTGTGGCCGCGCTGCTGGAGCAGGGCTTTGGTGTCGGGGCTGAAGCCGGGTTCGAGGAGCAGCTGGTCGGGCATCCACTGGTGGTGGAGGCGGGGCTGATCGACGGCCTGCTGGACGTTCATGTGGAAGTCGAGGACGTTGGCGATGACCTGCAGGACGCCGTTGATGATGCGCGGCCCGCCGGGGGCTCCGAGGACGAGAAGGAGCTGGTTGCCGCGGGTGACGATGGTGGGGGTCATGGCGGAGAGGGGGCGTTTGCCGGGGGCGATGGCATTGGCCTCGCCCTGGATGAGGCCGAACATATTGGGGCCGCCGGGCTGGGCGGCGAAGTCGTCCATCTCGTTATTGAGGAGGAAGCCGAGGCGGGGGACGGTGACGCCGTTGCCGTAGGAGTTATTGATGGTGTAGGTGAGGGCGACGGCGTTGCCGCCTTCATCGACGACGTTGAGATGGGTGGTGTGGGTGGACTCGGCGGCGGGGGGCGTGCCGGCGCCGAGAGTGGAGCTGGGGGTGGCCTTGAGGGGATCGATGGAAGCGCGGCGGGAGGCGATGTAGGAAGGCTGAAGGAGGCCGGCGACAGGGACCTTGACGAAGTCGGAGTCGCCGAGGAACTCGGAGCGGTCGGCGAAGTAGCGGCGCATGACTTCGGCGAGGTAGTGGGAAGAGGCGGCGGAGCCGGCGCCGGCCTTTTCGTAGCCGGAGCCTTCGAGCATGCCGAGCATCTGAAGGATGCCGATGCCGCCGGAGGAGGGGGGCGGGGCGGTGAGGATGTCGTGGCCTTTATAGGAACCGGCGAGGGGGCGGCGCTCGACGGGCTTGTAGGCGGCCAGGTCGGCGAGGGTGATTTCCCCGCCGTGTTTCTTCATCTCCTCGGCGAGGATGCGGGCGGTAGAGCCGGTGTAGAAGTCCTCGGGGTTGGCGGCGATGCGGGAGAGGACCTGGGCGAGCTCGGGTTGGCGGAGGGTGTCGCCGGGCTCGAAGCAGGCGCCGCCGTTGAGGAAGATGCGTTTGGACTCGGGGAACTCACCGAGCAGCTTACGGGCGCCGCACATGGAGTGGGCCTCGGCGTAGGAGAGAACGACGCCGTTGGCGGCGAGAGCGAGGGCGGGCTGGAGGAGGCGGGCCCAAGGGAGCTTGCCGTACTTGCGGTGGGCGAGGGCGAGGCCGCGGACGGCGCCGGGGACGCCGGCGGCGCGCCAGCCGACGACGGAGTCGCGGGTAGGCTTGCCATCGGGGCCGATGTACATGTTGCGAGAGGCGGAGGCGGGGGCCATCTCGCGAAAGTCGATGAAAGTAGACTGGCCGGAAGCGAAGCGGGCGAGGAGGAATCCGCCGCCGCCGATGTTGCCAGCGGAGGGGTGGGTGACGGCGAGGGCGAAGGCGGTGGCGACGGCGGCGTCGACGGCGTTGCCGCCGGCCTTGAGGATGGAGACGCCGGCATCGGTGGCGTTGGGCTCCTGGGCGACGACCATAGCGCGGCGGGCGCGGACGGGCTCGCGGGCGAAGGCGGAGCTGGGGAGTGCGCAGGCAAGCGCGAGAGTCGCGAAAACGCGCAGATTTCGCATGAAACCTGATTGTACTATCTGGGGGGGTGGATGGAGCATGGCGAGCGTGGCGGGGCGGGTTGGGGGGTGTCCGATTTTGGGACTAGGGTCGTTTTGGTTTTTTTTACTATTTGCTCCATTCCGGGGTGGTTGAAGGCATGGACGGAGCTCCGGCGGTGAGAGGCGGCGAGATGGCGTGTGGTGGTCAGCATGGAGATGGAATACACCGGGCCGGGAGGGGGGCTGAAGGCGTTGGGCCGCAAGTGGTTGAGAGGATTGAGGAGGTTTTTGTGCTTCCCCGGTCACCGACTGGCAAAACTCGGAGCGAAACCAGGCTGCTTGGCTCATGGAGGGGTGGAAGGGCCCCCCTCGTGGAGAGTAAATTGCCTGAGGGCCGTGTGCCGTTTACGGAGAGGGTGTCCTAGAGGCTCCAGGCGGCGGCCTCGATCCACTTATAGATGCCGGAGTCGGTGTAGAGGGGGCCGCGGCGGGGGGTGTAGTCGGCCGGGTTGCTCAAGCGCCTGAAATTGTCGAGGACGCCGTGCTCTTCCAGGAGCGTGAGGAGAGACATGAAGAAGTTGTACCAGAAGCCGGGGCCGGCGGGCGGAGAATCAGCAAATGTGAAAAAACGGCACGCCGTTCCGCTTCTCGTTCCAATAGGCCGGTTTTGGTGTTACACTCCAATCGAATGTTGGAAGGGAGGTCTATGAAACTACGACTGACGGCATTTGTGACTCTGCTCGCGGCGTCGCTACTGGGGCAGAGCCGCGGGACGATTTCCGGAGAGGTTGTGGACGCTTCGGGCGCGTTGGTGCCCGGGGCCAAGGTGACGGTGTCGGCGCCGTCGATCGGGTTGACCCGGGAGACGACGAGCAACGACAACGGCTACTTCACGGTGGTGACTCTGCCGGTGGGGAACTATGACGTGAAGGTGGAGGCGGCGGGCTTCAAGACTCTGACGCGGACGGCGGTGCGGCTGGACGCGGACGCCGTTCTCTTGTTGAAGCTGCAACTGGAAGTAGGGCAGTTGACGGAGAAGGTGGAAGTGACGACCGATGCGCCGATGGTGGAGACATCGAACGGCGAAGTGTCGCGCATGATCACACGAGCGCAGTTGCAGAACTTCGCGCTGCCGGGCCGCAACCCGTTCTACATGCTGGGCATCATGCCGGGAGTGATTTCGCGCTACGGCAACTTCATGACGGATTTTCGCGGCGGCAGCTTCTCGATGGGCGGGTTGCAGATCAACGGCCAGCGGAAGGATATGAACTTCATCACGGTGGACGGCATCAACAACGGCCGCAACCGCGACGGGGTGCAACAGAACAGCATCATGGGCGTGGACTTCATCGAGGAAGTCAAGGTGCACACGACGCACTACGCGCCGGAGTACGGGCGTTCGACGGGGGCGCAGATCAATTTCACGACGCGGCGCGGGACGCAGGACTTCCATGCCGCCGGATACGAGTTTTTCTTTGCCGAGACGATGGCGGCGTGCCCGTACGTGGTGGGCTGCGCGGCCAAGCCGAGGATCAGGTATCACAATTTCGGATTCAACGTCGGCGGACCTGTGTACATCCCGGGCAAATGGAACACGGAGAAGAATAAGCTGTTTTTCTTCGCCGGGCTGGAAGCGCGGCGCAATTCGGGCAGCAACCAGAAGATGTCGGTGGTGCCGACGGCGCTGGAGCGCGGGGGCAATTTCAGCGCCAGCGCCATCAAGCCGATCGATCCGGACACGGGGCAGCCGTTCCCGAACCACATCATTCCGGCGTCGCGGATCAGCAACATGGGCAAGTCGCTGCAAAAAATGTATCCGGATCCGAACTACACGGGGCCGGGAGGCAACTACTATGCCTTCAGAGCCCAGCCGACCACCAGCAACGACATCATCTACCGGCTGGACTACAACATCAAGCCGAACTGGCAGTTGAGCTTCCGGGCGCTGCCGGGGCGGCAGGAATTTACTTCCGTGTTTGACAACACGGGCAACAACATCCCGTTGTTCGAGGCCTACCGCGACAGGAGGGGCAACAACTACGTATTGACGCTGAACACGGTGATCAATCCGACGACGATCAACGAGCTGAGCTACGGCTATTCGGACTACCGGGAGGATTTCCGGCTGATCGGCGACGGATTGAAGCGCTCGACGTGGGGGTTCACATTCCCCGAGGTGTTTCCGGGCAACCGGATGGACCGCATTCCGAACATCAGCATCACGGGGTTTCAGGGCTTCAGCGGGTCGGGCCATCCGAGCTTTGCGCGGACGCCGACCTTCATCCTGCGCGAGAACTTTAGCAAAATCATGGGCTCGCACACGCTGAAGGCCGGGCTGTACTGGGAGTGGATGAACATGAACGAGCTGAACCAGGCGAACGACAACGGGTCGTTCGGCTTTGGCAGCTCGGCGTCGAATCCGAAGAACTCGGGCAACCCGTGGGCCAACGCGCTGTTGGGCAATTTCGACGGCTACGGCGAATCGAGCTCGCCGGTGCAGACGATCTACAAGTCGTTCGCGCGCGAGTTCTACGTGCAGGATAGCTGGAGAATGAGCCGGCGGTTCTCGCTGGAGTACGGCCTGCGCTGGTCGTTCATCGCGCCGTGGTACGCGCGCGACAACAACCTGGTGGCGTTCATGGCGCAGTACTGGGATCCGGCCAAAGCCCCGCAAGTGGCGGCGAATGGGTCGATCGTGCCGGGCACGGGCGACCTCTACAACGGGCTGGTGCTGCCGGGTTCGGGCTGGCCGGATTCGGCCAAGGGGCGCATCCCGCAGGTCAGCGATGCGGCGATCACGGCGATGTTCCGCGGCGTGCCGCGGGGCTTCAATCCGCTGCGGAAGAACAACTTCCAGCCACGGCTGAGCTTTGCCTGGGACGTGTTGGGCGACGGCAAGCTGGCGGTGCGTGCCGGGGCTGGCATTTTCCATGGCGTGACGGGCATCGCCAACTCGGGCTGGTACCTGGGCGCGCGTGAGCCGCTGGTGTCCTCGACGAGCATCTCCAACGGCTTCGCCGACAATCCGGCCAGCGGGATTCCGAACACCACGCGGTTCCCGATCGGCTCCAGTTCGCTGCCCTACGACTACGCGATGCCGACGATGTACAACTACAGCGTTGGGATCCAGACGCTACTGCCGTTCAAGACGCAGCTTGACGTGAGCTACGTGGGCAACAGCGGGCGGCATCTGTCGTACTCGCGGCCGATCAACTTCCTGACGCCCGAGGTGCAGGCGGCCAATCAGGGTGTGGATCTGCGCCGCTTCCTGCCCTACCGCGGGCTGAGCGGCATGAACATCGTGGAGCCGTCGTCGACTTCGAGCTACAACTCGATGCAGATGGCTGTCCGCCGGCGCACGGGCAACCTGACCTATGCGCTGTCCTACACGCTGGGCAAGATCATCGGTTACGGCAACGAGGGCATCGCCGGAGGCATGCAGAATCCGCTGAACATGCGGGCGGAGCGCTCGGAGCTGGAAGAGAGCCGGCGTCACTACATGGTGCTGAGCCACACCTACGAACTGCCCTGGTACAAGACGCAGCAGGGCTTCCTGGGCCGCATTCTGGGCGGCTGGAGCGTGTCTGGGGTGTGGACCATCACCAGCGGCCGCCTGTTCATGCCGAGCCTGACGGGCGTGGCGCGGCAGGTGGCCAGCCGGCCGGACGTGGTGGGCGAATGGTACATGGCGCCGGACAAGCGTTCGCTGTTCCAGTACTTCAACACGGCGGCGTTTGCGCGGCCGAAGGACTGGACCTACGGCAACTCCGGCAAGTGGGTGATCCGCGGGCCGGGCTCGATCGACCTGAGCGCCTTCGCGCTGAAGGACATCCGCGTGGTGGAGCGGGTGAAGGTGCAGCTCCGGCTGGAGACCTTCAACGCGCTCAACCACATGAACCTCGGCGGCTTCAACACGCAGTTGGGCAACCGGGCGTTCGGCCAGATCAACGACGTTGGCGCGCCGCGTTACCTGCAGATCGGCGGCAAGGTGATGTGGTAGACGTCTGAGTCGGGACAGAAACGCCCCGGGCCCGGAAGCGGGTCCGGGGCATTTTCAATTGGGCCGGCGGAGGCCGCCCAGGGCGGTCAGAAGCCCATGATCTGGTAGCCGGAGTCGACGTAGAGGATGTTGCCGGTGACGCCGCGGCCGAGGTGGGAGGCGAGGAAGACGGCGGAATCGGCGACCTCTTCCGGGTCAGTGGGCCGGCGTAGGGGGGCGGTTTCGGTAACGCGGTCGAGGATCTTGGAGAAATCCTTGATGCCGCGGGCGGAGGCGGTTTTCACGGGACCGGCGGAGATGGCGTTGACGCGGATGTTCCGGGGGCCCAACTCGGAGGCGAGGTAGCGGACAGAGGCCTCCAGGGCGGCTTTGGCGACGCCCATGACGTTGTAGTTGGTCATGACACGCTGGCTGCCGAGGTAGGAGAGGGTCATGATGGAGCCGCCTTCGGTCATCACGGGTGCGACGGCGCGGGCGACGGCGATCAGGGAGTAGCAGGAGACCTCCTGGGCGAGCAGGAAGCCTTCGCGAGAGGTTTCATAGAAGGGGCGGGCCAGGTCTTCCTTGTTGGCGAATGCGATGGAGTGGACGACGGCGTCGATCTTGTCTCCCTCGCCGCGCAGGATTTCGGAGAGGTGTTGGAGGTCGTGCTCCTGGGTGACGTCGCAGGAGATGAGGCGGGAGGCGGTGAGTTCCCGGGCCAGCTCTTCGACGGTGTCCTTCTGGCGCTCGCCCTGGTAGGTGAGAATGAGCTGGGCGCCCTCGCGGCGGAAGGCGCGGGCGATGGAATAAGCCAGAGACCAGCGATTGGCCAGACCGAGGACGAGCGTGGTCTTGTCTTTGAGCAGCAGGGACATGAATTCTCTATTGTAGCGTGGGGGGCAGGCGGGACCGCCGGGGGCTCAGTGGCGCTGGGGGGAAAGCAGATCTACGTGCGCCGGACGGGCGCCGGCCACGGCCTTGACCGGTATCCGTCGGTCGAACGTGACCAACCGTCCATCGTTGGCGACGGCCAACGCGAGCAGGCAAGCATCCGTGATCTGAGAGTGGCCAGAGAGCAACTGGGGGTGGATGGCCGATTCATCGGCGACTGACAGGGTATCCGGCCAGAAACAGTGGCTGGGAGAGGCCATGATGACCTTCAGACTCTCCACCACTTCAGCGGGCGTGCACTCCACCGTTGGATAGGCGGGATTGCTCAAGACCCGTACGCAACCGTTGATCGTCAGTGGGGTGGTTGCCCAGCCCCGGCTGCGATGCACCCGGAACCAGGCGTGCGCAGCATCGTGGTTGGGGTGAGCGGGATCGAGCAGGGCCACGAGAACATTGACGTCCGGGAGAGCGACACTCATGGCTCGTCTCGCAGTCTGTTCACCAGATCCAGGGCAGGCAACACCGGGCTCTTTTTCGCCCGAAGAAGTGGAACGCCATTGCGAACGCGGGCAGAAGTGGCAGGTTGCATCCCCTTGCGGGCCAAACCGGAGATGACCTGGCCGATTGTCAGGCCGCGCTGCTGGGCGAGTTGCCGGGCCAAAAGGACGATTTCGTCGTCGAGTTCAAGCGTCGTTCGCATGCTGATAGAATAACACACCACGCACCTTCTGTGTGATGCGTGATGCACCAGCGGGGACAGCCTGACCCGTCCCACCGCTGTTTGCGGCCGGTTTTTCGCCTTCGCGGAGGCTGGGCGCCGCCGTCGATGGTTGAAAACAAAGGGCGAGGTTGCCGGGGGCGGGCCCGGCATGTAGAGAGGTGGGTGAACGGAGACGTTGTCAACCCTTGTTTTTCAAGGGTTTTCGGCGAATGTGCACTAGGGACGGGTCAGGCTGTCCCGGATGGCGGGGATGTTTTTGTCGCGGACGAGCTTGTTGAAGGCGGCGAGATCGGACTTCAAGAGGCCGTCGAGAGTGCGCAGGTGGGCGTTGATCTTGGAGGTCAGCTCTTCGTGGAGCTGGTAGCTCTGATCGGTGGGGCGGGAGTCTGCGCTGCCGGCGACGCTGGCCAGGGCGGCGAGCTTGTTGTTGAGCTTGATGGGGTAGTTGAGCGGGTCCTGGCTGGACTTGTTCCTGGTCTGGTAGAGCTCCTCCTCGACGGCGGTGAGCTTCTTGCCGAGCTCCTTGGCCTGGGCTTCCAGGCTCTTGTCGCGGGCGGCCCACTCGTCGAGCTGCTTGCGGATGTCGCGGATCTTCAGAATCGCCTCGTGCGTTTCGGTGAGCTTGTCGCGGATCTGGAGCAGGAGAGCTTCCTGCTTCTTGAGATCGTCCAGCGTGACACCGGTGAGGCGGGGGTCGGGCTTCACTTGGAAGGGCGCTTCCAGCTTCTTCTCGCCGGCGGAGAGGCGGGCGGTGTAGCGGCCGGGGGCGGCCTTGGGTCCGGTGACAGAGCCGGCCCACATAATGAGACCGGGGAAGGTCTTGGCGTCTTCGTGGCGGAGGTCCCAAGAGAGGGTGTTCAAGCCTTGTTTGAGTTCGAGTCGCGGCGAGGCGCCACCGCGGCGGCTTCCGGCTTCCGGCTCGGCGTCGGCCTCACCGGCGGGTGCGGGCTCCTTCTTCGACGAGAACTTGCGAATGACCTTGCCGGAGACGTCGAGGATTTCCAGCGTCGCTTCGCCGCCCGGCTTGTCCTTGAGCCAGACGTTGAAGACGGCGCCGGCGGGGGGATTTTCGCCGATGGCGGCGCCGGGCAGGCCGCGGAGGCGGCCGCCGGGCATGCGCCAGGCGTCCTTCGCGGGGAAGAACGTGTCGGCGCCGGCCTGCCAGTTGTGGAGCACTGTCATGTCGTCGAGGATCCAGAACGAGCGGCCCTGGGTGGCCACGACGAGTTCTTTCATCCCCTTGTGAATGGCCAGGTCGGTGATGGGGACGACGGGCAGGTTGAGTTGCAGGGGCTGCCAGGAGTCGCCATCGTCGAACGAAACATACATGCCGGTCTCGGTGCCGGCGTAGAGGATGCCGCGCGCGTTGGGGTCTTCGCGAATGACGCGCGTGAAGGCGCCGCCGGGGATGCCGCTGACGATCTTCTTCCATGATTTACCGCCGTCGGTGGTGCGGAAGAGGTAGGGACTGAAGTCATCGGACTTGTACATGGTGGCGGCGAAATAGGCCTTGGCGGGGTCGTGCGGCGAGGGCTCGATGGAGTTGATCTGAATCCACTCGGGCATGTCGGACTTCGGGGGGGTGACATTGGTCCAGGACTTGCCGCCGTCGCGGGTGACGTAGACGAGGCCGTCGTCGGAGCCGGTCCAGATCAGGCCTCGGGTGAGCAGGCTTTCGGCGACGGTGAAGATGGTGGAGTAGTATTCCACGCCGGTGTTGTCCTTGGTGATGGGGCCGCCGGAGGGGCCGAGGCGGGAGGGGTCGTTGCGGGTGAGGTCGGGGGAGATGGGCTCCCAGGACTGGCCCTCGCTGGTGGACTTGAAGAGGCGGTTGCCGCCGGTGTAGAGCACGTTGGGGTCATGCGGCGAAAAGAGGATAGGGAAGTTCCACTGGAAGCGGTACTTCATGCCCTCGGCGCCGTAGCCCATGGGGTTGTCGGGCCAGACGTTGATGGCACGGAGTTGGCCGGTCTGCTTTTCGTAGCGGGTGAGGTAGCCGCCGTAGGAGCCGGCGAAGGTGACGCCGGAGTTCTTCGGATGAGGGGCGATCCAGCCGGATTCGCCGCCGCCGACGTCCCACCAGTCCCTATCGGTGATGCCGGAGGAGGTTGTGCGGGAGGCGATGCGGATGGTGGAGTTGTCCTGTTGCGCGCCGTAGATGTTGTAGGGGAAATCATTGTCGAGGGCGACGCGGTAGAACTGGGCGGTGGGCTGATTCTGCCCGGTCCAGCGGGCGCCGGAGTTGGTGGAGACGTGCGCGCCGCCGTCGTCGCCGCCGATCAGCCGGCTGTTGTCCTTGGGGTCGATCCAGAGGTCGTGGTTGTCGCCGTGGGGCGTGCCGAGGGTCTTGAAGGTGGCGCCGCCGTCGTCGGAACGCCAGAACTGGACGTTCAAGGCGTAGATGCGATCGGCGTTTTGGGTGTCGGCGTAGATGTGGGTGTAATACCAGGCGCGCTGGCGGAGGTTGCGATTTTCGTTGACGCGGCGCCAGGTCTTGCCGGCGTCTTCGGAGCGATAGAGACCGCCCTCGGCGGCTTCCACCTGGGCCCAGACGCGTTCGGGGTTCACAGGGGAAACGGCGATGCCGATGCGGCCGAGCGGGCCCTTCGGCAGACCCTGGCTGGTGGAGATGTCGGTCCAGGACTCGCCGCCGTCGCAGGATTTGAAGAGGCCGGAGGCGGGGCCGCCGGACTCCAAGCTGTAGGGGGTGCGTTGCACGTCCCACAGAGCGGCGTAGAGGACATCGGGGTTGGAGGGGTCCAGAGCGAGGTCGATGGCGCCGGCGCGATCGGATTTGAAGAGGAGCTTGCGCCAGGTCTTGCCGCCGTCGGTGGTCTTGTAGACGCCGCGATCGTCGTGGGGGCCGAAGATATGGCCGAGAACGGCGGCCCAGGCGGTATTGGGATCGCGGGGATGGATGCGGATGCGGGGGATGTGGCGGGTGTTGTCGAGGCCGGCGCGGGTCCACGTTTTACCGGCGTCGGTGGACTTGTAGACACCGTCGCCGTGGGAGACGTTGCCGCGGATGCAGCCCTCGCCCATGCCCACGTAGAGGACGTTGGGGTTGGAATCGGCCACGGCGATGGCGCCGGCCGAGCCCGTCTTGAAGAAGGCGTCCGAGACGGGGATCCAGGTATCGCCGGTGTCGGAGGACTTCCAGACGCCGCCGCCGGTGGCGCCGAAGTAGAAGGTGTTCGGCTGGCCGGGCACGCCGCTGACGGCGGTCACGCGGCCGCCGCGCCAGGGGCCGATGGAGCGGTATTTCAGGGAGGACCAGGCGGGCCTGGCCTCGGCTGGCGCCGGTTTTGCCTGCTGGGCGGCCAGCGGAAGCGCCATGATGAAGAAGAAAGTAAGCGTGCGCATGAATCTCCTCGTGTGAAACCGTATTGTAAGGGGTTGTAGTCTAGAGGTGCGAGAGGAAGACAGCGATGAACTGGCGAATCGTGTGGGTTCTGGCCGCGCTCCTGGTTCTGGCGGCGCCCGCCTGGGGCACCATGCAGTGTATTTTGACGGCCGTTCCGCTGCAGGTGAGTTCGGAGGGATTGGCTGAACCGGTGGGCGAAGTGATGCTGAATTGCGCCGGCGGCGTGCCGCTGAATCGAATTACCGGCACGCTGCAATTCACGATGAGCAGGAAGCTGGCCAACTACACACAGGACGGCAACCTGCTGGGGATCACCCTCTCGGTGGACACATTCGGGATCTACTTGCCGCTGCCGGTGAACATCCGGCCGCTGGAGAACTACGTGGTAATGGAGGGGATCGACTTCAACCTGTCGCCGCAGGGCACCTTCAAATTGAAGCTCAGCGGAGTGCGGGCGGAAGCGGGCGGGACGACGACGGCGGCCCTGCAATTTTACGGCAACGAGCAGTTCCTGGTGCCGTCGCCGGTGGTAACGGTGGCGGTAGCGCAGCCGACGATGCAGGCAACCAGCACGGCGACCGCGGTGAGCGGGCCGGGTCCGGTGCGGCCGACGTTTCTGGACTTCAGCAACATGATCGGCAGCCAGGCGCCCTCGGTGACCACGCGCGTGACCGAATCCTGGGGCGCGGCCTTCGTGCCGAGGGGGACCAACATCACGGTGGCGCTGCAAACGGGCCTGCGAATCATGATCAAGTTCAGCGGCGTGCCGAGGGATTCCCACGTTTTTGGCCCGGATGCGATTGCCGGCTCTTCGGCGCTCCAGCCGACCATGGGGCTGAGCTTCGGCGGGAATCCGACGGGCGGACTGTACAATCCGGTGCTAGGCCAGTCGCTGCTGCTGACCAGAGTGCCTGGAGCTGCAGCAGACGGCAGTGGCGGATTTCCCTATTTCGTTCCGGGATACGGGCCGCAGACGCTGTTCGGGGTGGGCGAAGCCGAGTACTCGCCGGCGGGTCCCTACCTGGTGTACGAGGTGCTGGACTCGAACACGGCCATGATCGAAAACGCGCAGATCCCGGCGTGGATCTTCCTGCCGTCCGGCTTGCCCAACGCGGTATCGGTGGTGAAGCAGACGGTCAGCCTGGCGCCGATTTCCGACGTCAGCGGCACGGTGCCGGTGGGCGGGGCGATCCCGCGCTACCGGCTGACGGCGGTGCAGACCGACTGCGGCTACCATGGCGACTGCAACGCGCCGTACTTTCCCAAGCTGAAGATCACGCCGACGGGCTCCACCGCGTTCACGGCGGCTTCAGGCAGCGGGGCGCAGATCGGCAATATCCTGGTGCACAACGACGGCGGCAGCGTGCTGGAGTGGCAGGCGACGGTGCGGTATCGCAGCCAGACCGGCTGGCTGACGATCTTCCCCGGGAAGGGTGTCGACAAGGCGACGTTGCGATACGATGTGCTGCCGAAAAATCTTGCCCCGGGGAGGTACGAAGCCGACATCATCTTCCAATTGCTGAGCTCGCCGACGGGCATGCTGAACGAAGTGGTGGTGCCGGTGACGCTGGACGTGACCCTGCCCTTGCCGCCGCCGATTCCAATGCCGGTGATTCGGGAGGTGGTGAGCGCCGCCACGCGCTGGGGGATGCCGGCCGCGCCGGGCTCGCTGATCACGCTGCTGGGCTCGAACTTCGAGGAGCGAACGACGGTGACCGTGGGCGGGAAGGCGGCACGAGTAGTGCTGGCGGGTCCGCAGGAGATGACGGCGGAGGTGCCGATGGACGCGCTGATGGGCGGCGCGGCGGTCATCGCGACGACGCTGGACAAAGTCTCGCAAGGCGTTTGGATCGACATTGTGCCGGTATCGCCTGGGACGCTGGCGGTTTGGAATGAGAACGGCGAGCCGAACGTCCTGGATCGACCGGTGGAGGCCGGCAAGCAACTGGACATCTATGTGACCGGGATCCGGCTGGCGCAGCAACCGGTGATGGTGAAGATCCACGACCGCTATCTGGACGCGGTGCCGCGCACCATCGACCAGGTGGGAGTGGACCAGGTGAGCATCATCGTGCCTGAGGACTTTCCCACGATGCCGTCAGTGGTGGTGGTCTGCGCCAAGCCGCCGGGCGGCGAGGCTGTCTGCACCCACCCGAAGGACATCTGGATCAAGGCTGCCGGGCAGTAAAGAGCCGGGGACTACCTCTCCCGGTGCGGCGGCGGGGGCTGTTCGCCGGGAGGGGGCTGCTGGCCCTGGCGGCGCTGCTGCATCTGGCGCATGCCCTGCCCGGGTCTCATGTTGGGACGCCGCTTCTGAAGTTCACGGTACTGCTCGGTGGTCAGCACCCCGCGCAAACGGAGGCTCATGAGCGAGAGGGCGCGCGTGAGTTCTCCTCGGGCGGTGACCAGGCGCTCAATGGACTCCGTGGCGCGGCGCTGGTCGAAGAGGTCCTCGCCGTACTGATCCTCGAGCTCGGTTTCGGCCTTTTCGACGCCGGCTCGCAGGTCGATGAGGCGGGTGCGGTACTCCTTGACGATGTTCCTGATCTGGCGGGACTGGTCTTCGCTCAGGTTGAGGTCTCTGGCAAGAGGGGAGTCCCACCAGGGGAAGAACCCACGGGGCGGCTGGGCCAGCACGGGCAGACCCAGGAAAAGCAAGATGAGGGCCAGTTTCGACATGGATTATTGTGCCTCCTTGGAGGAGTTTTCCGCGAACAGGCCGCGGATGGGATCGGCGGCGCGGGGAGCGTCCTGATTCACCACCGAGGCGATTTCGGCGAACAACTGCTCGTCGGTGAGGGTGACAGAGGCCACCTGGGTGGCCGGCGGCTGCGGCGCGGGCCGGTGGAGGGCGATTCCGATGAAAAACAGGAAGGCGGCGGCGCCCGCCGGCACAGCCCGCCAGATCCAGGCGAGGCGGGGCCGTTCGACGCGGTTGAAAACGGCCACGCGCTGGTTGCGGAGGCGCTGTTCGGCCGCCGGGGTGAGGGGCTGTGACGCCGTCACGGCGGAGCGGCGGAGTTCGAGGGCCTGCCAGCGGGCCGAGCAATCCGGGCACGCGTCGAGGTGGGCGAGGCAGAGGCCGGGGGCAGGGTCGAGGCCGTAAACACGGTCCAAAAGGTCGTCGTCGTTCCAGTGTCGGGTTTCCATGTTCATCGGCTACCTCCCTGACGCAATGCGTACAGATCTTCCAGATCCTCTCTCAACTTGGCTACAGCGCGGGCCATGTGAGCCTTCACCGTGCCGACATCCAGGCCGAGCAACTGGGCGATCTCCTCCAGGCTGCGGTCTTCATTGTGGCGAAGCGTGAAGACGGCGCGTTGCCGGTCCGACAGCCGTTTCAGGGCCGTCGCCAGCCGTTCCGCGATTTGCCGGGCGAAAAGCTGGTCGGCGGCGTCCGGCGAGGTGGCCGGCGCCATGGAGAGGATGGTCTCTTCGTCCTGCTGGTTCGGCCGGCGGCGCCAAAACTGCCAGCGCCGGGAGCGCAGCCGGTCCAGGCAGGTGTTGACGGCGATGCGCGTCAGCCACCTGGCCGGCTCCTCGGGCTGGCTCTCCTGCTTCTGGAGCGCCCGGTAGGCCTTGAAGAACACGTCCTGCGTGGCCGAATCCGCCTCGTCCGCCTCGCCGAGCATGCGCTGGCAGAGAAGGAACACGCGCCGCTGCTCGGAGATCATCCAGGCGGAGAAGTCCGTGAGGGGCGCCGCCGCTCCGGAAGTGGCGACCAACTGATCGGCCATCGAAGCCATCCTACTCCGGAAGACGGCGAACCGGGGTGCAGGGATTACAGACGCTGAGTGAATTCGTTCAGGCGGTGCGGGCTTCCTGCGCCGTTTCCCGCGACCGGAGCAGGCGGGAGTTCTGCAAGCGATCCTCGCCGGAAAGCGAGCGGGTGCTGAAGATGGAGCTGGACTTGGCCAGGGACTTGACGTCGCTGCCCTCCTCGACCACCATCTCGTGCTCCACCCAATTGGAGAGAGGGATGTTGCGGAAGAAGAGGCGCTCCTGCAGGACCAGGGCTTTGCGGTTGACGAACATCGACTTGTTCTCGCGCATATAGTGGCGCTCTTCGACGCGAAAGTCGGCCAGGAACTGGTCGAAGGCGCGGCGCATGGTGGACTCTTCGGCGGTCTTGACCTTCTCCTCGATCAGCTTTTCCTGGTTGCGAATGACGGCGTGCGCCTCAGCCAGGCCTTCACGCTCCTTGGAGACGGCCACTTCGAGTTTGGCCTGCATGATATAGAAGCTCAGTAGCGCGCTGCCGGCGGCCACGAAGAGCGGGAGGAGAATCCACAGCATGGCAATCATAGGTTTACCCTTGAGCCAATATCGGCGGGGGCGGGTCTCGGCTTTAGGGGCGAGGCGAAATAGGGGAAATCACTGAGTGGGGTCCAGGCGGCTAGCGGTAAGGATGGAGAGGGCCAGCCGCAGCCGGAGAGAGACCATGGCGGAGAACAAACACTTTAGCCTGAATGAGATACCAGCGCCAAAGCCGAGGTGTTTAGAAATGTAGGCGGCGGCGCCGGAGACCCGGTCGGCGGCGTAGAGGGTCTCATCGCTGGGCGCCGGGGCGTCAGGATGGAGGACAGCGTGGCCGGTGGAAACCACCAGGATCTTCTTGCCGGCGTTGCGGATCTGCCAGCAGACTTCGAGCAGGCTCCAGTGTTCGGAGAAGCGCTTTTCGTCCAGGTAATTCATGCCGGCGACGAAGTTTCTGCGAACCATAAATGCCGTTTCATCAATAGCTTCGGCGATTCCGTCGGGGGCCGCGGCGCGGGGTAACGGGGCGGCGCCGAGGGAGGCTTCGGCCAATTCGGATGGGGTGGGCAGACAGAATGCCGTCTGGATCGGGGCGCCGGACGGGTCTTCGAGGACGGGGCCGGCGGCGGTCAACTCTTCGCGGGACTCCAGGGCGGACGCGAGGGCATGTACGGCGCCCGGGCGGACCTCGACGTTGGGGTCAAGGAAGAGGATCAGGTCGGCCTGGGCGGTGCGCATGCCGATGTTGCGGGCGCGCGTCTTTCCGAAGTTGCGGGGGAGGCGGAGAACGGTGACGGAGGGGAATTCGGCGTCGATGCGGGGGCAGCCATCGGTGCTGCCGGCGTCGACGGTGAGGATCTCGAATCGCTCCCTACCGGTGGACGCTTCCAAAGCGGCAATCGAGCGGCGGAGGGCGGATTCGCAGTTGTGCGTCACGACGACGATGGAGACGCGCGGGCCGGCCGGGACTTCAGGCGGTCGGGGTGGGACAGCGGGGGGCACCAGAGGAGATAATATCGCACAGAGCTATGCCGAGGTTGGTTTTCGCGCTATTGCTGATGTCGTGTGGATTGTGGGGGCAGCAGTACAGGGCCTTCTGGGCCGATGCCTTCCACGAGGGCTACAAGACGCCGGCGCAGGTGGACCAACTGGTTGAGAACGCGATTCTGGCCAAGGCGAACGCGATTTTCATGGAAGCGCGGGTGCGGTCGAACAGCTACTACCGGCAGTCGCTGGAGGGCTTTGCGGAAGACACCGCCGTGCCGGTGGCCTTCGACCCACTGGAGTACCTCATCCAAAAGGCGCACGCCCAGGGCATCGAAGTGCACGCCTGGTTTGTGGTGTACCCGATGTGGAGGAGCGGGGCGGCGCCGCTGAATCCGGGGCATGTGTACTACTTGCATGGGCCGCCGGCAGAGGGCGGGGAGCGCTGGCTGAACGTCAGTTCGGCTGGGGTGGAGACGTTGGGACTGGACCCGGGCCATCCGGGCGTTTTGCCGTACCTGATTGATGTGTTCTTGGAGCCGGTGAAGCGCTACAACATAGACGGGGTGCATCTGGACTATGTCCGCTACCCCGAAGATGCCGACTACGGCTACAACCGCGCGTCGATCGAGCGGTATTCCAGACAGAACAACCGGGTAGGAGTGCCGTCGCGGGCCGACGGGGCGTGGAACCAATGGCGGCGGGATCAAGTGACGGCGCTGGTCCGGCAATTGTATCTGCGGGTGCAGCAACTCAGGCCCAGCGTGAAGGTGAGCGCGGCGACAATCACATGGGGCAACGGTCCGCTGACGGATGCCGAATACCGGAGCAAGGACGCCTACGGGTACGTCTTCCAGGACTGGCGCGGGTGGCTGGAGGAGGGCATCCTCGACATCTCAATGCCGATGAACTACTTCGTCGAGACGAAGTATGCGACCTACCTGGACCGCTGGTCGGAATACCAGAAGAACAGGCAGTACGGCCGCGGCTACGTAAACGGGCTGGGGAATTACCTGAACACGCTGCCGCAGACACTGGCGCAATTGGACCGGGTATTGAGGCCGTCGAGCTTGGGCAACACGCCGCTGGGGGTGTGCTTCTACAGCTACGCGTCGACGCGTAGCGAGGATCCGGCGCAGCGGCCAAACGTCGAGTTCTACAGGACGGTCGGCGAGTATTTCCGGGAGCCGGCGGCGGTGCCGGAGCTGCCCTGGAAGAGCCGGCCGGTGAAAGGCCACCTGATGGGGCGGTTGGAGGTTGACGGAGGCGAGAAGTGGTGGGCGGACGGGGTGACGGTTCGCCTGGTGGGGCAGGAGGGCGGGGAGCAGTTGCGGAAGACGGATGCGAGCGGCTTCTTCGGCTGGGTGGACCTGGCGCCGGGCGAATACAAGACGCAGATCGAGAGCAACGGCAAGCAGGTGTTCGAATCCGAATGGACGAGGGTGGAGGTGGGCCGGGTGGCGGAGATTCCGGCCCGGATCAGCGGGGAGATGCTGGAGTCGACGCTGCCGGCACTGAATGCGGGAGAACTGGCACAGGCGGCGCCGGGGGGGCTGGTCAGGCTGCGCGGCCGGAACCTGGCTCCGAGGTATGCCGCCGCCGAGGCGGTGCCGCTGCCGAGAGAGATGGCGGGGACGATGGTGGTGGTGAACGGGCTGGCCGCGCCGCTGTTTGAGATTGGCGAGGACTTTGTGGTGATCCAAGTCCCGTACGCGCAGGCGGATCAGTGGACGATCACGGCGCGGCGCGGGGGGACTGAGTCCAGGCCGCTGGTGTTGGCCTACGCGGCCGCGCAGCCGGAGATTGTGGAGGTGAGGCGCAGCGGGGGCGATGGATTGGAGATCTTCGCGACGGGGCTGGGAATGACGGATCCGCCGGCGCTGTCGGGGGCGGGAGGGAGCGCGGAGGAGCCATATCATCGAACGGTGCTGCCAGTGCGCGTCCTGGTCACGACCGAACAGGGCGAAGTGGAGATCGAGCCGGCTTACGCCGGGCTGCAGCCGTGGGTACCGGCGCGCTACCTGGTGCAAGCCAGGCTGCCGGCGGGGGTGAGCGCGGGGCAGGTGCGGATCAAGGCGGGAGAGGCTCTTTCGGCTCCTGCCGCTTTCTAACGGAGGGTGTGGGCCAGAGCGCGGGTGGCGGCGATGCGCTGCCTGATGTCGGGGTGGGAGCTGATCCATGTAGGGACGACACCGGCGCCGCCGGCGGTGGCGGCGTCGAGGGACTCGAGCAGGGCGGACATGGCGAGGGGATTGAAGCCGGCGCGCTTGAGGAGCAGGACACCCTCGCGGTCCGCCTCCTCTTCGTCGGCGCGCATGTAGTGCAGAACGCCCAGGCCCCCGGCGACCTGGGCGACGAGCCCGGTGGGGTCGCCGGCGAGGAGGCTGATGACGGCCTGGAGAGCGAAGGCGCGGAAGATGGCGCGGGTGGAGTGGCGGAGGAGGACGTGTTGCATCTCATGTGCGAGAACGGCGGGGATCTCCTCGCGGGTGGCAGCGGCCTGGAGGAGCCCCTCGTAGACGAGGATGACGCCTCCGGGGGCGGCCAGGGCGTTGATTTCGGCGGAGGGGACGCAGCGCACCTGGAACGTATAGGGCGACGGTGCGGGAAGGCTGCGCGCGAGACGTTCGGCGGCATCCTCGAGGCACGGTTTGGCGCCGGGCGCGATGGAGGCGGCGATCGATTCGCCGAGCTCGCGCTCCCAGGCGGCGGGAACAAGCCGGGTGGCGGCGCCGGCGGCCCAGGGCAGGCCGCGGGTCCAGAGGGCATGGAGGCCATAGCCGGCCAGGAGGAGAAGAGCGAGGGTCCAGAGAAGGAACTGGCGGTTGGCGGAGGCAGCGGAGGCGGGCACAGGGGTCAATCGATGAGGCCCTTGCGAACGGCGAAGCGGACGAGTTCGCCGGTGGAATGGAGGTTGAGTTTCTCCATGATGCGGCCGCGGTGGGCGTCGACGGTGTAGACGCTGAGCTTGAGGATGGTGGCGATTTCCTTGTTGGTTCTGCCTTCGGCGATGTGCTGGAGCACTTCACGTTCGCGCGAGGTGAGCAGGTCGATAGGGTCGGTGACGTGCTGGCGGTAGTCTGTGAGCACAGCGTCGGCGATGGCTGGGGAGAGGTAGGCTTCGCCTTTGGCAATGGAGCGGATGGCGGCCAGCAGGTCGGCGTCGATGGCGTCCTTGAGGAGGTAGCCGCGCGCGCCGGCGCGCAGGATCTCGCGGACGTAGACGGCGTCCTTATGCATGGAGAGGGCCAGGACGCGGGTGCGCGGGGAGGATTCAGTCAGACGGCGCGTGGCCTCGATGCCGTTCAGTTCGGGCATGGCGACGTCCATGACGACGATGTCGGGCGTGAGGCGGGTGGCCTCGGTGATGGCCTCTCGGCCGTTACCGGCCTCACCGACGATTTCCATGTCCGGTTGGGATTCCAGGATGCGGCGGAATCCCTGGCGGACCACGCTGTGGTCGTCGGCCAGCAGGATGGTGATCTTTCTTGTGCTCATAGAGAGGGGGCGCGGTCAGCGGTCAGTCCGCTCGTTCCTTGATGGGGAAGGAGGCGGCGATTTCGACGCCTTTGCCAGGCGCGGTCTGCACCTTCAATTCTCCACCAGCGCTGCGAGCCCGCGCCCGCATGCCCACCAGTCCGAGGCCATGGTCGGCGGCCGGCGCTCCGGGCTGTACGCCCTGCCCGTTGTCCGAAATGTGGAGGTTGATCTGGCCGTCCTGGCGCAGGAGGCGGACCGAGACGTGGGTGGCCTTGGCGTGGCGGGCGACGTTGGTGAGGGCCTCCTGGGCGATGCGGAAGAGGTGGGTTTCGGTCTCGTCGGCGATACGGCCCTCGAAGGTGGAAGAGCATTCGACGTCGATACCGGTACGGAGCTTGAAGCGGTCGCAGAGCCACTTGAGACCGGCCGGCAGGCCGAAGTCGTCGAGGATGGTGGGGCGAAGAAGCTGGGAAAGCTCACGGACGTTGACGATGGCCTCGTCCACAAGATGGAGGCAGTCGTCGAGTTGCGGGCGGCCGCCGTTGGCGTGTTCGCTGAGGGCGACCAGATTGGCCTTGACGGCGGTGAGGGATTGACCCAACTCGTCGTGCAACTCGTGCGAGAAGCGGCGGGCGGTGGTCTCCTGTTTTTCGAGCAGGTTCCAGGAGACGCGGCTCAATTCGGCGGTTTGCCATTCGAGCTGGCGGACGAGTCTGACGGCGAGGCGAACGGTATAGATGGCGCAAAGGAGCGCGAGCAGGAGACTGGCGCCGAGCAGGATGGATGTCTGCTGGAGCATGCGGCCGGAGATATCCTCCAACTGTTGCTTGAGTTCGACGGAGCGGCGCGCCTGAACCTCGACCAGCTTATCGACCAGGGACAAGACGTTTTGGTGGGCGCTCATCAATTGGCGCAATGGCCGCCTGATGCCGCGCGGAGCGTCGAGCATGCCGCGGGCTTCGACGGAAAAATGGGTGACGGCTTTGTAGAGATCCTGCCACAAGGCCTGGGCGGGTTCGTCGGCGGCATCGGCGGCGATCTTTTCGATGTCGCGGTCAGAGGCTTCGAGTTGGCTGAGGAGTTGTTCCCGGTCGATCTTGTCCGGCGTCTGGGCGAAACCGGCAAAGATGGCGTTGATGGCGCGCTGCTCGCGGAGGACGGCGTCGAGCAGGTCCTGGATGCGAACCTGTTCCTCCAGGAGCTCGCCTGTGGTGGCCCGGATATTGCTGATACTGCGGACGCCGAGCAGACCGGCGGCGAGCATGGAGAGGATGACGAGGGAGAAGCCGGCGAGAACGACGCGCGTAATGGCCTTTTGTGTGACGGGCCGCGCAAGTGCGGACGCCACCGAGCCGAATTGAGACGGGCGCGCCATCATGGACAGGGATACCCATCTCCAGCTTGTAACAAGTTTCGACGGAACGGTATCCCCTGGGGAGGCTATTGACGGAACGTATGTTCGGGGGGAGGCGATTGGGACCCAGCCGAAGGATGGGGGTATCTTACGATGCCACTCAACTATTGTGGCGCGCCTAGCTCGGACCGGGGATTGGCGGAGGATGGGGACTTGTTCATACTGGAAGGAAGTGAAAACGGGATTCCTTGCGAGTGTGTTGCTGCTGAGCCTGTCTCCCCACTCGGTCCGCGGGCAGACGGCGCCGCAAATTCTTACGATTGACCAGGCGGTGGAAGAGTCTCTCAGGAACAACCTGGCTCTGATGGCTGAGAAGCAAAACGTGCCGATTTCGAAGGCGCGGGAGATCCAGGCAGCTTTGCGCCCCAATCCGGTTCTGAACTTCGCTTGGGACTACCTCGATTGGCTCGGTCGAGGTTTGACGGTAGCCAACAGCGCAGGTCCTTCGGAGTGGAGCACTCATGTGGACTACATTATCGAAGGTCCTGGCAAGAGGCCGGGAAGAATGGCCCTGGCGAAGCTGGCTACGGCTGTCGCCGATCTACGGCTTGTCGATTCGATTCGCATCCTCTCGCTCAACGTGCGATTGGCGTGCGTCGAGTACCTCCTGGCAAAGGAAAGCGTGAACCTGGCGCGCCAGAACCTGAAAGTGTTCAGCGACATCATCCAGGTGAATGCGGCCAGGGTGAAGGCCGGCGACCTTGCAGGGGTGGAATTGGTTCGAATGCGGGTCGCGCAGCAGCAATTCGAGAACTCGTTGCGTCAGGCCGAACTGCGGTTGCTGACGGCGGGCAACAACCTCCAGCAATTGATCGGGCGGAAGAGCAAGGACTCGAGCTTCGACCTTGCCGGTGCGCTGAATGAGCGGCCTGCCATCGTGTTGCTCGACGAGCTGAAGACGCAGGCGCTGCAGCAGAGACCCGACCTGCTTGCCCAGAGGAAAGACGCCGAGCGGGCGGCGGCGGACACGAGACTGCAGAAATCGCTGGCGCGGCCCGACTACACGGCGAGCTTGATGTACCACCACCAGTACGGGTACTCCGATGGGCGGACTTTCGGCGTGTACCTGCAGTTTCCGATGCCGTTGTACAACCGCAACCAGGGCGAGATTGAGCGTGCGCGACTGGAGACCAGGCAGACGGAGATGCGATCGCAGGCGCTGGAGACGCTGATCTCAACGGAGGTTGAGAACGCCTGCCAGCAATATGCCAGCGCATGGAATCTCTTGGAGCGGATTAAGGGGAGTCTGATGGCGGAGGCGAAACAGGTGCGGGACATCACGGAGTATAGCTACCGGCGGGGAGAGGCGTCGCTGCTGGAGTTTCTGGACGCGCAGCGCGCTTACATCGACGCGATACAGAGCTACAACGAAGCCAGGGGCGACTATACGAAGAGTCTCTTCCTGATTGATGCAGTGACCGGAAAGTCAGTAACCCCATGAGGATTGCAGGATTGTTGTTGTTGGCCGGCCTGCTGGCAGGCTGTTCGAAGAGCGGAGACGGCGCGAAGGCCCCGGCGGTGGCCGCGGCGGCTGGTCCGGGCGAAGTGGTAATCGCTCCGGACTCACCGAAGTTGCGGCAGATCAAGGTGGAGATCGTGAAGGAAGCGGACGTGCCGGTGGACGAGGTCGACGCGCCGGGCAGGATTGAAGTGAATCCGAACAGGGTTTCGCGGGTTGTGACGCCCGTGGCCGGGCGCATCACGCAGGTCTTTGTGAAGCTGGGCGATGCCGTGAAGGAAGGGGAGCCGGTGGCGACGATCGAGAGTCCGGACGCCGACGTGGCGATTTCCGCCTACTTGCAGGCGGATTCGGCGCTGGGCCAGATGAAAGCGAACCTGCTGAAGGCGCAGGCGGACCTGGAGCGCACGCGGGACCTGCTGGAGCACCAGGCCATCGCGAAGAAGGAAGTGCTGAACGCCGAAAACGCCATGGCGCAGGCGAAGGCGCAGGTGGAACAGGCTGTGGCGGCTCGAGAGCAGGCGTCACGACGGCTGGCGATTCTGGGCCTGAAGGCTGGCGAGTTTGGACAGAAGATTACGTTGCGGGCGCCGGTTCCGGGGAAGGTGCTGGAACTGAGCGTAGTGCCGGGGGAGTTCCGGAACGACACCAACCAGCCCTTACTGACGGTCGCCGACCTGAGCACGGTGTGGATTGCTTCGGACGTGCCGGAGACGGCGATCCGGTTCATCAAGGTGGGCGAGGCTCTGGACCTCGAGTTGAGTGCGTATCCCGGCGAGCACTTCCGCGCGCGCGTGAAACGCATTGCAGACGCAGTGGATCCCACCACGCGCACGGTAAAGGTGCGGGCGGAGCTGCAGAACCCGATTGGACGGCTGCTGCCTGAAATGTTCGGACGCATCCGGCACGTGGAGGGGATGAAGGCGATGCCGGTGGTGCCGGCCGCGGCCGTCCTGCAGGGGCAGAGCGGTAGTTACCTGTACGTGGAAACCGGGCCGGGCCGGTTCCGGCAAACCGGCGTGCAGACTGCGAACCGGGCGGGCGGCCTCTTGGGAATCGCCGGCGGAATCAAGGCTGGCGACCGCGTGGTGACGGACGGAGTGATGCTGCTGAAGGGCAATTGAGGGAGAAGCCGCTTTGATCGCACAACTGCTTCGCTTCTCTCTTCGCCAGCGCTTCATCACGCTTCTGATCGGCCTGGCGCTGGTGGGCGCCGGGATCTGGGCCTACCTGCAACTGAAGGTCGAAGCCTATCCGGATATCTCCGACACGCAGGTGGTCGTGATTTCGGAATACCGGGGGCGTGCGGCGGAAGAGGTGGAGCAGCAGGTGACGGTGCCGCTGGAGCGCGCCTTGAACAGCGTGCCGAACGTGATCGCGCGCAGATCGCGAACCATCTTCGGGTTGTCTGTGGTGGAGTTAACGTTCGCCTACGGCGTGAACGACTATTTCGCGCGGCAAGTGGTGCTGGAAAAGCTGCGGGACGCCAACCTGCCGCCGGGTGTGACTCCGTCACTGGGCCCGCTGTCGACGCCCATCGGCGAATTGTACAGGTACTCGCTGGAGGGGCCGGGCTTCAATGCGATGCGGTTGCGGGAACTGCAGGACTGGGTGATTGAGCCGCGGTTCCTGCAGGTGCGGGGTGTGGCGGACGTGACGCCGTTCGGCGGCCTGATCCGGCAGTACCAAGTGGAGATCGACCCGCTGTCGCTGGCCAAGTACGGGCTGACCGTCTCGCAGGTGGCACAGGCGCTGGATGCGAACAACCAGAATGCCGGCGGCGCGATGCTGGACAACGGACAGCAGGCGCTGGTGATCCGGGGAGTGGGGCAGGTGAAGTCCATCGCCGACGTGGAGAGCATTGTCGTCAGCGAGTCGAAGGGCGTGCCCGTATTTGTCAAGGACGTGGCGCGGGTGAAGTTTGGCGCGCCGCCGCCGGCGGGCATCTTCGGTGTGAATGAGAAGCAGAACGGCGTTGAAGGCATCGTGCTGATGCGCCGCGGCGAAAACCCGAGCGAGGTGCTGGAGGGCATCAAGGAGGCGGTGGACGAACTGAACTCCGCGCGGCTCCCCCAGGGCGTGAGGATCACGCCCATCTATGACCGCACGGACCTGGTGAGCAACACCCTGGGAACGGTCACGCACACGCTGATGGAAGGGCTGGTGATCGTCGTCGCCGTGCTCTTCCTGTTTCTCGGGAGCGTGCGCGCGGCGCTGTTGACGGCGATCACCATTCCGTTGTCGCTGCTGTTCGCGTTTGTGTGCATGCAGGTTTCCGGCATCCCGGCGAATCTGCTGTCATTGGGCGCGCTGGACTTCGGCATCATCGTGGACGGGACGCTGGTGATGGTGGAGCACGTGGTGCACCTGCTGGTCGAGCGGCAGCGGGCCGGCAAACTGGGGACGCGCAGCGGGGTTGTGGGGGCCGTGCGGGACGCGGCGTTGGAGATGGAACGCCCGATCTTCTTCTCCCTGATGATCATCATCAGCGCCTACATTCCGCTGTTCACGCTGGAGCGAGTCGAGAGGCGGTTGTTCACGCCGATGGCGTTTACGATCTGCTACGCGCTGCTGGGTTCGCTGCTGATCGCGCTGACGCTGATTCCAGTGCTGGCGACGTACCTGTTCCGGCATGGCGCCAAGGACTGGGACAACCCCGTGCTGCACTGGCTGGGCGATCTGTACCGGCGGGCTCTGAAATCCACCATGGCCTGGCCGAAGGTGACGGTCGGGGCATCGGTCGCGGTGGTGCTGGCGGCCTTCCTGCTGGCGGCATCGCTGGGCTCGGAGTTTCTGCCGCAGTTGGATGAAGGGGTGATCTGGGTGAGGGCGACGCTGGCGCCGGGCGTGTCGATTGAGAAGTCGGCGCAGGTGGCGGCGCAGCTACGGGCTATTCTCGCCAGGTTCCCCGAGGTAAAGCTGGTGAGCTCGCAGAGCGGACGCAACGACTCGGGGACGGACCCCTATGGGGCGAACAGGAACGAGGTGTTCGTCGCCCTGAAGCCCTACGACACGTGGAGCAGCGGAAGAAACAAGGCGGCGCTGATCGAGGCGATGTCGAAGCAACTGAGGGACGAGATCCCCGGAGCGGCATTCAGCTTCACCCAGCCGATCATCGACAACGTGACCGAGGCGGTAACCGGATCAGCGGCGGATCTGGCTGTGATTTTCACCGGGCCGAACCTGGACGAATTGAGGGCGCAGGCGCGGCAGGCGCTGGAAGTGATTAAACAAGTACCCGGTGCGGCGGATTCGGCGATTGAACAGGAAGAGGACCAGCCGCAACTGCGGATCGAGGTGGACCGGCAGGCGGTGGCGCGTTATGGCATCAACGTTCGCGACGTGCAGGATGTGGTCGAAATGGCGGTGGGCGGCCGGGCGGTGAGCACGGTATTTGAAGGCGAACGGGTGTTCGACGTGACGGTGCGCTACGTTCCAGAGGCGCGCAAGGACGCGCACGTGATCGGCGAGATTCTGGTGTCGACCCGCGAGGGCGGGCGCGTGCCGCTATCGCAACTGGCGCGGATCGAGGTGGTGAACGGGGCCAGCATCATCGCGCGGCGGGAGAACCGGCGTCAGATCACGGTGCGCACGAACATCCGCGGGCGCGACCAGGGCAGCTTTGTGGCCGATGCGCAGGCGAGGTTCAGCAAGGCCATTCGCGTGCCGAAGGGGTACGAGGTGGATTGGGGCGGCCAGTTCGAAAACCTGACACGGGCCAAGCGGCGGCTGGCCTTCATCATGCCGGTGACCATCGCCGTGATCTTCCTGTTGCTGTTCTGGACCTTCGGCTCGCCCGTCTATGCGGGGCTGGTGTTGATGAACGTGCCGTTCTCGCTGGTGGGCGGGATCGTCTTCCTGTGGATGCGAGGCATCAACCTGAGCGTGTCGAGCGCGGTGGGCTTCATCAGTCTGTTCGGCGTGGCCGTGATGAGCGGCGTGCTGGTAGTGGCGGAAATCAACCGCCGGCGGCGCAGCGATCCCGAACTGGGGGTGCAGGAGGCGGTGGTGCAAGGCGCGCTCGCGCAGATGCGGCCGGTCCTCATGATGATTGCGGTGGCGCTCTTGGGGATGGTGCCGGCGGCGCGCGCGACGGGCATCGGCAGCGACGTGCAGCGGCCGCTGGCCACGGTTGTTGTGGGCGGACTGCTGTCCACGCTGTTGCTGACTTTGCTGGCGCTGCCGAGCTTGTACCTGCTGGTTACCGGAGAATCGACGAAGAAGGAGGCGGCGCAAGAGGGATGAAAGTTCTGCTGATTTTCCTCGCTGAGACGGAGAGCCACGGAGAGGTGCCGCTGTACGAGGCCGTGGTGCGGAAACTGAACAGCATGGGGGTCGAAGGGGCCAGCGTGATGCGCGGCGTGATGGGCTTCGGCAAGGGCCATCATGTGCACCGCGGGCGGCTGTTCGGCGTGAGCGACGACCGGCCGGTCATGATTATGGCGGCCGACCAGGAGGCCCGGCTCCGGCGGGCGTCCGCGGAGATCCGTGAGCTGATCCCGGATGCACCGATGCTCCTGCTGGACGCTGAGGCGCTATAAAGAAGGCGGCCAGGCCGGCCGATAGTCGGATAATGCCGAGCGCACGCAGTACCTTCCGCACAACGACCAGCTCGCTCGTCCGTTACTTCATGGCTGGCGCGGTGGGGTTGGCAGCGGTCTGGGCCGTGCCCATCCTGGTGACGTTCGGCCAAGTTGGCGTTCAGATGTGCAGGGGTACAAAACGGACTGCGATCTGCTGTCCACGCTGAATACACGGCGGGCCATGGCGCCGTTTGGCGACCTGCTGGACAGCTACACCCGGCAATCCAGGGTTCTCGCCCGGGATGAAGCGCTGGGGCTGGTGAAGGTGCACAGCGGCCTGCGCGACTTCTGGGCGCCGGAGGCCGGGGACGCGATTGGCGGTTCGGCGCTGGTGCCGTACCTTCTGGCGGAGCACGAACTCATGCTGGAAAACAATCCGTCGCTGCAGGTCCGGCCCGGAGACATCGTGATTGACATAGGCGGGCACGTGGGGACGTACACCCACCTCGCTCTGCATCGAGGCGCGGCCAAAGTGGTAGTGATGGAAATCAACCCGCTGAACCTCGAATGCCTGCGCCGGAATTTCGCCGGCGAGATTGCGGCCGGCAAAGTGGTGATCTGTCCCAGGGGTGCCTGGAGCAGCGAAACATCCACGAAGTTCAATTTTTCGCGGGTCAACTCCGGCATGGGGAGCGTGGTGTTCGATCAGAACAGCGACGGCCAGATCGAGGTGCCGCTGGTAAGGATCGACACGCTGATGGCCGAACTGGCATTGCCGAAGGTGGATTTCATGAAACTCGACATCGAGGGAGCGGAACGGGAGGCGCTGGCAGGGGCAAGGCAGACGCTGGCGCGGTTCAAGCCGCGCCTGTCCATCGACGCCTACCACCGGCCGGACGACCAGGTTGTGCTACCGAAGGTGATCCTGGGGGCGAACCCGCGGTATGTGACGACGTGCGGGCCCTGCGAGCTGGTGGGGCGCCGCTTCCAGCCGCACGTGCTGTATTATCACTAGCCGCCGAAGATATTGATCTGCCCGATGCCGCCCTTGACGTCCAGGCGGATGGTGGTCTTGGACTTGCCGTAGGCGTCGTTGACCCAGCGGCTGCCGTCCTTCTTCATGCCCCGGACCTCGATCGAGCCGATGCCGCCCCGGGCTTCGGCGACGACGCCGGCGGCCGAAGGCACGCGCACGGTGGCTTCGCCGACGCCGCCATGGATGCTGACGTCGTAGTCTTTTTCTGGCTTACCACGCAGGTCCAGGTCGACCGTGCCGGCGCCCAGGTGGATCTCCACGCTCCGCAGCTTGAGGTCGCGGAGGTCCAGGCGGTTTTCGCCGGCGCCGCAGCGCACGGCGATGTCGAGAGGGATGGAATTGGCCAGCCGCAGCTTCCATTCATTCTTGACGTCTCCGATCGTGGTGTCGCCCTTGGGCTGGCGAATGGAGAGGCGGCCGCGGAAGCTGGAATCGTCGTAACGGACCTCCGGCTTCCAGGAGGGGATGTTGTAGGCGAACTCGGCTTCGAGCAGGCCGGCCGCGCCGCCGCGTACGTCGAGTTCACCGGCGCCCATCGTGAGATCCACCTGCACCAGTTCGGCGCGGGCGGCCTTTTCCTTTTCGATCACTACTTTGTCGCGAACGACCGGGCCCGGCCGGCCGCCGGGTGTCCTGGAATCATCGGACCAGTTGACGCCGCAGCCTGCCACCGCCAGGCAGGCGAGGGCGAGGACGGAGCGGCGCGAGCGGAACGGCATCGAATTCCTCCAATCTCATGTAGATACGCAAACGCGGCGGGATCAGTTCGCGGCCGGAGCGACGGGCCGTAAAACAATTCGTTCCAGGTTCACGGTGCCGCCCTGCGGTTGGATGCGCGCGCGGGCCTCGGTCGAGCCGGATTTCACTTCCAGCTCACCGAGCGGAGAGCTCTTGAACACCCAGTCGCCGCCGGTGTTGACCGACTTGGTTTCGAGTTTGGCGCCGCCGATTTCCACCGCCAGCGGCGTACCAGCGTGCCGGGAGGCGTAGCTGACCTCCACCTTGTAGCGCCCGGACTTGGGGACTTCCAGCGTCCAGGAAGGCACATCCGTGTCGCGGGTCCAGCGGGTGAGGAAGACGTGGCCAAGGGCATTCTCCTTCCTGGCTCGCTGTCCGAACGCGGTTTCGATCTCGCAGGACTCAGCGCCGAGGCGGAGGACGCCCTTGGCGTCCGGGCGGTTGGCGAACGGGACGGCGACGGGCGAGCCGTCGAGGCTCAACTCGATGACGCTGGCGGCCTCATCCGGGGCCGTTCCGGGGATGGTGATCACGACGTCGTCGCCGTCGCGCGCCGACCTGAGCTGGCGCGAGGGGTCGGCCAGCAGGCGCGCCGAGTGCACGATATTGCGCAGGCCCGAGACGCGCAGCTCGCCGTTGCGGGGCCAGTCGAAGACGTGCAGGTAGAGCTTGCGGCCCTTGGTGGTGGCGCAGCCGAAGAACGACATGCGCTCAAACGGGCTGGCTGTGGTCCCGTAGATCGACTCGCTGTTGACCTTCATCCAGCGGCCCATGGCGTTGAGGCGCGTGATGAACTCGTCCTGGATTGTGCCATCGGGCTTGGGGCCGACGTTGAGCAGGAGGTTGCCGCCCTTGGAGACCACCTCGATGAGCATGCGGATGAGATCGCGCTCGGTCTTGAAGGAGGTCTCGTACTTGTTGTAGCCCCAGGAGTCGTCGTTGATGGTGACGCAGGCCTCCCAGAGGATGGGTTTGCCGGAGGGGTCCTTCATGCCGGTGGCGGGCACGTACTGCTCCGGCGTTCCGAAGTCGGCTTTGTTGCCGGGCTTGCGTTCGTACAGGCGGTCGTTGATCAGGGTGTTGGGCTGCAGGCCGCGGATGAAGTCGTAGACCTCGTCGTCGCGTTTGGCTTCGGCGAGGGTGTGCTCCCATTCGCCGTCGAACCACATCATGGCGACATCACCGTAGTTGGTGAGCAGTTCTTTGATCTGCGCCTTCATGAAGTCGATATAGCGGTTGTTGTCGCCGCCTTCCTTGAAGTTCTTCGGAAACTCCCAGGAGCGCCGCGGGCGGTAGTCGGGATGATGCCAGTCCATGATGGAGTGGTAGAAGCCGAGGCGCATGTCCTTCTTCCTGGCGGCGGCGGCGAGCTGTTTCAGGGGGTCGCCGGGGTAGGGCGTGATTTCGATGTCGTAGTCGCTGGTCTGGCTGCGGAAGATGCTGAAGCCGTCGTGGTGCTTGGAGGTGATGACCATGTACTTGGCGCCGGCGTTCTTGGCCAGATCCACCCACGAGTCGGCGTTGAACTTCACGGGATTGAAGGCGCGGGCGTACTGATCGTAGTCGGCCTGGGGAATCTGCGCCTGGGTGCGGATCCACTCGTGGCGGCCGATGACGGAATAGGCGCCCCAATGGATGAACATGCCGAACTTGGCTTCGCGGAACCAGCGCGTGCGCTCCTCGGGCGAGAGGGGCATCTGCGAAGGTTGAGCCTGGACGAGGGCGGCGAGCATCAAAGAAAAAGCGGCAATGCGAGCGGGTCTCATGGGGATCTGAAGCGTATTCTATCGCTTCCGCCGGCGCTCGCCCATCCGCTAGCATATTCTCGGGAGGACCACTTCATGCGAGACGTCATCATTATCGGATCGGGGTGCGCGGGCAACACCGCGGCCATCTACACGGCGCGCGCCGGCCTGAAGCCGCTGGTGATCAGCGGGCACGAGCCGGGCGGGCAACTCTCGCTGACCACGGAGGTGGAAAACTTCCCGGGCTTCCCGGAGGGCATCATGGGCCCGCAACTGGTGGAGAACATGAAGCAGCAGGCGGCGCGATTCGGCGCTGAGTACGTTACGGGCAAGGTAGAGGAGGCGGATCTCTCCCGGCGGCCGTTCCGGCTGAAGGTGGACGAGGAGTGGCACGAGTGCCGGACGTTGATTGTCGCCTCGGGCGCCTCGGCGCGCTGGCTGGGCCTGCCCAACGAGCAGCGGCTGATCGGCCACGGCGTCAGCTCCTGCGCGACGTGTGACGGCTTCTTCTACAGGGACAAAAAGATCATGGTGATCGGCGGGGGCGACTCGGCCATGGAGGAGGCCAACTTTCTGACGCGCTTTGGCTCGGAGGTGACGCTGGTCCACCGCCGCGACGAGTTCCGGGCGTCGAAGATCATGCTGGAGCGGTGCAAGGCCAACCCGAAGATCAAGTGGCTGACCAGCACGATTCCGGTGGATATCTTCGACGCGTCGAAGAACTCCGTCGAGGCCGTCCGGCTGAAGAACGTGAAGACGGGCGAGGAGTGGACGCAGGAGGTGGACGGTTTTTTTCTGGCCATCGGCCACGTGCCGAACACGCAGCCGTTTGTGGGGCAACTGGACCTGGACACCGACGGATTCATCGTGAGCCACGGCGGGGCGCGTACCAACATCGCCGGGGTGTTCCACGCCGGCGATGTGGAGGACCGCACCTACCGGCAGGCGATCACGGCGTCAGGCGCGGGCTGCAAGGCGGCGATTGAGGCGGAGCGCTTTCTGGAGGCGGAGGGGCACTGAGGCGGGTCTACTTCGGCGCTATGCGCCGGATCTCCGGGATTGCCGTCCTGAGTGAAGGGATGCATATCGCCGGAACGGTGGCGTTGGTGCGGCTCCAGGCGAAGAAGGCGTTTGCCGCGTCCGGAATCTGGCTGTTGTCTGCCCGTTGCTTGTAGTCGGTCGTTTCGTCGACAGGCTGGCCGTTCAGGCATAGGACCCATGTCTCGATACTCCGTTTGGGGATCAGGTGGGCTACGGCTTCGTGAGCGAGCCGTGGCGCTACGCCCTGGTCGCGCAGCGAAGTTCCGAGTTGCGTTTCACGTTCCGCCACGTCGGCCGTATCAGCATCGACGGCCACGACAAGAGCGGTTGCTGCGCGCGCACTGCGCGAACGGAACCCCGTCACTTCCTGGGGATAAAGTTTCCGAACCCACTGCTCTCCACAACCGCGGCCGGCCGGCAAGGCGCACTCCCGGATGTCGTGGTTTGTGTATCCGAGGCGCTTCAACAGACGGCGAATGAACTGCTGATGGCGCTGATCCTCTGCGAGGATTGTGACGAGAGACGGCTTACTCACGCTCCCAGCCTCGCGCGATCAACTCGGCGGGGGACAGATTGCTGTGCGGATCTCCCGTGAAGGCCTTGGTACGAACCGACCCGTTGTTCTCGCGAAAAAAGTGAATTCCTGATCCGGGCGCCCACTGATTCAGCAGTTCCGGGTGATGGGAGATGACAAGCAATTGCCCGAGACCGTCCGCGAGCATGTCGTCGGCGGCCATAAGCCAGGGTTGAATCTCGCGCAAGGACACGAAGTTGTCTGGTTCATCTAGAACTACGGTGCAGCCGGTTGCGAGGACGAAATGCAGGATGGCGTAAAGACAGATCAGGCACCTCTGCCCTTCGGACAGCTCCCCGAACCCGAACTTCAGCACCTTCCCGTCCCTTTGTTCGAACTCAGCGGCCAGTCGCCGTACGTTCTCGCCCGCCTCTTCGAGCTTCAAGTAGCTGAAGTCGTCGACCGATGATTGGAGGCCCTTCAGGAACTCAGTGTTCTGTCGAGGGTAGGCTTGGACCAGGTGCCGATACCAGGCCGCGAAATTCGAGAGGTCCACCGTCGGGTTTACGGACTCCCTTTCGGCTCGCGGGTCCATCCGAAAAGGGTCGAGACGAAAAACGAAGACTCGATCCAACCACTGATTGAATCGGGACAGAATCTGAATGTCCGTGCGCCCTTGAACTGTCGCTAGGGCGGAGCGGTGCCAGTCGAACGGATACTGTACCTTCCGCTCAAAGCGATCGTTGAAGAGATGGACCTCTCCCAGGAGAAACTCGAATATCGGCTTTCCCGCACAAACAACCGTCTCCTCCACCACCCGCGGTTTCGGCGGGTCGCCCCAGGGCTCAATCACCAACCGGTAGACGTAGCGAACTCCTTCCAGGTCTGCTTCGAGCTCCCAGGTCTGTCGCGGCTGATTGAGCCACAGCGTGCACTCGCTGGAATAGAAAGTGTCCTCGGCCCGGTCGCCCATCACCACGAATTGCCGGATCTTGAACAGCCCATCGAGTAGCGAGGACTTACCCGAACCGTTGCGTCCCAGGATCAACTGCTTGCGCTCGAACTTCTGTTCAAAGTTGACGAACGCCCGAAAGTTGTCGATGTAGAGGCGGTTCAGCATTTGACCCAATTCTACACTCGGCTGGGAACGGCGCGCGCCTCTTCCGCTGGCGAGGCCTCAGTTGTTGTCCTTGCGCTGGTAGGGCGCCTGCCGGTACTTGGCCGCCTCCTCCTGCGCGCCCTGGGTGTTGTCCTTCGTGCGGATGGCGAGAGTGTACTCGTTCACCGCGCGCTCCCTCTGCTGGGTGACGTCGAAGATCTTGCCCAGGTTGATGTGGCTCCAGACCTCGGTCCACTTCGGCTCCAGGTCGCCGTTCAGTGCTTCTCGGAACTCGTTGGCGGCCGACTGGTAGTTGCCCTGGAGGAAGAAGACCTCGGCCACGCGGTAGTGGGCCAGCGAGCTGATCCGCGTGACCTCCAGCGCCTTCTGATACTCCTTGAGCGCCTCGTTGTACTCGCCGATCTCGGCGAACTGCTCGCCTTTGCGGATGGCGACGGCGACGCGCATCGCCGGGCTTAAGCGCAGCACGCGCCCGTTGGGGTCGATGATCACCTTGCGCGGCTTGCCGAAGGTCTCGACGGAGAAGTCCGTGGCGGGGCCGGCGACCTCGACACGCTTGTCCTCCGGATTGCCTTCGGTCTCGATCCGCAGCTCCACCGGCATGCGGAACGTGTCCAGATCCTGCTGGATCTTCCCCATCACGCGGAAGCCCTTCTGCGTGCGGTAGATGGTGTACTCCATCTTGAACTCCGGCGCTCCGGTGGATTCCAGCCACTGAATAAAGAAGCCCTGCAGGACCTGGCCCCCGGCGGCCTCGGCCAGCTTGCGCAGATCGTCGGTGGAGACCGGCTTGCCGGCAAACTGATCCGTGGTGGTTTTGAGGAGCTTCTGGAAATTGGCGTCGCCGATGATCCAGCGCAGCATGTGGTAGGTAGCCGCGCCTTTGCTCCCTGTGACGGCGAAGAATTCCGGAGAGTAGTCCTCATAGCGGGAGGACTGGCGGACCGGGGTGTCGGTGACGGTCATGGCGTCGACGTAGAGGTCCTTGATCTCGAGCTCCAGCGACGAGGGGCCGTTCAGGCCTTCCAGGTACATCAGCTCGGCGTACTTGGCCATGCCGTTCACAATCCAGATGTGGTTGCGCGTGACCGGGGAGATCAGGTTGCCGAACCACTGCCGGGTGATCTGATTGGCGAGCAGGCGGTTGGAGGGCTGCTGCGAGATGGCCGAGGGGGCAAGAAAGAGGACGCCGGGAGCGGAGTAGCCGCCGGGGGCGTCGGCGCCGGTTTCCACCAGTGTCAGGTCTTTTTGCGGAGGGATGCCGAACAGGCTGGTGAGGTAGTTCATCACCTTGGCCGTCTCCTCGCCGTAGGCCTTGGCGAAGCCCTGCCGCTCGCCGGAAAACCACACGTCAGTGGTCACGCCCTCCGACGCGATCTTTTGGGCGGCACCCTTCACCATGGCCAGGCTGCCCGGGAAGCTGTCGCCTGGATAGCGGAAGGTGCTGCCATTCGGGCCAGGCAACTCCAGGCCGCTGGTTACCACCTTGAACCCGGCTGGGGCGCTGACCGACAGTTCCATGGTGTAGCGGTCCACCGTGTATCCGCTCACCGGGAACCAGCGGGCCGGATAGAGGAGGTAGGCGTGCTCGGGCGAAATGGCGGCGAACTTCAGGCCGGCGACGGGCGACTCTTCGTCGCCGCTCAAGCGGCCTGCATAGTTGAAGGTCAAGGTGCTCTTGGCGCCCTTGGCCAAAGGCTCCGGCAGGCTCACGCGCACGGTGAAGTCCTGGTTGCCTCGCGTGGCCGGTAGCGTTGCGCCGGCCGAGGTGACGCTGGCCAAGTTGAGGGCGTTGTGGAGCTCGAAGGTGACGCTGTTGAGTTTGTCGTCGACGGCGGAGAACGTCACCGTGGCGGTGGCGCTGAGCGTCTGCTGGGCCAGGTCGATTTTGGCGTCGATCTTGTAGGACTCCACGTCGATAGCCGGGCGGCGGTCCTGGGCCGCCAGAAGGGCGGGCAGGGCGGCCAGGGCCAGGATCTTGAAGAGCGGGCGGAAGGCGAAGGACTTCATCTTGCTATCTCTCAACTATGACGCGAGAATCCTGGCTGCGGACTCGTCAAATGGGTTGGTGGCGGTGGAGAGCGACTGGCGGACCTCGGCCAGACCGGTCTTCATGGCGGCTGTTTCCAAGGGTGATTCAAGCAGACGCAGGGCTTCGCGGGCGATCGCCGGGCCTGTCATGCCGTCCTGGATCAGTTCCGGAACGACCTTTCTGCCGGCGGCCAGATTGACCATGGAATAGAACGGCGCGCGAACCAGGAACCTGCCGATGGCCCAGCTCAGCGCCATCACTCTGTAGAAAGCGACCATGGGGGCGCCGAGCAGGGCGGCCTCAACGGTCACAGTGCCGCTGGCGGCGAGCGTCAGGCCGGAATGGCCCATAGCGTCCCAGGTCTCCCCTTCGCAATAGCGCGCGCCGCCATTGAGCAGGGGAGCATAGAGGCCGGCGCCGAAGCGCTCCCGCGCGCCAGCCGGGGCGGCAAGCAGGAACGTGCAGGCGCGCCGCGCGGAAATCAGGGCCAGGGCCTCGCGCAAGGCGGGGATGTGGCGGGCGATTTCGCCTTTTCTGCTACCCGGGCAGAGAGCGATCAATGGGCGATCCTCCGGCAGGCTGTGTTTGCGGAAAAACTCCGTGCGGTCCAGGCTGGTTCGCACCACGCCCGCCAGCGGGTGGCCGATGTAGTGCGCATTGACGCCACGGGTACGGAAAAACGTCTCCTCGAAGGGAAAGATGCAGTGCAGCTCTTTCACGTTTCGTTTGAGTTGGGTGACGCGCCCCTCGCGCCACGCCCACGCCTGTGGGGCGACGAGATAGTAGACCGGGATGCCCAACCGCGTGAGGCGCCGCGCCAGCGGCAGGTGGAAGTCCGGGCTGTCGGTCAGGATCGCCAGGTCCGGCTTCTCGCGCTTCGCGGCGGCTATCAAGCGGCGGTATTCGCCGTAGATCCGCGGGATGTGGTGGAGCACCTCCACCAGGCCCACCACCGACAGACTGGCCGCGTCCACCTCGGTGCGCACCCCGGCGGCCCTCATCTCGTTGCCTGTGCACCCGAAGAACGTGGTTTCGGGCGCCCGGCGGCGGATGGCGGATACGACGCCCGCCGCATAGCGGTCGCCCGAGGCTTCGCCGGCCGAGACCAGGATCTTCAACGGCACCACTCCAGTTTAGTGTTTCGTGGAGACCCGGCGATTCCGGCGGAGGCCCCTGGAGCGTCTGCTAGACTGGAATTGCATTTGAAAAAACCAGCGCACATTCCGTCACAACGGCTCAATCTGGGCCAGTTGGCCGACCGGTTCCACGGCGAGATGATCCCCATCGGCACGCGCTTTCGCTATGTCTGCGCGGCCGTCTCACTGAGCGAGGAAGATCTCCGGGAGTACCTCGACGAGCCCGTGGCGGCGCTGCCGCCCGTGATTGCCGCCCAGTTGCCGGAGATCCGGATCCTGCTGGTTCCCTACCTGGAAAAGGGCGATCCGCCAAGCGCCCGGACCAAGGACGAACCGCTGATGTCCACCGAGAAGCCGCAGGAAGCCAGGGCGCTCTCGTTCGGCTCGCTGGTCACCGGCTCAGGCGCTGTTTTCGCTTTCGCCGTGAAGGACGCCGGAGTGGCCGACTACCACTATCGCCTCTATCACGGCATCGCTGGACTGGTTGCGGGCAAGCACGGCAAACTGGTGCCCGACGGATACCTGGCGCTCATTCGCGAGGAGCTGCGCAAGGGCGCCCACGGCGAAGTCGACGACGCGGCCTGGCGCCTGAAGGTGGATCTCGAAGAGAAGGACCGCCGCGGCGCCCGCCCCACCAAGCGTTTCCGCGACTATGCGCTCCAGAGCTATGTGGACACCCTCACGCTCTACATGCATGGCATCTGCTGCGACATCGACGTCGAGACCGGACCGCGGCAACTGCCCTCCAACCTGCTGCGCAAGCGGCTGAAGTTCCTGTGCGATACCTTCCCGCCGCCGCAGGGGTACGCCGTCTTTCCCGAGGACCTGTAACCGCACCTCCTGAGAACGGCGCCCGTTTTGTTCCGTGTTACTTTGCTATACAAAGTACTTGACGGCAATGAAAGACTGTGATTGAATGAGCTCGTGGGACAAGTGAAACCGATCCCGATCCACGATCACGCCATGGAGAACCTGCGTTACATCCGGTCCGCCATCGAGCGGGCGGGGGCGTTCACGGCCGTATCGGGCGCCGGCGGAATGGTGATGGGGCTGACGGCGCTGGCCGCCGCCTGGCTGGCTTCGCGGCAACAGACGGCCGCGGGTTGGCTGACGGTCTGGCTGACGGAGCTCGTGCTGGCGGTGGCGATCGGATCGCTGGCCATGGTGCACAAAGCGAACAGGACCGGCGCTCCCTTGCTGAACGCGGCGGGGCGGAAGTTCGCCTTGAGCTTCACGCCGCCGATCCTGGCGGGCGCGTTACTCACCTGGCCCATCTATCACGCCGGTCTGCTCCATGTTCTGGCCGGATGCTGGCTGATGTTGTACGGGGCGGCGGTGATCGCCGGCGGGGCCTTCTCCGTGCGCATCGTGCCGGCGATGGGGGCCTGCTATTTCGCGCTCGGCGTGGTGGCGATGATCGCTCCCCCGGCCCTGCGGGACCTGCCGCTGGCGGCGGGATTCGGCGGATTGCACCTGGTGTTCGGATTCTGGATTTACAGGAGGTACGGTGGCTAAAGCGGCTCGAAGGCCGGAAGGCGAGTGGACCGGCGAGAAGGCGCAGGACCTGCGCCTGGAGTCGGTGCACAAGGACATTCCACAACTGGACAAGTTGATTCACGAAAAGCTGCGGCTGGGCATCGTCAGCGCGCTGGCGGCGGCGCCGTCGCTGACCTTCAACGAGCTGAAGAAGCTGCTGGACACAACGGACGGCAATCTCAGCGTTCATGCCCGGAAGCTGGAAGAGGCTGGCTATGTGACCTGCGAAAAGTCCTTTGAGGGCCGGATGCCGAAGACCGAGTACAGGCTGACCGGCGAGGGGCTTCAGGCGCTGGAGCGGTACCTGGACCACATGGAGGCGCTGGTGCGGGCCATGCGCGGCAGGCAGTGACCGGAAAGCTGCATGTCGCGCTGATCATGGACGGCAACGGGCGCTGGGCGCAGGCCCGCGGCTGGCCGCGCATCGCCGGGCACAAGGCGGGCGCCGAGACGGTCCGCCGGGTGGTGGAGGCGGCGCCGGATCTGGACATCGGCACGCTGACCCTCTACGCCTTCTCCTCGGACAACTGGAAACGGCCGCAGGAGGAGGTAGCCGCGCTGTTCCGCCTGCTGGGGCGATACATGCGGCAGGAGTGCGCCAAGCTTCAGGAGCAGGGCGTGCGCTTTGAGGTGATCGGGCGCCGCGACCGGCTCAGCGGACCGCTGGTGGCGTTGATCGAACAGACGGAGAACGCCACGCAGGCAGGGGATAGGCTGCATCTGCGCGTGGCGGTGGACTATTCGTCGCGGGAGGCGATCGTGGCCGCGATCGCAGCCGGAGCGCGCGACGGCCGCCAGCTCTGCGCCGCGCTGGGACGCGACGTGGACCTGCTGATCCGCACCAGCGGCGAGCAGCGCCTCAGCGACTTTCTGCTGTGGGAGTGCGCCTACGCCGAGTTCTGCTTCACCAGCGTGGCCTGGCCGGACTTCAGCGCCGCGGACCTGCGCGCGGCTCTGGAGGATTTCCGCGGGCGGGAGCGGCGCTTTGGCGCCACGCCGCCGGCACGGCTGCAAGTGTTGCGATAGAATCGCAGCCATCATGCAACGCCGCAACTTCATGGCCGGCGCATCGCTCGCAGCGATGTCGTCGGCGCAAACCGCCGCCAAGCCACCTGCCATCCTTGAACTGCGCTACTTCAATCTGCGCAACACACTGGACAACCAGAGCGCCAAACTCGCCGGCTTCCTCGGCAAGGCCGCTGTGCCTGCGATGCAGCGGGCCGGCGCCGGGCCGGTGGGGCTCTTCTCAAGTTCCATCGCGCCGGACTCGCCCTTCTACCTGCTCGTCGTGCAGCACGCCGGCATCGGGGCCTTCGAGCAGTGCTGGCAGAAATTGAACGCCGACGAGGAACTGGGCGCGGCGGCCACCAGCCTGGTCGAAAGCGTCAGCCTCCCGTTCCAACGCATGGAGGTCCAACTGCTGCGCGGCTTCAAGGGCTTTCCGCAGATTGAGACGCCGGCGTCGGAAGCGGGCCGCGGCGCGCGCATCTTCGAACTGCGCACCTACGAATCCAACACGCCGCGCTCGCTGGCCAGGAAGATCGCCATGTTCGAAGACGGCGAGATCGGCCTCTTCCGCAAGTTCGGCCTGCTGCCTGTGTTCTTCGGAGAGATGATCGCCGGGCCCAAGATGCCGAACCTGACCTACATGGTGGCCATGGACAACCTGGCGGCGCGCGAAGCCAATTGGCGGGCCTTCGGGACGAGTCCGGAATGGAAGAAGATGGCGGCCACGCCCGGCCTGAGCAACGGCGAGGTGGTCTCCAACATCTCCAACGTGATCCTGAGCCCGATGGCCGGGTCGATGATCCGTTAGCCGTCGGAAGGTCGCGGCGCGGGGATCCGCAGCAGCATCAGCGCGGCGCAGAACAGCAGCACGGCCGAGATCTGCAGGCACGTGCCGAGTCCGAGTGTCGCCTTCAGCGCCCCGGCGGCGGCCGTCATGGCGCCGCCCACCAGGGTGGAGCCCAGGTTCAGCACGCCGTAGCCGGTGGCGCGCAATTGCGGGCGGGCCACCTGGCACAGCACCGGCATCAGGTTGCAGTCGAAGAAGCCGCGGCCCAGGCCGAAGATCAGCATGCCTGCGATCAGCAGGGCCATGGAGGGCGTGGTGGCCACCAGGAAGAGCGCGGGGGCGGCGGCGGTAAAGCCGATCCACTGCGTCAGCACGCGGCCGCGAGGGTTGGAGCGCGTCCAGCGGTCGGCCAGCCAGCCGCCGGCCAGGATGCCGGCGGCGCTGGCGATCTGGATGTAGAAGGTCGCCGAGAAGCCGGCGCCGGTCAGGCTCATGCCGAACTTCTCGTAGAGGAACAACGGCAGCCAGCCGTAGATCATGAAGTACGCCATGGCGCCCATCAGGTTGGCCGTGAAGATGGGCAGGAAACCGCGGGTGGAGAGCAATTCACTGAGCGCGCTGACAAAGCTCCCCTGGAGTTTTGGCGCGCTTTCTCTGGCTGGTGGCGGCTTCAGGGCAAACAGCAGAACGGCGCCGTAGGCGATGCCGATGAAGCCCAGCAGGCCGAAGACGGCGCGCCAGCCATAGTGCTCCCCCACCCAACCGCCCACCACGCCGCCCAGCGCGATGCCGGCGTAAAGGCCGCTCTGGTGGATGCCGGTGGCGCGCGAACGCGTGGCGGGCGAATGGTAGTCGGCGATCAGTGCCAGGGCCGCGGGCAGGTAGGCCGCCTCGCTGATGCCCATCAGGCCGCGGGCGGTGAGCAGTTGGTTGAAGTCGTGCGCCTGGCCCGTGAGCCAGGTGACGGCGGACCAGACGAACAGACTGAAAATGACCACCTTGACGCGGTCGTAGCGGTCGGCCAGGTAGCCGCTGAAGGGGCTGAGCAAGCCGTACACCCACAGGAAGGCAGTGCCCAACAGGCCCAGTTGCAGGTCGGAGACGCCGAACTCGGCCTTGAGTGGCGGAAAGAGGGAGAAGATGACCTGGCGGTCCAGGTAGTTCAGCGTCGCCACCACCCATAGCAGGGCGACAACGGCCCAGGCGTAGCGGGAGGGCTTCATGCGCGCGCGTCCGTCAGGCCGAACCGGCCGGCAAACGAGGATGCCGCGATCTGCTCTCGCAAGGACGACAGTTCGGCCGGCGTCAGGTCGCGCCGCGGCTTGATGCACGGGCCGCAATCGAGGCCCGACCAGGCCAACAGGGTCTTGACGGCCGCCAGCACGGGGTAGCGGAGGATGATGCTGACCAGGTTGTAGATGCTTCCGATGCCCCCGCATGCGCCGCGCAGCAGGCCGGTCGCCAGCATCTCGTCGCTGCCGTTGAACACGACGGCGCCGCTGCGAGCCAGCCAGGAGAGCTTGTAGAAGTCCGAGTCGGTGAACTTGAGGCCGGCGACGTTCGGCAGCGCGCAGAGTTCCAGCAGTTGATCGAGCTGCGTAATGGCCGGGGCCAGGGAAGGAAAGTAGTAGACCAGGAGGGGCACGCTGGAGGCCTCGGCAAGTGCTCTGTAGTATTCCCTGACCTCGACAAACGACAAGCCGCCGGCGGGCGGCAGGCTGCTCACCGCCGCGGCGCCGATGGCTGAGGCGTGGCGCGCCAGGGTGACAGCGTCGTTCGTGCTCATCGCCCCGACGTGGACGATCACCTGCTTGCCGGCCGGCGAATGTTCCATGGCCGCTTCGGCCACGCGCATCCGCTGCGCCACGCTCTGCTGCCAGCCCTCTCCCGTCAGGCCGCAGACGTAGATGCCATGGACTTGGGCGGCGTAGAGGCGGGCGAGAAGCCGGGCGAAGGGCGCCGCCTGGAAGTTGCCCGCCTCGTCCACTGGAGTGACCACGGCAGGCAGGATGCCAAAGAAGTGTTTCTGCATATTCGGTTCAATCATCGCCGGGAGGCCGCCGCGCTATATTCGGAGGCAGGCCAAGCTCCCATGTCAAATGCTATTCGTATCGCAGGCGCGCTCGTCGTCGTGATGGCTGCCGCCGGACAGAACCCGCCTCCGCGCAACTATACCATCCCGTTCATCGACCTGTCGCAGGATACGGCCCGCCAGGTCGTTGTCGATCGGGAGCCGGGGCAGTACCTCGGCCATCCGACCACGGTGCTGCTCGAAGACAACCGCACGATTCTCACCGTGTACCCCAAGGGTCACGGCAGAGGCGCGATCGTCTTCAAGCGGAGCGCGGACGGCGGCAAGACGTGGTCGGACAGGATCCCGGTCCCCGACAACTGGGCGACTTCGCAGGAGACGCCCACCATTCATCGCGTGGTGGATGCCAAGGGCAAGAAGCGGCTGATCGTGTTCTCCGGTCTCTATCCGGTCCGGATGGCCTTTTCCGAAGACGATGGCAAGACCTGGAGCCCGCTCAAGCCGATCGGCGATTTCGGCGGCGTGGTGGCCATGTCGAGCGTCGTGCGGCTGAAGGACGGCCGCTACATGGCGTTCTTTCACGATGACGGCCGCTTTCTCAGAAACGCCGGCAAGCCGAGCCGCTTCATCGTCTACTCCACCGTCTCGACCGACGGCGGGCTGACCTGGGGAGAGCCCGTCGCCATCGCCCAGCACGCGCAGGCGCACCTCTGCGAGCCGGGTGTCTTCCGCTCCCCGGACGGCAAGCAACTGGCCATGCTGCTGCGCGAAAACAGCCGGAAGTTCAACTCGTTCGTCTCTTTCAGCAACGATGAGGGCGCCACCTGGAGCACGCCCCGCGAGTTGCCCGGCGCCCTGACCGGCGACCGCCACCAGGGCGTCTACACCCGCGATGGCCGCCTCTTCATCACCTTCCGCGATACCACCCTGGAGTCGCCTACCCGCGGCGACTGGGTGGCCTGGGTGGGCCGCTACCAGGACATTGCCGGCGGCAAGGAGGGGCAATACCGCGTGCGGCTGATGAAGAACCACAAGAGCGCCGACTGCTGCTACCCGGGCGTGGAACGGCTCAAGGACGGCACGATCGTCACCACCACCTACGGCCACTGGACACCGGGTGAGCAGGCGTGGGTGGCCAGCGTCCGGTTGAAGCTCGATGAGTTGGACAAGCGGGCGCGCCAGGCGCGCTGAGCCGCGGCGCGGCGTCGCTCAGGAGGGCTGCGCCGCGGCCAGCCAGGCGCCGATGGCCGGCGAGGCGGACTTGGGGGCGCCCAGCGCCCGGCGCGCCAGGCTCATGGCCAGCACGGGGAAGTAGTTCCTGTAAAGCGTGTACTGCAGGTAGAACACGTTCGGGAAGCCGGTGCCGGTGGCAAGATCCTCGGCCCAGGTGCCGTCGTCTCTCTGCGTCTGGATGAGGTACTCCAGGCCCCGGCGCACGTTGTCGAAGTGGCCTTCGCCGGCGGCCAGCAGGCCGATCAACGCCCAGGCCGTCTGCGAGGGCGTGCTCTTTGCCGGCACGAAGTGGCCCTCGCTGTAGCTGGCGCAGCTCTCCCCCCAGCCGCCGTCGGCATTCTGCACGGCGGCCAGCCACTTGGCCGACCTCCGGATGGCGTCGGCGGAGCCGGGAGCGTGTGCGTGGCGCAGTCCGCGGATGGCCAGGAAGGCGCCGTAGATGTAGTCGACACCCCAGCGGCCGTACCAACTGCCGTTCTTCTCTTGTGACTTCAACAGGTACTCGACGCCGCGCCGGACAGTGGCCGATTCCACCGTCTGGCCCCGCCGGCAGAGGGCTTCCAGCACGCGGCCGGTGATATCCGGGCAGGTGGGATCCAGCATCGCGTTGTGGTCGGCGAAGGGTACGCGGTTGAGCAGTTGCCAGTCGTTGTCCACGTCGAAGGCGGCCCAGCCGCCGTCGCGCGACTGCATGCCCGTCAGCCAGTTCATGGCGCGCTGCTCGCAGCGCTCCTGCGCCTCTGCGTCGCTGCTCTTTGAGTGCATCAGCGCCAGCAGCACCATGGCCGTATCGTCGATGTCCGGGTACTGTTCGTTGGCGAACTCGAACGCCCAGCCGGAGGGCTCCAGGTCGGGCCGCTTCACGCTCCAGTCGCCCTTGCGCCGCACTTCGCGCGCGATCAGCCAGTCCGCGGCCTTGCTCAGACGGTCGGCCGGAGCCTCGCCCATCTCGCCCAGGGCGAATGCCGCGATGGCGGTATCCCAAACCGGCGAGAAGCAAGGCTGGAAGTAGAACCGGGATCCGCGCCGCGTCATCAGGGCGTCGAATTGCGCGATGGCCTCGATCAGGTCCGGATGGTCGGCGGGATAGTCGAGCGAATCCAGGGCCATGATCAGGTACATCATCGACGGGTAGATGGCGCCCAACCCGTCGCAGTACCTGGTGTGGTCCAGCATCCACTTTTCCGCCGCCCGGATGGCGGCCTGCTTCACCTTCTTGTTGCCGCGGTTGTGCCAGATCTTCAGCCCGCGATCGATGCCGCTGAACAGCAACGATAGCTTGTCGCGCCGAGGCAGAGCGAAGCTCTTGCCCGGCACGGTGATCTCGTCGAGCGTGAACCCGGGCGGCACCGGCCGCGTCCCGCCCCGCGCCTGCACGATGGAGAGCGGCACGACAATGGCGCGTGTCCACGACGACATCTCGTAGAGCACCCCGCCCGGCAACAACACCAGCTCCGGGGGAATGGTTGGTACATGCCGGCGGGGGTAGAGTCCAAAGAGGCTGAGGTTGATCTTGACGTAGCTGTTGACGGCCTGGATGCCGCCGATCTCCAGAATGCGGTTCCGCAACCGCTGCATCGGCTCACTCTCTGGATCGATACCGGCCAGCTTCAGGGCGGTGTAGGCCTTCACGCTGGCGCTGGGATCGGCCGGACCGCCGGGGTAGATGTTGAATCCGCCGTCGGGCAATTGCCGCTCGAGGATCGACCGGGCGGCCCGGTTGACCACCTCCGGGCGGGCCGGATACCAGCCCGATTCCGATGGCGGATGCAGCCACAACTGGAGCAGGATGTAGTCCGACTCCAGGGTTGTGTCCGCCAGTAGGTCGCCGCACCAGTAGCCCTCCGGCTTCTGCAGGTCGAGCAGGGCGTTCTGCGCGCGCGACAGGGCAATGCCGCAAGCCTGGGCCAACGCCAGCCGGCTGGCCGCCGCGGCGGTCAGGCTTCTGCGGCCCGCCCTCCGGTCGGCGCTTTCAAACCAGGCGGAATCCATGCGCGGTGATCTCCACAGTGTCCATCTCCATTCTTGCCTGACAGCAGGGCCTCACGGCAAGGCCGGTTTCGCCCCCACCTGCTATCCTGAGTGGAGGTGTCTTCCCCGCTCAACGTACATCTGGAACACTACGAGGGGCCTCTCGACCTGCTGCTGGACCTCATCCGCCGCCAGCAGATCAATATCTACGATATCCCTATCTACAAGATTACACAGCAGTATCTTGAGTATGTGCAACAGGCCGTCGGCCTGGACATCGAGCTCAGCGCCGAGTTTGTCTACATGGCCGCCACCCTGATCCACATCAAGTCCAAACTGCTGTTGCCGCGGGATCCGGAGCTGGAGAAGATGGACCCTCAGGCCGATCCGCGTACGGAACTGGTGGACCGGCTGCTGGAGCACGAGCGTTTCAAGTCGGCTGCCGCCATGCTCCAGGAAAAGCGCATGATCGAGGAGGCCATCTGGTCCAATCCGCAGATCCAGAACTTCGTCAACCAGGACGAAGGGCCGGGCCTGGCGGTGACGTTGTTCGATCTGGTGAAGACTTTTGAGCAGGTGCTGGAGCGGGCCAAGAGCCGGCCGCTCTACGAAGTCAGCAAGGAGGACGTGTCGATTCCGGACATGATCCTCTTTCTGAAGAACGCGATGAGGCAGCTCCCGCACGGCAAGTCGGTGGCGCTGGTGCCGCTGTTTGAACAGCAGCGGTCGCGGCGCGCGATGATCTGCCTTTTCCTGGCCGTGCTGGAGATGGTGAAGCAGCAGGCCATCCGCCTGACGCAGGCCGAGAGCTTCGGCGAAATCCACGTCAAACGCGACAAAGGCTTCGATGAGATGCAGGTGACCGAGGAGTCCATCCTGCGCATTGAGGAAGAGTACAAAAGTTAAGTGATGGAAGAGCAAGACATCCAGGCTGCCGCCGGGCAGCCCGAAGTTGAGGCATTGCCTCAGGACGAAACCGGAGCCCCGGAAGAGACGTTCTCCGCCGAGCAGTTGCTGGGCGAACAACAGCAACCCGCCGGCGCGGCCGACGTGCAGGCGGCCGAGCTCAAGGCGATTCTGGAGGCCGTCATCTACGTCCTCAATGAACCGATGCCGGCCTCGCAAATCGCCCAGGCCCTCGACCGGCCCGTGGAGGAGGTGGAGCCCGTTCTGCTCCAGTTGGCCGAAGAGACCAGCCGGAGCGACCGGGGCCTCTTCATCCGCGAGGTGGCCGGCGGTTATCAGATGGCCACCAAAGCCGAGCATCATGAGGTGCTGCGGACCTTCGTCAAGAACCTCAAGCAGCCGCTCAAGCTCTCCCAGGCGGCGCTGGAGACGCTGGCGGTGATCGCCTACAAGCAGCCCATCACCATGCCTGAGATCCTGGAGATCCGCGGCGTGCAGGGCGGCGGCGTGGTCAAGACGCTGATCGACCGGAAGCTTATCACCACCGCCGGCCGCAAGAAGGTGATCGGCAGCCCCATGCTGTACAAGACCACCAAGGACTTCCTGACGCAGTTCGGCCTCAAGGACCTGATGGAGCTGCCGAGCCTGAAGGAGTTTGAGGAGATCAGCCGGCAGTCGCTGGCCGACGAGGAGATCGCCCCGCCGCTGCTGCGGGAATCGGAGTTCGAACCTCTTACGGAGACGGTCGCCGGAGAGCGGGAAGTCGCCGTTTCCGATCCTCCGGCCGGCGGCGTGGGCCCAACCGATGCCTGAAGAACGTATCCAGAAGATCCTCGCGCAGGCAGGCATCGCCAGCCGGCGCAAGGCCGAAGAGTACATCCTGGCGGGCAGGGTAACAGTGAATGGGAAAGCCGTCACCGAGTTGGGTTCGAAGGCGGATGCCGAACGGGACCACATCAAGGTGGACGGCGCCCTGCTCCGCATGCCGAAGCGCCACGCCTACATCGCCCTGAACAAGCCGCGCGACGTGGTGACGACGCTCAGCGACCCGGAGGGCCGCAAGACGGTCAAGCACCTGCTCAAGGGCGTGAAGGAGCGGGTATTTCCCGTCGGCCGGCTTGACTATCACAGCGAGGGCCTGCTGCTGCTCACCACCGACGGCGAGTTCATGAATCGCATCACCTCGCCCGCCGGCCACGTCGAAAAGGTCTACATCGTCAAGACCAACGGCCACTTGAGCCGCGAACAGGAAGACGAGTTCCGCAACGGCATTTCACTGCACGGCAAACGCACGGCGCCTGCCGCGATCAAGCTGATCAAGGCGGCCAAGAACCCGTGGTACGAGATCCGCCTCACCGAGGGGCGCCAGAACCAGATCCGCATCATGTTCAAGCACTGCGGCAAGCTGGTGGAGAAGCTCAAGCGCGTGCAGATCGGTTTTCTGAAACTGCAGGGCCTTCCGCCCGGCGCGTTCCGCTACCTGGACCACAAGGAAGTGGAGCGGTTCCGCAAGACGCTGAAGCTGGACCAACCGCGCCCGGCCGGCTGAAACCCTCATTTCTTGCCAACGCCCGTCCCCATGGCGCGTATTCATGGTTGAAGAGAGCCATGCGGAAGCGGGCAATGGATGACAGAGGCACTGGCGGCAATGGCCCAAACCGTTGACCTGCCGGCGGAGCGCTGGCGGGCGGATTTCCCCGCGCTCATCGAGCGGCATCAGGCGATGGTGTTCGGCATCGCGGTCCACTTCCTGCGCAACCGCACGCAGGCGGAGGATATCGCCCAGGACGTCTTTCTCGAGCTGTACAAGAACGCCGGGCGCATCGAGAGCGATTCGCACGCCGTCCACTGGTTGCGAAAGGTGACCGCCCGCAAGTGCATCGATCACATCCGCTGGCGGCGCCTCAGGCCCTGGCACGGGCTGGATGAGATTGCCGAACCGGCGGCGCCCGGCGGTCAAAAGGACCTGCTGTTGAGCCGCGGCTTGCAGCGGATGGTGGCCAGCCTGCCGGGACGCATGAGAATGGCGGTGGTGCTGCGGTTTCAGGAAGACCTGGCGCCGGCCGAGATCGCCGCGGTGATGGACACCACCACTGCGTCGGCCAAAAGCATGGTGCACCGCGGGCTGGAGTTGTTGCGCGAAAAGATGCAGCGCGCCGGAGTGGGAGGCTGACCCATGGACTTTGAACAGGAACTGAAAAGAGCGCTCGGGCGGCAGCAACCGCCCGCCGGATTCGCCCAGCGGGTCATGGCTCGCGTGGAGCGGCGAAGGCCTTCGCCGGCGTCCTACCGGATTGGTCCGAGGTGGGCGCAGTGGGCCGTCGCGGCCAGCCTGATTGTGGCCAGCGCCACTGGGACGTCCTGGTACCGGCAGAGGCAGGAGAGGGCACGCGCCGAAGAGGCCCGGCAGCAGATCCTGCTCGCCATGCGCGTCACGGCGGAGAAGATCGGCCATGTCCAGCAGACGATCAAACGGATTTCACTTGAGGAGAACTGACAGATGCGTACCTTCACACTGCTCGTATGCCTGGCGTCGTTCGGACTGGCCCAGCAACTCGACCTGAAGTTCCTGGATCACCTGGCCGGCAAAACCGACGAAGTGGTCACGCTCACACTGGGCGAGGACCTTCTCAAACTGGGCGCCGGGCTGATCGTGGCCGATAAGGATCCGGACTCACGCAAAGTGAAGGACGCCATTGGAGGCCTGCGCCAGATCTTGGTCCGAAGCTACAAGTTCAAGCAGGACGGCGAATACTCGCCCGCCGACGTGGATAAGATCTACGCCCAACTGAAGGGCCCGGGCTGGTCCCAAGTGTTGGAGGCGCGTGAGAAGAAAGGGCGCACGACCATTCACATGCGTACCAGCCAGAACGCGGCGGGCGGCATGGTCATTGTGTCCGCGGAGCCGCGCGAGTTGACCGTGGTAGCAATCACCGGCAGCATCGACATGGAAAAACTGGGACAACTCGGCGGCAACTTTGGGATTCCGGAGGTCAAGGACGCCAAGAAGCCGGCGGCCAAGCAAGAGGAGGAGGACCTCCTCTGAGTCCGAAGGCCCGGCGTTAGAAAGGCAGGTCGTCGTCGGTGCCGGTGCGCCAGGCGAGTTCCGCCGGACCATCCACTGACGTCTCCCGGGCCGGTCCCTTGCCGTCGCGGATGAAGTACACGTCGGTCCAGCGGCGCTCCGGGTTGGTCCGCTTGAAGATCCTGACTCTGCGGTCAACAATGTCGTCCACCCGGGTGGAAAGATCCGAAAGCCGCTCCAGGTTGACGTTCAGCCGCCGCATGTCCTCCTTGACGAAGGGCAGGGTCTTCTGGGTGATGACGCGAACTTTGGTCACAGCCCTCCCCTCGCAGGTCGGCCCCACGATTCGCAACTTATACAAAATCATGGGATTGCCGGTGTTCGCCGTACGCGTGAGGTGGATGTCCTCCACGCTGGCGTCATAGATCCCGTCCGGGATCTCTTCGGCCTCGATCTCCGGGGCGCTCCGGATTTCCGCCCTGCCGTATTCATCGTCAAAGGCGCTGAGGTCGATGGTCTCGGTTGCGCTGTCGTTCTTCCAGTCCATGCAACAAGCCTCGCCACCAATTAGTGGCCGGAAGCGCTTCAAACTCTCACTGCTATAATGCCTTCCAGGAATCCCACCCATGTCTTTGAATTCCGAGAGGACCGGTGTCGCCTTCCAGGCGCTTGACGGCTTCGCCATTGAACTCCCCTCCTGGGGCTTCGCCAACACGGGCACCCGCTTCGGCAAGTTCATCCAGCCTGGGGCGGCCACCAACACGGCCGAGAAATTCGCTGACGCCGGCCAGGTCCACGCCTTCACGGGCTGTTGTCCCACTGTCGCCGTCCACGTGCTCTGGGATTTCCCGCGCGGGCTGGCCGACATCCCCGACGTGGCGAAAGTCGCGGCCGCTCATGGCGTCGGAATCGGCGCCATCAACCCCAACGTCTTCCAGGACCAGTGCTACAAGCATGGTTCCTTGGGCAATCCCGATCCCGCCGTCCGCCACGCCGCGCTCTCGCACATCCTGGACTGCGTGGAAATCCAGAAAGCCTCCGGCTCGCGCGACCTCTCCTTGTGGTTCGCCGACGGGACCAACTTCCCCGGTTCAGGCTCCATCCGCGCACGCAAACAGTGGTTTACCGAAGGATTGCAGGCGGTCCACGCCGCCCTCACCGGCAACCAGCGCATGCTGGTGGAGTACAAGCCTTTCGAGCCGGCCTTCTATCACACCGACATCGCCGATTGGGGCATGTCCTTCCTCCTCTCCAGGAGTTGCGGCCCGCGCGCCAAGGTCCTGGTCGACACCGGCCACCACTACCAGGCGGTGAACATCGAGCAGATTGTCGCCTGGTTGCTGAGCGAGGACATGCTCGGCGGCTTCCACTTCAACGACCGCCGCTACGCCGACGACGACCTCACGCTCGGCTCTATCGACCCCTATCAGGTGTTCCGCATCTTCCACGAGATCTGCTTCTTCGCCTGGGAGACGGGAAAGGCTCCGGATCTCGCCTACATGGTGGACCAAAGCCACAACCTGAAAGACAAGATCGAGGAGATGATCCAAACAGCCTGCACGGCGCAGGAGTTGTTCCTCAAGGCGGCGCTGGTCGATCACGCCAAACTGGCCGCCCATCAGGCAAAGGCCGACCTGGTCGACGCCGAGGAGTGCCTGCGCGAGGCGTTCTTCACTGACGTGCGGCCGGTACTGCGGGAGTGGCGCAAGTCCAGGAGCCTCGCGGCCGAACCGCTGGCGGCTTTCCGCGAAAGCGGCTACCTCGCCAGGGCCGAAGCGGAGCGCGGCGCAAAGAACCGCGGCGCCGCCGGGAGTTACGCCTAGCCCGCGCAAGCTACTGCTGCCGCCACTCAAACACGGCGCCCTGGCTCTTCAGCTTCCGCTGCAGCCCCCCGATGTCGATGTCCTGTACCGCTCTGCGGGTCTCGACCGCCATCTTGGCCGCCACCCCCGCGGCGTGTCCCATGATCATGTACACCGGCTCCATGCGCAGCGATGAATACGTCACGTGGCTGGCCGAAAAGCACACCGGCGCCAGGAGGTTTTCCGCCTCCGTCTTCTTCGGCGTCAGAATGCGGTAGGGGATCTGGTAGGGCTTTACGGACACCTCCATGTTGCCCTCATTCTGCGCCGCGCCGTCCGGCTGCACGAAACGCTGCACGTTATGCGAATCGGAGTTGTAGCTGCCCATGCCGACCACGTCCGGCTTCGTCAACTCCGTTTGCAGATCCTTCTGGACCATCACATACTCGCCCACCATGCGCCGCGCCTCGCGCACGTAGAGCTGGTACGGCCAGTTGCCGTTATCGGTGAACTCGTCCTTCGCCAGGCCCAACTGCGCGAATTCGGCTCGCAGCCCAGGGGGCACGCGCTCGTCTGTCGCCATGAAGTAGAGATAGCCGGCCGTGTAGGAAACGTGGTCGCGCCAGATCTCGGCGCGCCGCCGGTAATTCGCCTCCGGGTACTCCCAGCTCTTGCCGATGTAGTCGGTTGAAAAAGCGCCGCGGTTGTTCAGGTCGATCTTGTCGCCTCTCAGCGGGCCGGGCAAAGCCACCTCGTTGAACCGCGGTTCGCGCCCCAGCCTGCGCGTTTCCGCGGCCAGCCAGCGCGCCAGGAGTTCGAAGCGCTTCGGGTCATAGCCGGCCGGGCGGGCGAACGGAATCCGGTTGGACGGATCCCTGGTCACGATCATCCGGAAGTTGTAGGCCTGCACTTTGCGGTCTCCGGCGCCCAGTTCGCCGCGGGCGGCAGTCTGAATCTCCGGCAGCATCCGCCCGTCCTCGCCGCGCGCGCTGACCTGCACGTCGAACTGGTGGCTGCGGTCCTTCGGCCTCACGCCCGCCAGTGATTCTCCGTACTGCGCCGTGGACTCCCGCCCCCAGGTGTAGCTCACCCGCGCCTGGGCCATCAGGTCGCCCTCGTAGGTGGAATCGACAAACACCGCGGCCTGGAACCGGGCCCCGTTCTCCATCCGGATCTCCACCAGGCGGGCGCCCCTCTTCAGCACGCCGCCCGCCTGCTTCAGGCGATGCTCCACCAGCACTTTCACCCCGGCCTCGCCCAGCATCTCGCCGTACACCTGGCTGGCCACCTTCGGTTCGAAGTACCATTCAACCTCGGCGCCGTACCTCTTCCCGGCGCGCCGGTAGAACTCCAGCGAGTAGCCGCCGATGGTCTCTTTCCTGCCGTGGTCGGTGCGGCTCAGTCCGCCGGTGGTCATGCCGCCGATCCACCGCCCGGGCTCCAGCAGAGCCACAGTGGCGCCTTCGCGGGCTGCGGCCACCGCCGCGATCACCCCGGCCGAAGTGCCTCCGTAGACGACGACATCGAACCGCTGCTGGGCGGCGGCGAAGGTGGAAAAGAGGAGGATGCTGAGAACGGGTCGCATGGACCCACCAGTTTACCCCGCGTCGAAGGCCCTGAACCGCTCCTTCAGCACCAGAAACCGCTTCTCCACAAGATGCCAGGAGATCAGCGCCAGCCCCAGTGACGCGCAGGTGCCCAGCGCCAGGGCGGCCACCGCGCCGAGCGATGGGCCAAGCGCCGCGCCCACCGGGCTCATCCACTCGAAGAAGTACCCCACCAGGGGGAAGTGCATCATGTAGACGCCGTAGCTGTACTTTCCCAAGCTGCGCAACGGAGGGAAGCGCAGCACGGCCGAGCCGGCGTGCGCGTGGAAGACGGTACAGGCATAGATCAGCGACAGCAGCGAGAAACCCCAGGTGGCGATCAGCGGGTGGTTGTTGCGGGTGGTCCCGGCTGCCCAAATCACGGCGCAAAAGGCCGCCAGCGCCAGCGCCCAGACCGGGCGGTACCAGCGCGTCAGGCGCCTCAGCCAGCGCTCGTCCCTTACCCCAATCGCCAGCAGGGCGCCGAGCGCCAGGGTGTCCACCCGGAAGGGCGTGAGCCGGTAGAGGAATTCGCCGCCGTAGCCGTTCACCCGCCATGCAAAGCGCAGGGCAAAAGCCCCGGCCACCAGCAGCAGGCAGAGCCATCTCAGCCGCCGCCCACCGAGCCACAGCACCAGCGGCGGCCAGACCAGATAGAACTGCTCCTCGATGGAGAGCGACCACAGGTGGCTGAGGAAGGCGTAGTCCGGGCCCAGCGCGCTCTTCCAGTTCGAGATGTAAAGCCAGTACCAGAGCTGCGAGGGGCCCGGGGGGACAATGGTCCCCGCCCGCGAGGCCAGCGGCAGCACGAAGAAGAAGAACCCCGCCAGGAAGGCGTAGTAGAGCGGGAAGATGCGCAGCACGCGCCGCATATAGAAAGCCCGGAAGTAGTGCGGCGCGGAGCGCGTGTCCAGCAGGATCCCCGTGATCAGGAAGCCGGAGAGCACGAAAAACAGGTCGACCCCGCTCCAGCCCAGGGTCAACAGCAGCCGCAGCGCGCCCCCGGCATGAGTGGTCAGGCCGAAATGCACACACAGGACCAGCAGGATGGCCAGCCCGCGCACGCCGTCCAGTTCGGGAATCCGCCGTTCTGAAGGCCGCTCAGCCACGCCACCTCTGTCCCAGTCCCAGCACCTTCTTGCCGTACTCCACGCTGCGCTCCAAGTGCTCGCGTTGCTGGTACTGCACCGCCGCCAGGAACGGCTCCTGCAGTTTGCCCGGCAGGTCTTCAATCACCACGTGGCCCTCGTAAGGCCTGCCGGTCTTGGCCAGGGCGAGAAACCGCGCCAGGTCGCCGGCCCTCATCTCCGGGTACATCTTCCAGAAGCCGGGCTCCAGGTAGGGAATCACCTGCGGCGGGCGCCCGGTGATGGGCTTGATGTAGACATACACGTTCGGGCACAAGGCCGCCGCCCGGTCCATGATCGCCTTGAAGTCCACCACGCCTTCGCCCAACGGAACCCACTGCACGGCCACCCCGCGCGGATGTTCGTAGAGCACCGAGTCCCGCAGGTGCAGCGAGCAGATGTGCGGCGCCAGCGTCTCCAGCGTCGTCATCGGGTGCTCCAGCACGAACACCGGATTGCCGGTGTCCATGTAGACGCCGACAAACTCCTTGCCGGCCGTCTCCACCACCTGGCGCAGTTCCCATGCCAGCAGGTCCTTGTGAACCTCGATGATGATCTTCAGCCCTGTATCCATCACCTGCGACCGCACCGCCCGCAGCAGCTTGACCACAGTCTCCATGTGCTGCTCGACAGGCCCAGGCGGCAAAGATGCCCGGTCGCTGGCGATCACCGCCCGGACAAAGGGCGAGCCCATCGCCTTCGCGCGCTCAATGTTCCGGCGGAGCGTCGCCACGGACTGGTCGAAGAGCTCCGCCTTTCTAGGCAGGATCCCGCCCCCGCCGGTCTCCAGGTGGAGCCCCAACCGGCCGGCGTGTTCCCGGACCTCTGCCCAATGGGCAGGGTCCATGGCCTTGGGGTCCTGGGAGTCCTGCAGGAACACAGCGTCCAGCTTCAAGGAGGCGCAGTAATCCAGCAACTGAGCGTCCGTCCAACGCAACGCCCGCAGGCAGTAGGTGTTCACGCCCATTCGCCAAGGCGCCGCCGGCTGAACTCCGGATGGCGCCGTCGGCTGTGCTCCGAAAGGCGCCGCCGGCTGTGCTCCGAAAGACACCGCCGGCTGTGCCATCAGGGCGGCAGCCGGAGCTAACCTGATGAAATCTCTACGTCTTAGGCTGGATTGCTCTTTCATTGTTCTGCATCCCTCCGCGCACTGTCCTACTCAAACAGCATAGTTGCTTTCACCAAGCAACCGACAGCCCGGTCTCCGGGTTGAACTTTGCAGAGGTACCACTGGGGATGATCAGTTCCGCATCCAGAATTGCGTTTTGTGTTTCCTTCCTTGGGCTTGCTGCCTGGGGGAGAAGCGACGGTCCGCCGGCGGCGGTGTCCGGCGTGCCGGGCGAGGATAATTGCACGCAGTGCCACGGCGGCAACGCCACCAGCAGCGCCGAGAACCTCAAGATCTCGCTCGTCAACGCCACCGGTTATGTGCCCGGCCAGGAGATGATCGTCCGGATCGTGCTTTCCGATGCCACTGCCAGGCGCTGGGGTTTCCAACTGACGGTGCGCGATGCCGCCGACCCGGCCAACAAGCAGGTGGGGACGTTCAGGCGGACCGACACGGCCAACACGAAGGTCACAAATGCCGCCGGCGGGGCCTTCCAGTACATCAGCCATACCACGGCCGGCACGCGGAACGGCGCCACCGGTTCCTCGACATGGGAGGTGGCCTGGACCCCTCCGGCCGACTTCAGCGGCGAGGCCACGTTCTATGCCGCCGGCAACGCAGCCAATGGCGATGGCACGGAAAACGGCGACAAGATCTACGTCAGCACCCTGACCGTCAGGAAGGAGGCGGCCGCGCCGCCGCCCACCGTCACGCGATTCCTGCCTCGCCTCGTGTTCGGCAACGGCTGGTACACCGCGCTGTATCTGTTCAACACCGCCTCGACCGGCGCCAGTGTCAAGGTGGCATTCATCGGCGACGACGGAGCCGCCCTTGCTTCGGCGCCGGGAGGGGGGAGCCAGGAACTGATCCTCAAGGCCCGTGGCAGCGCGCGCCTCGAATTGCAGGATGGCCCGCTCACCCAGGGGTACGCCTCAGTCGTTGTGCCCGAGGGGGTGACCGGATATGCCGTCTTGCGCCAGACGCCGCCCGACCAGGGGCCTCGTGAGACCTTCTTGCCGCTGTCGGCGGGAAACGTCCAGACCAGCACGCTGGTCTGGGATGACACCTCGCTCACCACGCTCCTCTCCATCGCCAATCCCGGCGATGCCGAAGCGGCGGTTACCGTCTCCCTGCGCGATCCGGATGGCCAGCCGGTGGCCTCGTCCACTGTCGCCGTCCCCGCCAAGGGCAGGGTCGAATTCAATTTGAAGGACCGGCCGGAGTTCACCATGGTCACCGGCAGCCGGGGTACGGTCGAAATCAGCGTCGCCACTGGGAACATCGCTGTTGCCGCGTTCCGGTTGGGTGCACAATCTTTCACCGCTATTCCATCAGCGGACAAGTAGTACAAACTTCAGTTCAGAGGGGACACAACCAATGAAAAACGGGATCTTCCGATCCATCGCTCGAAGTGTGCTTTGCGCCGGCCTGCTCGCCGCTGCGGTCTGGGCCCGCAGCAACGGACTGATGCCGATCGCCACCGCCGGAGTTCCCGGCGAAAGCGATTGCGCGCAATGCCACACCACCTTTGCACTCAACAGTGGGCAGGGCTCCCTGAAAATCCAGCCCGACTCGCTCACCTACACGCCTGGGCAGTCCATGAAAATCCGCGTCATCCTCAGCGATCCCTCGGCGCAGCGCTGGGGCTTTAACCTCACGGCACGGCTGGCGTCAAACACCGCCAACCCGGGGGGCGTCATCGCCGTCACCGATGCCGCCAATACTCAGGTCCGTTCCGGCGCCAACGGCGTGCAGCACGTCACCCACACGACAGCCGGTTCACGCCAGGGCGCTTTGCTCTCCACCTCCTGGGAAGTGACCTGGACGGCGCCTGGCGACGCATCTGCCGGAACGGTGACATTCTACGCGGCCGGTAACGCGGCCAACGGCGACGGGACCAATGGTGGCGACAGGATCTACTCATCCTCCGTTCAGGTCACCGCCGGCGCTGCCGGCCCTGTCACCACCAAGGTGCTGCCGCAGTTTGTCTTTGGAGCGCAGGCTGGCGCCGGCGCGTGGTATTCGGCCATCTATCTCCACAACACAAACGCCGGTGGGGCCTCGGTCCCGATCGACTTCTACGCCTCCGACGGCACACCGATGACGGTTCCCGGCCTGGGCGGATCTTCTACCACGGTCAGCCTGGCGGGCAAGAGTTCGGCCATGGTGGAAGCCCCCAACCTCGGACCGCTCACCCAGGGCTGGGCCAAACTTGAGGTGCCCGAAGGCGTCATCGGATACGGCGTCTTCCGCCAAAGCGTCCAGGGCAACAACGACCAGGAAGGAACCGCGGCTTTCTCCGGCATCTGGTCCGCGTTGAACACCATCGTCTTCGACGACAACGGCTTCGACACGGCGGTCGCTCTCCTGAACCCAAACAACTACGACGTGCCGGTCACCATCACCGCCCGCGACGACCAGGGCAATACCCTCGGCGCCGCCGCCATCACCGTGAAGGCCGGCGGCAGGGAGGCCTTCGTGCTCAAGTCCAGGCCCGAATTCACCACCATCCAGGGAAAGCGCGGATCGGTCGACTTCGCCGCTTCAGTCGGCTCCATCGCCGTGCTCGGACTGCGCTTCAAGGGTCCTTCGTTTACGTCCATCCTTGCGGCCGAGCGCTGAGCTTCGCCGTGATGCGGACCTGCGGGGCGCTTCCTCTTGGGGAGCGCCCCATCTTTCGCAGAGTTGCTTCGAGCCGTTCCGAGCCGCGCCCGTCAGAGCCCCGACCGGTAGAGCCCCGACCGGTAGGGAGGGGGTCAGCCAGGGTACGGTCCGAGGACATGGGTAACAGATCATTCCGAAGACATAGGTAACAGTTGAGTTCGGTGCTCGGAGGCCGCAAGGGCAGGCAGCATAGATGGCATGCCCTGGAAGGAGATCCGAGTGGAAGAACAACGACTGTTGG
>JACRBC010000125.1 GCA_016213245.1 Candidatus Solibacter usitatus | reverse complement strand
GGAAGCTGGGGCTGGATGAGAAGTTCATGCCCTACCGCGGCGCGCTGTCGCGCATCTCGCATGCCAAGAACCACGGCCAGGGGCCGCCGGACTTCCTGAAGGCCTCCACCGATCCGAAGAACTCCCGGCTGGCAGTGGTGTTCGACAACTATAACCGCGGCCTGGAGGAGGCCAACGCGCTGGATTTCGACGATCTCCTGCTGGAGGCGGTCCGGCTGTTGCGCACCGACGCCGAGACGCGCCGGCTGTGGAACCGGCGTCTGTCCTACCTGATGATCGACGAGTACCAGGACACCAACCGCAGCCAGTACGAGCTGATGCGCCTGCTCTCTGAGGCGCACTCCAACGTCGCCGTGGTGGGCGACGAGGACCAGTCCATCTACGGCTGGCGCGGCGCCGACATTCGCAACATTCTGGACTTCGAGCGCGACTTTCCCAATGCCAAGGTGATCCGGCTGGAGCAGAACTACCGCTCCACGCGCACCATTCTGGAAGCCGCCTCCCGCGTGGTGGAGCGCAATCTGGCGCGCAAGGGCAAGACCCTGTGGACCGACGGCGCCCAGGGGGACCCGATCTGCTACTACGAAGCCGACAGCGGCGAGCAGGAAGCGTTGTTCATCGCCGACACCACCGAGAAGATCTTCCGCCGCGATCCGGACACGCGCATCGCCGTTCTGTACCGGACCAACTCGCAGTCCCGCCAGATCGAGGAGGCCCTGCGCCGGTACATGCGCAAGTACGTGGTGGTGGGCGGATTCAGCTTCTACCAGCGCGCCGAGGTCAAGGACGCTCTGGCCTACCTCAAGCTGCTGCTTAACCCGCGCGACAACGTGGCGCTGCTGCGCATTCTGAACGTGCCGGCGCGCGGCATCGGCAAGACCACTGCGGAACAGTTGGAGAGTATCGCCGCGCGCGGCGGTTTCACGCTGTGGGAGGCGATCGGCCATTGCTGCGGCCAGCGTCTGCTGGGCGCTCGTGCCGAGGCGGCCCTGGCCGTGTTCCGGAAGCTGATCGATGAGTTGCGCGACGGCGCCACCGGGTGGACGCCGGATGAGACGCTGAAGAACCTGCTAGACCGCACCGGCTACCGCAAAATGCTGGAGACCGACTCGTCGCCGGAGGCTGAATCCAAACTCGGCAACCTGGATGAACTGGTCTCGGCGGCGGCCGACGCGGCCGAGCGCGGCGAGACGCTGCAGGAGTTCCTGGATCACGCGGCGCTGGTTTCCGACGCCGATTCCATCGACGAGCAGGCGCAGGTCTCGCTGCTGACCATGCACAATGCCAAAGGGCTGGAGTTTCCCTATGTCTTTGTCGCCGGGATGGAGGAGGGCCTGTTTCCGCATTCACGCTCGCGCGAGAGCGAAAGCCAGATGGAGGAGGAGCGCCGCCTGTGCTACGTCGCCATGACGCGGGCGATGAAGCGGCTCTATCTGTCCTCGGCTCGTGTCCGCCGGAGGTTCGGCGGCTCGCCACCGGAGCCGTCGACGCCCTCCCGCTTCCTGGAGGAAGTCCCGCGCGAGTTGGTAGAGGAGATCCATGCGCAGCGGCAACCGGCCGGGTCGATCGACCTCCACGGGGAGCGCGCCGCCGTTCGTGAGGCCGCCCGGCGCACCACTTACACCGGAACCACGTACAACTCGCTGGATCACATCTCGCAGTTTTTCGCCGAGCGGGGTATCCCCGCGCCGGTGATGACGCGCCCGCCGGCGGCGCCGCCCGCGGCCCCGCCCAAACCTGCGCCCGTACCCGCGGCGCGCGCCGCCAGGCACGGCGGCTTGCGCGCCGGCTCGAGCGTCACCCACGCCAAGTACGGCCGCGGCGTCATCGTGCGGCAGGAAGGCGAGGGCGAAGAAGCCAAACTCACCATCAGCTTTCCAGGACACGGCCTGAAGAAGCTGGCCGCCAAGTATGCCGGACTGACGGCAGAAGATTGATATCCTAAGGAACGAGCATGAACACCAAGAAGGTCGCAGACACCCAAGAACGCAAGGAACTGAAGCGCACGGCCCGCAAGGCTGCCGAGGTGAAGAACCCCAAGCAGCCGCGCGCGGCGGGCGTGGACCGCGGTTCCATGAAGCGCAAAGTAAAGACCATCGCCAAGGGCCAGCGCAAGCGCTAGGCTCGATCCGGATCCAGACCGCAAGCGGACTCCCACGGGGGTCCGCTTGCGCTTTATGCCCGGCGCCGGCGACAGGAGCCCACGCCCTTGAAACAACTCTTCCGCACCAAGAGCATCGAGGCCCTGGTGGCCGCCTCCAACGAGCCCGGCAAGAAGCTGGAACGAACGCTCGGCGCCTGGAGCCTGATGGCTCTCGGCATCGGCGCCGTGATCGGCAGCGGCATCTTCATCCTCACCGGCACCGCCGCGGCGGGCGAGGTGCGGAGCTTCCATTCCGTGCTGCACGTCCCGCTGCTGGACCTGATCGTCAACGGCGCGCAGTCGTCCTTCACCATCGGCCGGCCGGGCGCCGGCCCGGGCGTGGCGCTCTCCTTTCTGCTCACCGCCATCGCCTGCGGTTTCGCCGCGCTGTCCTACGCCGAGATGGCCTGCGCCATTCCGGTCGCCGGTTCGGCCTATACCTACGCCTATGCCACGATGGGCGAGCTGGTCGCCTGGATAGTCGGTTGGAATCTGATCCTCGAATACGCCGTCTCCAACATGGCGGTGGCCGTCGGCTTCTCGGCCTACTTCAACGACATCCTGGAATCGATCTTCGGCTTCCACCTGCCGAAACACCTTTCCGAGCCCATGATCGTGGGCGGGCAGTTCACCGGGAGCTGGTTCAACCTGCCCGCGTTCATCATCCTCATGCTGCTCACCTGGGTCCTGGTGCATGGGATCAGGGAGAGCGCCAGGACCAACAACATCATGGTTGTGGTGAAGCTGGCGGCGATCGCCATCTTCGTCATCGGCGCCGGACGCGCCGTCAACACGCACAACTGGCACCCGTTCCTGCCCAACGGCATGTCGGGCGTCCTGACGGGCGCGGCCATCGTCTTCTTCACCTACATCGGCTTTGATTCGGTATCCACCGCCGCCGAGGAGTGCCGCAACCCGCAGCGCGACCTGCCCATCGGCATCATCGGCACCCTCGTTGTCTGCTCGACGCTCTACATAGCCGTGGCGCTTGTCCTGACCGGCATCGCCCCATGGAAGACCCTCAGCAACGCCGCGCCGGTGGCCGAGGCGCTGAAGAACCTCAACCTGAATACCATCCGCGAGTGGGTGGGCGTCGGCGCCATCGTCGGCATGCTCTCCTCACTGCTGGTTTTTCAGTATGGACAGGCGCGCGTCTGGTTCGCCATGTCGCGCGACGGTCTGCTGCCCCGCCTCTTCTCCCGCATCCACCCCAAGTACCACACTCCGCACGTTTCCACCTGGATCGCCGGCTTCGCCGTCGGCATCCCCGCGGGCGTCTGGGACATCGGCACCTTCGCCGACCTCTCCAACATCGGCACCCTGTTCGCGTTTACCATCGTCAGCGCGGGAGTTCTCATTCTGCGCAAGACCGACCCGGACCGCCCGCGTAGCTTCCGCGTGCCTTTCGGCCCGCTCTTCCCGCTGCTCTCCATCGCCAGTTGCCTGATCCTGATGATGGCGCTGCCGCTGGAAACCTGGGTACGCTTTTTCGTCTGGTCCCTGATCGGCGCCGGCATCTATTTCGGATTCGGCAGGAAGAACAGCGCCCTGGCCGCGTAGTTCCCGCTTTGCGGAGCCGTGCACACGGTACAATCATTCGAGTCGCCGCCCGGACCTCTTCGCCATGTCTGCCGAACCGGAATACCTGCAATGGCTCGTCCTGCTGATCTGGCTGGCGGTCCTTTTCGTCTTCTCAGCCGGCGTTGCGGCGGCGTTTTTCTCATCCCGGACGCTGCGCGTGGGTCTCTCCGTCTCCTGGTTCGGCCACCATTCGCCGCACCGCCCCACGCTGCGCCCGCTGCTGCTGGCCGTCGCCGTCGCCATCGCCGTTGCGCTACTGCTCACCTTCAGCGCCGGCGAGACCCTGTCCATGCGGCTGGCCCTGGCCCTGGTCGGGGCCGGCGTCTCCTCCATCTCGTTTGACTGGGGCTGGAAGCAGGCCGCCGCGTGGGTGCTCCGCCGCTCCGCCCAAAACCGTGACTGGGACCTGCTCGCCGACAGCGCCTGCGCCGACCTCCAGCAGCAGTTCGACCCGGCCGCCATCACCCCGCGCGCCTGCGCGCTTCTGGCCGGCCACCTCGGCTGCGCTCACGTCTATTTCTACTCCTGCTCCGGCGACTCTTGCACCCTATCGGAGCATGTTCCTCGGGCCCCCGAGCATCCGGTCGTCTTCCCCGCCTCATCCCTGCTCTGCCGCCAGCTCTCCTCTACCCAGACGTTTCATTCGCTGCCCGTGCTGAACCCGGCAAACGGCCGGCCCTTGCGCTGGTCCCAGGGCGACCCGGGCTTTCTCGCCGCCGAACAGAACCAGCTCGCCCTGCTCGACGCCTGCGCGGTGGTTCCCATGCAGCGGGAACTCGTACTCGCCGGTTTCTTCATCCTCGGCCCCAGGCCCTCCGGCGAGCCCTTCCGGCCGCACCACCTGCGCTTCGCCGAGGCGGTCAGCCGGCAAACCGCGATCTCGCTGGCGACCGCCGGATTCGCCGCCTCGGCCTTTGAGCAGGCTTTGGAGACCGCCCACGAACAAGCGTCCCGCCGCACCGCCCGCGCCGCCAGGACTCACCTGGCGCCGCCGGAGCGCGCCAAGCTCCCCGGTCTCGATTTCGGCGCCGAGTACTGGCTGGGCGACATTCCCGGAGGCGCCTTCTACGACGTGCTTTCGCTGCCGAATCGCGCTACCGCCGTTTTCATCGCCGAGATCCCCGGACCTCCCGAGGAAGCCGCCGTCCGCCTCGTCCAGCTTCAGGCCCTGCTCCGCGGCCACGCCCTCACAGGCGAGGAAAACCTCGCCGAGATGCTGGATTCCACCCGCCGCGCGCTGGCACTCTCCGCTGCCAATCGCGAGCCCGTGGCCCTCTTCTGCGCCCGGTACACCGCCAGTTCTGGCAAACTCCATTACGTCAACGCCGGCCACTACCCGCCGCTGCTGTTGCGCCGCGGGCCCGAAGGCGCCCAGATTACCCGGCTCACCACCGGAGGTCCGCCCCTCGGCGCGCCCGACGCCCCTCCGCTGGAAGAGGCCTCCATCGACCTGCTCGCCGGTGACATCCTGGCCATCTCCTCCGCCGGGATTCCGGCGGCGCTCGCCCCCGATCTGGCGCCCTGGGGCGAAGGCGCCCTGGTAGACGCCCTGCTCCGCAGCGATTCCCAGACCGCTCGCGAGCTGGTCTCCTCCACCCTCGCCTCCGCTCTCGAGTTCACAGATCGCGACCCCAGCCAGCCGCCCAGGCTGCTGATCGTCCTCCGCGCCATACCGAGAGGATCCTGAACTGGCGGTTGACCGGCATGCCCCGGCTGTGTAATTATTCATTGTAACGAATAACTATTCAGTCGCCATGTCTACCGAACCCAGCTCGCCGTTGACCCTCCCGCGCGTTCAGGCGGCCAATTGCCGCTCCGATTTCGACCTCACCGCGACTGAGCTGGTCACGCTGCTGGAGCTCGCCGCCGACGTCAAGCGGCACCCCGCCCACTACCGCTCGACCTTGCGCGGGCGCATCGTGAGCCTGCTTTTTGAGAAGCCCTCTCTGCGCACGCGAATCACCTTTGAAGTGGCCGCCAAGCAACTGGGCGGCGACTCGATTCTCACCGTCGGCCCGGTGGGCGGGCGGGAGCCGGTGGCCGACGTGGCCCGCAACCTGGAACGCTGGACCGACCTGATCGTCGCCCGGACTTTTTCACAAACCACCGTCGACGATCTGGCCCGCTTCTGCGGCATCCCGGTGATCAATGCCCTGAGCGACAAATACCACCCCTGCCAGGCGCTGGCCGACATGCAGACTTTGAAGGAACGCTGGGGCGGCTGGCAGGGCCACAAGCTGGCCTTTGTCGGGGATGGGAACAACGTGGCCCACTCGCTGATGCTCGATTGCGCCCGGTTGGGGCTCCATTTCGCCTGCATCTGCCCGCCGGGTTACGAGCCGGATCCGGCCATCGTGGCCCGGGCCGGCGAATTCGCCGCGCTCACGGGGGCGTCCATCCAGGTAACCAACGGCGCGGAGGCCGGGCTGAGCGGCGCAGGTGCGGTCTATACCGATGTCTGGGCCTCCATGGGGCAGGAACACGAAGCGGCCGAACGCGCCCGTCTGTTTGCGCCCTACCAGGTGAATGCGGAGCTGATGTCGCTGGCTGCCCCGGAGGCGCTGTTCATGCACTGCCTGCCCGCACACCGCGGCGAAGAGGTCACCGAAGACGTCATCGAAGCCGCCTCGTCGGTGGTCTTCGACCAGGCCGAAAACCGCCTCCACGCCCAGAAGGCGCTGATGCTGATGCTCGTCGACGGCCCGGCCGTCTAGAATCCCGATACCATGGAACACAAGCCCATGAGCGAACCTACCCTGCTCTGGGGCGGTCGCTTTGAAAGCGGCCCCTCGGAGGTCTTCCAGCGCTTCTCCTGGTCGCTCCATTTCGACCGCAGGCTGTTGGCCGTCGACATCGCCGGCTCGCAGGCCTACGCCTCTGCCCTGGCACGCGTCGGCATCCTGGCGCCGGAAGAGGCGGCGGCCATCCGGGAGGCGCTGGCGGCCATCCCCGAGCCACCGCCCGATGCTCCCGACGAAGACATTCACACCTACGTCATCCGCCTGCTGAAAGAGAAGGCGGGCGCCCTGGCCGACAAGATCCACACCGGCCGCAGCCGCAACGAGCAGGTCTCGCTCGATACCCGGCTCTGGCTGCGCGGCGAGATCGATTCCACCTGCGCCCTGCTGCGTGGCTTGATGGCCGCCCTGCTCAATTTCGCCGGGCCGCACACCGCCACCGTCGTGGCCGGCTACACCCATGTGCGCCGCGCCCAGCCCGTCACCTGGGGCCACTACCTGCTGGCCTATTTCGAGATGTTCGCCCGCGACCACGAGCGCTTCCGCCAGGCGCGCGCCCGGGTGAACCTCATGCCGCTCGGTTCCGGTGCGCTGGCCGGCTCCGGCTTCCCCGTCGACCGCCAGGGTCTGGCCCGCGAACTCGGCTTTGACGGAGTCACCAACAACTCCATGGACGTCAGCGCCGACCGCGACTGGGCGCTGGACTTTCTCTCGGCCGCCTCCATCGCCATGCTCCACCTCTCGCGGCTGGCCGAGGATTGGATCCTCTACTCCTCCGATGAATTCGGCTGGCTCGATCTGGGCGACGGCGTCACCAGCGGCTCCTCGCTGATGCCGCAGAAGAAGAACCCCGACTCGCTGGAGCTGATCCGCGGCAAGTCCGGCCGCGTCTTCGGCGCCCTGACGTCGCTGCTCACCACAATGAAGGGTCTTCCCATGACCTACAACCGCGACATGCAGGAGGACAAGGAGCCGCTGTTCGACGCCGCCGATCAGCTCGCCGGCTCGCTCGACATGGCACGCGTCGTGGTCCAGACCACGAAGCTCCGCCTGGCCCCGCCGCTCCAGGCCGCCGAAGAGGGCTGGCTGGTGGCCACCGACCTCGCCGAGGCCCTCTCGCGCTCCGGCGTGCCGTTTCACCAGGCGCACCAGCTTGTCGGCCGGCTGGTGCTGGAATCCGTCAAACAGGGCAAGCTGCCGGGCGCCTGGACCGGCGCCGACCTGCATGCCTTCGATCCCCGTTTTGCACCCGAGATGGCGCAACTCATGAACCCGGCCGAGGGCATGAAGACCCGCACCGCCCAGGGCGGCACGGCCCCCGCCACCGTAGAGGCCGCCCTCGCCCAAGCCCGCCTCCGATTGGAGAACATGTCATGACCAAGAATTACCGGCAAGGTCAGATCCTCAAGCTCATCCGTTCGAAGAAGATATCCACCCAGGACGAACTCGCCCGCGAGCTGCGCGAGCAGGGCGTCGAGACGACGCAGGTCACCCTCTCCCGCGACATCCGCGAGATGGGCCTAGCCAAGACCGCCGACGGCTACCGCGAGATCCTGCCCGATCCCACCGGCCCCTCCCTGTCGCAGGTAATGGCAGAGTACCTGCTCGACGTCCGCCTCGCCCAGAACCAGGTGATTCTCAAGACCTCCACCGGCTCGGCCAACTCGCTCGCCGTCGCCTTGGACCAGGAGGACTGGCCCGAGATCGCCGGCACCATCGCCGGCGACGACACCGTGCTGATCGCCTGCTGGGACAACCAGCGCGCCAAGACGATCCAGGAACGCCTGCTGAGCTACATCAATAGTTGACACAGGATACGTGCGCACGTATTCTGTGGTTAGATGAATATCACCCTGTCAATTGACGATGAGGTGGTCCGCAAAGCTCGTCAGCGGGCCGAGGTTCTCGGCACGAGTGTGAACCAGGTGGTTCGCGATTACCTCCAGCAGTTTGCCGGAACCACCCGCCCCGATGCCGCCATGGAATTCGAAGCTCTGTCCCTCGCGGCAGGTGGCGATCGACGCGGATGGAAATTCGACAGGGACGAACTCCACGAGCGACGATGAGCGGCCTCGCCTTCTTCGATACCAACATTCTGCTCTACACCGACGACGGCTCGGCGCCAGCCAAACAGGCCCGCGCGCTGGAACTCTTCATCGCGCACCTGCGGCAGGGCTCCGCAATCGTTTCGCTGCAGGTGTTGCAGGAGTACTATTCCGCCGCGACGAGAAAACTTGGTGTCGACCCCGCCCTGGCTCAACGCAAGGTCGAGTTGCTCGCCACCTGCCATGTCGTCAAGTTCGGCGAACAGGACGTCATCGCTGCTATTGAACTTCACCGCCTCAGCAAGGCCTCGTTCTGGGATTCCTTGATCCTCCATGCCGCCCGTGTGGGTGGCGCCTCCGTGCTGTACAGCGAGGACTTTTCTCACTCCACAACCCCGGCTGGCGTGCCGGTGGTGAATCCGTTTTTGTGATGATGCGCGGTACAATCGTCTCCTACCTCGAATGATCGGCCCACCACTTCCGCCCGGCGCCCCAGCGCCCGATTTCACCGCCCAGGACCACCTCGGCCGCACGGTGCGCCTGCCGGACGCCCGCGGCCGGCACGTCGTGCTGGTGTTCTATCCCGGCGACGACACGCCCGGTTGAACCGTGCAGCTTGGCGCGCTGCGCGACTCCTGGAAGGAGCTCGAAGCCGCCGGCGCCGTAGTCTACGGCGTGAATCCCTTCAATGCGGCGAGCCACAGGCGCTTTGTCGAAAAACACTCCTATCCCTTCCCGCTGATCGTGGACAAGGGCGGCCGCATCGCCCGCGCCTACCGCTGCGGCTTCTGGCGGCTGGTGCGCAGCACGGTCTACGTGATCGGGCCCGATGGACGCATTCTATGGGCGCGCCGCGGCCGGCCCTCGCCGGCGGAAATTCTGACCGCCCTCAGACGTTCCGCCACGTCATAAACGCCGCCAGCCCCAACAGCAGGCAGGCGAAGCCTCGCTTGAGCCGCGCGGGTTCGGTGCGGTGCGACAGGAACACCCCCGCCGTCATGCCCGCCGCCGCGCAGGCGGTGAGCAGCACGGCCAGCTTCCACTCCGGCGGCCGCTGCGCCGCGTGCCTGGTGAAGGCGGCCAGCGAGTTCAGGGCGATGACGACGAGCGATGTGGCCAGCGCCTGCCTCATGGCGAGCCCTGCGCAATAGACCATCGCCGGCACCACCACGAATCCGCCGCCCACGCCCAGCAGGCCGGTCACAACGCCGATGCCGAAGCCGGCCACGGCGATCCAGTGCCACTTTCTGGCCCCGCGCGCCTCGACTTCCGCGTGCTTCTCCAGCAGCATCCCGATGGCGATGACGGCCAGCAACCCGCTGAACATCAGCAGCAGCGCGCGGCCGCTCAGCAGGTAGCTCCAGGACGAGCCCAGCGCCGCCCCGGCCACGCCGAAGGGCGCGAAGGCCAACGCGGCGCTCCACTGCACCAGGCCCCGGCGGGCGTGCAGGAACGTGCCGTAGGCGCTGACGCCTCCGACCAAGAGGAGCGAAAACGCCACCGCCTGATGGGGGTCCATGCCCACGATGTAGACCAGCACCGGCAGCGCGATGGCGCTGCCGCCCGCGCCGAGCAGCCCCAGCGTCAGACCGACCGCGAAGATGCCCGCCGCTCCCGTCAGCACCCGGACATCTAGGCTCCCACTGAAGGCAGGCCGGCCAGCGCCATGGCGAGTTCGGCTTCGTCGTATTGCTGGTCCAATAATTTGCCGCCGAAGTAGTCCATGTAGGCCTGCATGTCGAAATGCCCGTGCCCGCAGAGGTTGAACAGAATGGTCTCGCTCTTGCCCTCCGCCTTGCAGCGCAGCGCCTCATCCACCGCCCCCTTCACCGCATGGTTGGCCTCCGGCGCCGGTACGATGCCTTCAGACCGGGCGAAGAGCACGCCGGCGTCGAAGCAGGTCACCTGCGCATAGGAACGCGGCTCAAGCAGCCCCAGCTCCGCGCAGTGGCTCACCAGCGGCGCCATGCCGTGGTAGCGCAGCCCGCCGGCATGGAAGCCGGGGGGGACGAAGGTGCTGCCCAGCGTGTGCATCTTGGTCAGCGGCGTCAGGTGCGCCGTATCGCCGAAGTCGTAGGCATAGCGGCCCTTGGTCAGCGACGGGCACGCCGCCGGCTCCACGGCCACAATGCGCGCCTTCTGCCCGCCGCGCAGCGCGTGGCCGATGAATGGGAAGGCGATGCCGGCGAAATTGGAGCCGCCGCCCGTGCAGCCCACGATCACGTCGGGGAAATCCCCGGCCATCTGCATCTGCTCCATCGCCTCCTGCCCGATCACAGTCTGGTGCAGCAGGACGTGGTTCAGGACGCTGCCCAGGGCGTACTTGGTGTCGTCGCTCTGCGCCGCCACCTCCACGGCCTCGCTGATGGCGATGCCCAGGCTGCCCGGATGGTCGGCGCGCTGGGCCAGAAACATCCGCCCGGAGTTGGTCTCCTCCGACGGCGAGGCCACGCAACGGGCGCCGTAGCTCTCCATCAACGCCCGTCGGTACGGCTTCTGGTTGTAGGAGACCCGCACCATGAAGATCTCGATCTGGAGCCCGAAGAAGGCCCCCGACAGCGCCAGCGACGAGCCCCACTGCCCCGCCCCGGTCTCGGTCACAATCCGCTTCACGCCGGCTTCCTTGTTGTAGAAAGCCTGCGCCACGGCGGTGTTGGGCTTGTGCGAGCCCGCGGGGCTGACACCCTCGTACTTGTAGTAGATCCTGGCCGGCGTGTCCAGCGCCTTTTCCAGCCGCCGCGCGCGGTACAACGGGCTGGGCCGCCATTGCCGGTAGATGTCCCGCACCGGCTCGGGAATTCCAATCTCGCGCTCGGAGGAGACCTCCTGCATGATGAGGCTCATGGGGAACAGCGGCGCCAGATCGTCGGGGCCCACCGGCTGCAAGGTCCCTGGATGGAGGACCGGCGGCGGCGGCGCGGGCAGATCGGCCACGATGTTATACCACGCCTTCGGCAGGCGGCTTTCGTCGAGAACAAACTTCACTTGATTGCTCATGATTCGGCTCCGAGGAGAATTGCGATTCAAAAGTGTATCAGTTCGGCCGGCTTCAGAGTTGGCGTCTGGGGGACAACAAAAGACACGCCTCCCAAGTGGAACCGGGAGCCCGGGACAGGATCGGCGAATGCGACGCCACCCTCCTCCCTAATCCCGAGACTTCTGCGCAACGAAGGACGGATGCCACGGCCCGGCGGCGGAAGAATGAACGCCACCTTCGTACCGATGGGCAAAAGGTAGTCGAGCTCCGCGCGCTGTACTTCCTGACGTCTCGTGCCAGAGAGCTCCCAGACGGCTCCTGACGGCTCAACCACAATGAGCCTCTTCTCCGGGAAGTAGTAGGACAGTTGCCGCCACGTCACCAGGCCGTCGTGCCAGAGGATCACCAGGCCCTGCTCCTGTCTGTGCCGCGAAATCGCGGCGATGGTGGAGCTCACTTCCCGGTCCACCGTTTGAACTACCCGGTAACTGACCGATCGCGCCCGGCCACGCATCGGATGAAAAAACAGCACCACCCCGACCGCGACGGCGACCGCCGCCGCCGCGGCCAGGTACCCCTTCCTGCCATGCTGGAACAGCGATGTCATCAGTCGCGCCCCCACTAGGCAAAGGGCCGGGATTGTGAGCAGCGCCTGGTCCGGGTCAGCCACGTGCACAAGCGACGAAAAGAGGAAACCGGGCAGGAACCATGCCGCCAGGAAGAGGCGTAGCCCCTGCCACGACGGCCATATCCGCCACACAGCCAGCGGCAGGATCACCCAGATCCAGCGAATGCTGCCCAAGAAGTTGTAGACAACGGCAGACTCCAGCATTTGAAGCGCGCCATCCGGCGGCGCACCAAAGAGCAAGGAGGTGGCCGCAAACTGTGTGTCTGCGTATTCCCTTATCAGGCTGAGGTACTTCGCCGCGCCGCCGCTGGCGATCACTGTCGCGCCGCCCCACACCGCGACAGGCGCCACCATGCAGGCGCCACTGAGCACCCAATCCTGCCATGCCGCCCTCCGCCGCACCCCCACCAAGATCAACAGCGGGATCAGCAGCGGTAAAGACGTGGGCCTGAAGCCGGAAAGTACGCCCAGCGTCAGCGCCACCCAGTAAAGGTCGCTAACCGGTGCCGAGGGTCTGAGCGCCCGAAACGCTGCCAACGCGACAGCGCAGCTCACCACCGCCAGATAGGTCCGTACTTGATTCGTCAAGCCGCTGAACCAGAGCACGGGGTGGAACAAAAGCAGCAACGCGGCGACCACCCCGGTCGCCCGCCCATCGATCTCCTCACCCAGTTTGTAAAGCAGCAAGACGGCCACGGTCGCCGCCAGCGCGCCCGCCAGGAAAAAGACGTCCTCGGGACGCCGGACCAGCAGGTGCAACAACCGGCTCAACAAAACGAACAGGGGATAACCTGGAGGCTGCGGCTGGTGGAGCCCGGGGTCAAAGTCCTCGAGCGCCAGCGCGAAGTTCACCGAATCGAAGTGGAACAAATGCCTTGGCATCAAAGGCGCGCGAGTCGCCACGACGACTGCGAACACACAGGCAGCCCTCAACATCCAACCTGACGAACTCATTCCCGTTACCTCGTCCAGTACAGCGGGTTGATTATGTATCGAAAGATAGCACCTTCACAAGTGCGGCCGCGCGGAATGACATACAATCGCCAGCAGGTAACCGACATGTTCCGGATCATCGCCCTCGTCCTATTCTGCGCTCCGGCCCTGATCGCCCAAGCGCGTACGACAACTCCCAAGATCAAGACTCTGCTGGTCACCGGCGGGCCCGTGGGCGGCCACGACTGGCAGACTGTTTCGCCCCTTTTGAAGAAGGCCCTGGAGGAAACCGGGCGCTTCGACGTGCGCGTGACGGAGGAGTTCCGCGGCGCCGGTCCGGAGACGCTCGCCCCCTACGACCTGGTCGTCCTGAACTACTACGACGCACGCAACAAGGACTACGCCTGGAGCGAGCAGACCCGCAACGCCCTGCTGGGCTACGTCCGCTCCGGCAAGGGGCTGGTCATGTACCACTTCTCCACCGCCGCGTTCCTGGACTGGCCCGAGTACGAGAAGCTCAGCGGCGCCAACTGGCGTCCCAACAACGGCCACCACTCGGCCGCCCACGACTTCACCGTCGAGGTCAAGGACCCCGCGCATCCCATTACCAAGGGACTGCGCCTCAAGTTCGGCCAGCCCGGCGACGAGCTCTACGCCAACCTCAAGTGGCAGCCCGAGGGCTCCTTCCATGTGCTCGCCACCGCCTGGGACGACCACAAGCTCTACCAGGGCAAGGCCCGCCAGCCCATCCCCGGCGATGGCCTCCAGCAGCCCATGCTGTGGACGCTCGACTACGGCCAGGGCCGTGTCTTCGCCACCGTGCTCGGCCATGACGGCCCCGCCGTCAAGACGCCGGCCTTCGTCACCACCTTCACCCGCGGCGCCGAGTGGGCCGCTACAGGCAACGTCACGCTCCCCATACCGCCGCGCCTGGCCGAAGGCGCCACACCGGCCGACGAGCAGCCGCGCGTGGTCACCCCCGGCGCCGGCTCGCAGCCGCCCTCCGACGCCGTCGTCCTGTTCAACGGCAGGGATATGTCCGGCTGGACCCGGGCCGACGGCTCGCCCTCCGGCTGTACCGCCGCGAACGCCGAAATGCACTGCCGCACCGGCGCCGGCGACGCTTATACAACGGCCATGTTCCGCTCCGCCCAGATTCACCTCGAGTTCTTCATCCCCGATATGCCCAACCAGAAGGGCCAGCTCAAGGGCAACTCCGGCGTCTACCTCCAGGGCCTCACCGAAATCCAGCTTCTCGACAGCTTCAACAACCCCACCTACCCGACCGGGGTGGCCGGCGCCGTCTATGATCAGTACCCGCCGCTGGTCAACGCCGCCCGAAAGCCCGCCGAATGGTCGGCCTACGACATCGTCTACCACGCCCCCCGGTGCAACGAGAAGGGCCAGGAGTTGGCTCCCGGCTCGGTCACGCTCTTTCTCAACGGGGTCCTGGTGCAGGACCACGCCACGCTCCGCTTCCGCAAGGGCATGTGCGGCGCCGCCCCAATGATGCTGCAAGACCACTCCGGCTTCAAGGACGCCCCTGACACCACCATGAAGTTCCGCAACTTGTGGTACCGGCCGCTGGAGTAGCATCCGGCTTTGCTTCCTTTACCGCAATGCTGATTCGGCGACTGATCGCGATTCTATTCATCCTCTGCCCGGCGCAGGCTCAGGGCCCGCTCTTCTATAGCGTTACCGGCACGGTCACGTGTGCAACTCATCCGTGCTGGTCTGACGTCATGCCCTCGGTTGCGGTTCAGAAACTCCTACTCGAACTCGCCTCGGCGCCCCGTGATCGTTCGCACTTGGCCGCGTCCCTTGCTGGTACTGGCATAGAACCTGAGGATCCGGGAGGTCACGGAGCGATACGGCTTGGATCTTGCGTCAAGATTCTTGGCAAGGCGCGACGAGATCGTCAAGCAACTGTCTTCGTATGCCGCGCCCGGCGTCGACAGGCGAGAAGTCGCATTCATTGTGCTGGGCTGCATGTCGCTCGACTGGGATGGCCTGACCTTGACTGAAAAACTCGGCTATCGGCAGGCTGCCGCGGCAAGGCCCGACGGCCGGTACGTCCCGTATGCGGAAGAAAAGTCGGGTCTGTCTCAGAAAGGCATGTTTTGGGGCAGCCACAGTAATACGCATGGGCAAGTCAGGTTCACCTCGTTCGGTGATCCCGATTCGGTTCCGCGCCGGTCTCTCCCGGATCTCGAGTATAGGCTGGCTGGGTCAGAATTCGAGTCTCTGCTGCCACAGGCGGTCCATGCCGCGAGCTGGCGCGATAGGAACTCCGCTTGGGAAAAGCCGGGGCTCATGCTCCTGAGCCTCAGGAATGGCGACCTTGCGGCTGATCAGCTCGCCCGGACCGCAGGCATGCCGGTGGAGGACGCGCGGCGCTGGCTCGAATTCCTGGTGCGAATCGAGTACGTTCAACCTCTGGCCGATCGCTTTCGATTATCGGTTCCGGTTCTGGCACGTCGAGACAAACCCCTTGTCAAGAATCTTCGCGGACTTGGCCGCGATGTGATTACCCGATGGTTGCGCGAGAACTACGAAGCACTCAAAGGGGACATAGGCCCAACCGCTCCTACACGAAATGGTGTAGCTTACGCCGAAGGCTTCACCATGATCTGGCATCACCTCTTCGCTGCCACGAACCGGAAGCTGGTCGAAACGGGCCTGTTTGCGGACCCCTACGCCACTTCGCGATCTGCCAAAGGGTTCATCCCCGCCGTCCTGGATGAATCCATAGACTGAGTCCCTGGACCGGATGCCCGGGCGTTTCGGTTCTCCACTTCGATCAGGATTTGCGGTCGGTAAGTAGCCGGACGGCCACGACCTCGCCCCCGGCTCGGTCACGCTCTCCCTCAAGGGCCTCCTGGTTCAGGACCATACCACGCTCCGATTCCGCCAGGGCATGCGCGAAGCGGCCCGCCCATGCTGCAGGACCCTGAAGTTCCGCGATCTGTGTTGCCGTCGCTGGAACAGCTTGGCTGCTCATGTTAGCCTGAGCATATGAGCCATCGACTACAGGTGCTGATTCCACCGGAACTCGATGATCGCATCTCCATGGCCGCCCAGCGACGGCGCATCTCAAAAGGTGAGTGGGTTCGCCGGGCTCTGGAAGCGTCACTGCGAACCGCTGGAGCGGACTCCGCTGCCGATCCGCTGGCACGGATGTCGTCGATCAATGCGCCGACCTGCGATATCGACCAGATGCTCTCCGAGATCGAGGCCGGCCGCAAGTGAGGGTCTTCATCGACTCCAACATCCCGATGTATGTCGCCGGCGGCGAACACCCGCATCGCGAGTCTGCCCGCCAATTCCTGGCCGCGGTGCGTGACGGTCGCATCGATGGCTGCACCAGCACCGAGGTCTTGCAGGAGATCCTCTATCGCTATTCCGCGCTTGGCCGCACTTCGACAGCAAGCGAAGTTTACGATCTCTTCGTCGAGATCTGCCCGGTCGTGCTGAGCGTGACTCTGGCTGAAACCGACTTGGCGCGCGACCTGCTGCTGGAGGTCCACGGGATTTCTGCCCGTGACGCCATCCATGCTGCTGTCATGCAAAATCACGACATCCATCGCATTGCGACATTTGACGCGGGCTTCGACGGCTTGCCGGGGCTCGAGCGTCTGCCGCTCTGAATCCGCTCGCACCTCACGGCCAGTTCACCGACTACGTTTTCTGATAGCGCTTACCCGCTCTCCACCCCTTCCCGATCCGCGCTTCCCGGGAACAAACCGCCCCCGTCCAGCATCTAACCCGGCGTCGGTACTATGATGAGTGATTCATGGCTGGTATCGAGGCGCTTGCGATACTCGGGGACCTTCCGTTATACTCCGCAATTGTCCGGTTCGTGTTTGGAGCAAGGTCCAGGTCGCGGCTTCCTGATGGTGAACGATCGATCTGACCTCGAATTTTAGGAGGCATCTGGTGCTGTATTCATTCAAGCGCGCGATTGCAATCGTCGCCCTCGGCTCTCTCGGTCTGGCGGCCGCGTGGGCCCAGGCGCCGCAGAAACAGTGGAAGGACCGCGCCGAGTACGACCTTGTCCAGACCATCAACAAGGAGCAAAACGCCCAGACCAAGCTGGGGCTTCTGAACCAGTGGAAGGAAAAGTACCCGGCCTCCGACTTCAAGGATGAGCGCTACGCGCAGATCATCGCCGCCTATCAGGCTCTGGGCAACGCCAAGGGGATGCTGGATACGGCCAAGGAGCAGGTCGCGGCCGATCCGAAGAGCTTTGCCGGCCTCTACTACATCAATCTGCTGACCCTCTCCATGAACGACGCCTCCGAACCGGCGCTGGCTCTGGGCGAGCGCGCCGCTGCCGGCCTCCTGTCGATTCTGGACGACACTTATAGCCCGGCGCGCAAGCCGCCACAGTCCTCCGACGACGATTGGAAAAAGCAGCGCGTCTCCATGGAAGCCACCGCCTACCGCACCATGGGCTGGATCGACCTGCAGCGGAAGAAGAACGACGAAGCGGTCACGCACCTCACCGAGGTCCTGAAGCGCAATCCGGCCGACTCCCAGTCCTCGGTGTGGCTCGCCCAGGCCTGCATCCGGACCAGGAAGATCGAACTGCAAAGCCCGGCGCTGTTCCACTTCGCCCGAGCCGCCGTCTATGACGGCCCTGGCGCCTTCCCCCAGCAGTACCGCGATCAACTGCGCAAGAACTTCGAAAAGAACTACGTCGCCGTGCACGGCGACAACAACGGCATGGAAGAGGTCATCAACCTCGCCAAGGCCTCCGCCCTCCCGCCGGACAACTTCAAGATCGAGTCCAAGGATGAGATCCTCATCAAGCAGGAAGAGCAGTTGAAGAAGACCAACCCCATGCTGGCCCTCTGGATCAGCATCAAGCGCGAGCTCTCCGGCGCCAACGGGCAGGCCTACTACGAGGCCAGCCTGAAGGATGCCCACATCCCCGGCGGCGCGCCGGTCGGCGACACCAAGGTGGAGAAATTCAAGGCCAGGATCGTCGATTGCGACGCGCCCAAGAAGGCCAAGAAGATCGTGGTGGGCATCTCTGCACCCGACATGCGAGAGGTGACCCTCGCCCTGGAGACCCCCCTCGCCGTCTGCCCCGACAAGGGTACGGAAGTGGAGTTCTCGGGCGTGCCGTCGGAGTTTTCCGCCGAGCCGTTCAACGTGACCTTCAGCGTGGAGAACAAGGACGTCAGCGGTCTACCGCTGCCGGCGGCCCCGGTGAAGGCAGCCCCCAAGAAAGCGCCTGCCGCGCCCGTCAAGAAGGCGGCGCCCAAGAAATAGCCCCGGCGCCGCGCCGCTGGTCTCAGCCAACAAAGCCCCGGCGGGTAGGGAGGGGGTAGGCGTACCCCCTCCCTACCCGCCGGGGCATTGACGTTTGGGTGTGCAGCGGTCGTGCTGCCGCACGTGGTGCGGCAGACCGTGGAGCTAGCTCCGGCCCTGGCGGACCGCCGCCTTTTTGGTGTGGGAGCCGGCCAGAGCCAGGCTGTAGGTCACCTTGTCCCAGAATCCCAACTCCTGCCCGCTGCGGTCGATGGCGCTCATGTAGCGCATGAAGCTGTAAGCCATGGTTGGGAGGGCTTTCACCGGTTGCGGCGCCCCCCATGTCAGGGAGAGCAGAACCACCACCGTCGCTGCTATTGTTTGTCTGCTCACACCATCTAAGACGGTTGAACAGGGCCAAGGTTAACGCAAAGCCGATTTAAGATCTGTAAACAAGCGCCGCGCCGCCTCCGCCTCACCCGCCTGCGCGAGCCGTTCCTCGCCCTTGGAGACCAGCCACGATTGCCCGCCGCGGTCCACCAGCGCCGCGAAACCGCCTCTCTCCGTCAGCACTCCGGGCGAGCCGGCCGAGCCGAACCCCTCGCCTCTGCGCTCCACCAGGACGACGCAGCCATCTCTCTCGAATACGAAGTGAGTCGGAACCTCCGGCGCGGGGATCATCCCGATTCCGGCGGCGGCCAACCGCTCCAGCTTCTCCAGCGTCTCCGTCAGCATGGCCGCCCTACATCTTGTACCGGCCGAAGTCCTCGTCGTTCAGCCCTTCCAGCCAGCGGCGGAGCTCCTCGTTGGAGACCTTGTCCGAGACGGTGGCCGTGCTCTTGGAGCTCTTGAGCACCTGCTCCTCGACGTAAATGGGACAGTCCAGCCTCAGCGCCAGCGCCAGCGCGTCGGAGGGCCGGGAGTCGATCGAGATCAGCTCGCCGTTCTTCTCCACCCAGATGAGGGCGAAGAACGTGTCGTCGCGCAGTTCGCTGACCACCACCTTCCGCACGCCCGCTTCCAGGCCCGTCAGCACGTTCTTGATCAGGTCGTGCGTCATCGGGCGCGGCGTGGTCACCTTCTCAATCTCCAGCGCGATCGCGTTGGCCTCGTAGATCCCCACCCAGATGGGCAGAATCTGCCCTCCGTCCGGGTCTCTCAGGATGACGATCGGCATGTTGGTCACCGGGTCCATCATCAGGCCCCGGATCTTCATTTCGACTTCCATGGACAACCCGCCTTTCCTACACCGCTATAGCACATTCGCCCGCCAGCGAGTTCGGTCCGGCCCGCGTCACGCGCACCGGCACGTACCGCGCCGTCATCTCTTCCCTGCCCGCCTGAGCCTGCGTGACGAAGTTCAGCACCCGGTTTTGCGACGTGCGCCCGATCCACTGTCCCTTCGCGCTGTTCCAGCCCTCCACCAGCGCCTCCTGCCACGTTCCCACCAGCGCCGAGTTGCGTCGCAACTGGATCGCCCGCTGCCGCTCCTGCAACACCATCAGCCGGCGGCCCTTTTCCTCCTCCGGAATGTGCTCTTCCAGCGCGAGGGCCGGCGTGTTCGGCCGCGCGGAGTACTTGAAGCTGAAGATGGAGTCGTACTCCACTTCGTCCAGCAGGCTCAGCGTCTGCTCGAAATCCGCTTCCGTCTCGCCCGGGAACCCAACGATGATGTCGGTCGAGATGGCGATGTCGCGCTTGGATGCCTTCATCCACTCGATGCGCCGCATGTATTCGTCCCGCGTATACTGGCGCCGCATCGCCGCCAGCACCTTTGTCGAGCCGCTCTGCACCGGCAAATGAATCTGGTTGCACAGCGTTTCGGTGCGGTCGATGACGTCGATGATCTCGCGGCCGAAGTCCCGTGGATGCGACGTCGTAAACCGCACGCGCCGGATACCGTCCACCCGCCCCACCTCTTCCAGCAGGCGCGCGAAGTTCCAGCCGGCCGGCGACGCGTCCCGGTAACTGTTCACGTTCTGCCCCAGCAACTGGATCTCGGTGTAGCCCGCCCCGGCGAGTTCCCGCGCCTCCCGCAAAACGCTTGCCGACGCCCGGCTGCGCTCGTGGCCGCGGGTGAACGGCACCACGCAATAGGCGCAGCTCTTGTCGCAACCCTCGATGATGGTGATGTAGCCCTTGTGCGGGTTGTCGCGCCGCGTGGCCGCGGTCTCGAAGGTGTCGTCGGAATCCAGGCGCAGCCCTGTCACCCGCCGGCCGCCGGCTTCGATCTGCACCAGCAACTCGCCGAGCTTCGGATAACTGGCCGAGCCCACCACCAGGCTCACGTGCGGCGCCTTGTCGAAGATCCGTTCGCCTTCCTGCTGGGCCACGCAGCCCAGCACGCCGAAGACTTTGCCTCTGGCCTTCTTGTTCTCGCTCAGCCGCTGGAAAACCTTCTGCTCCGCCTTGTCCCGGATGCTGCACGTGTTGTAGAGCACCAGGTCCGCCTCTTCCGGCGTCTGCACCTGCCCGTAACCGCGCTCCTCCAGCGTGCCGATCACCTTCTCGGAGTCGTGCACGTTCATCTGGCAGCCGAATGTCTCGATGTAAAAACTTTTCATGGCCCCGCTACGTCTATTGTAGCGGACATGCCCTAAAGGCCGCCTTCGCTCCCGACGATCTACGAGTATGCGAATTCTCGCCTTCGCACTGATCGCGCTGGGCTTGCCAGCCCAGCAGACGCAGTCCTCCACCTATGTCTTCGACCTCAACGGGCGTCGCTCGGACTGGACCCAGGCCCGCTCCGGGGAGGGCGCGTCATCGGAGACCGTCCGCGACGTCAACGGCCGGCGTGTCCCGGTCGAACAGGTGCAGGAAAAGATCCTCCGCAACGAAGGCGGTGTCCGCGTCGTCGAACGCATCACCAAACGCTTCGACCCCAACGGCCGCCCGCTGCCGCCGGAGAAGACCGTGATTGAAAGTACGACGCGCGCCGACGGCTCCGGCACGGAGTCGGTCACCACCTACCGCGGCGACCTCAATGGCAACCTGCAACTCTCCGAGCGCGCTGCCACGCAGCTCCGCAAGGCGGGAGACACCGTCACGCGTGAAACCTCGGTGGAGCGCGCCGGCATCAGCGGCTCACTCGAAGCGGTGGAACGAAGGGTCTCCCAGGAGACCGTCACCAAGACCACGTCGGAGAAGGACGAGACCGTCTACAGCCGCGACTCCAACGGCCGGTTTGCCGAGGCCGGCCGCCGCATCGTCAAAGCCGCCACCATCAACGGCCAGGTGCGCGAGCAGACCGACGAGTACGAATCGGTCACCACCGGCCGGCTCCAGCTCGCCAGGACCTCGGTCGCCACCACGCTGAAGACACCGGATGGCGGCGAGCGCAAAGAGGTAGACGTCTACGGTCCCGCCGCGCCCGGCCGGGCCGTCTCCGCCGACGGCAAGCTACAGCTCCGCGAGCGCCAGCACTTCACCAGCCGCCAGAGCGCTGACGGCGCCACCGTTCAGGTCTTCGCCGTCCAGCGCCCCAACCTCGGCGCCAAAGCCGGCCTCGGCCCCGTGCAGACCATCAGCGAGACGGTCTCCCGCACCACCCCGGCGCGCTGATCTCCACCGGCTTTACTCAGTCACCTTCACCACTGTATACACCAGCTCCTTCTTCGTCAGAGCCTGGTGCGGCACGCCCGCCCGGATGTGCGCCTTGTCCCCGGCACGCAGCTCCACCCTTTCGCCTCCCTCAATCGACGCCCCGCGGATTTCACCCGGCGCCGTCGAGCGCCCGCCCACCGTCTTTCCGCCCACCACCAGCACGCCCTCGCCCGACTCGACCACCCAGATGTCGGCCTGCTTCTCATGCACCTCCACCTCGCCGTCCCCCGTGCGGTAGACCATCATCTTTGAGTGGTTGCCGAACGAGCGGGCCTCCACCGCCACCGTCTTGCCCGCCAGTTGTGACGCCAGCCTGGCGCGCGCGCCCGCCCGGTCCGCCGCCGGCCAATGTGTGAATCCCTCCGCCGCCTCCGGACCAGCCTGCTGCACCTTCACCACGAAATAGAGGAACTCTTTCTTGACCAGCAACTGATGGGGCATGTCCGCCGGGATGCGCACCAGATCGCCCGGCCGCAACGTGACCCTTCTTCCTCCCTCGATCCCCGACCCGCGCCCCTCGCCGGCGCCGGCGCTTCTGGCGTTCAGCACCTTGCCGCCCACCAACAGATCCGCCTCGCCCGCCTCGGCCACGAAGAAGTCCGTCACTCTCTCGTGCACCTCCGCCTCCCCGTCGGCCACCCGGCGCGTGATCCCAAAGCCGTGGGTGCCCCACTTGCCCAGGTCCTGTCCCTTCGGCGTCGAATCCTTCATTTGCGCGGCGAGTTTGGCGTTCCACCCCTGCAACTCCGCCGCCGGCCAGTGCACGACGCCCGGAATGGCGGTGGCGGCGGCCGCCGCCGCCATCGCCGCAAACAGCCAGATTGTCTTCTTCATGCCGTCACCACCTTGGGCAGCCTGTCTTTCACAGCCGGCAGCGCCGGCAACTCGGCCGACGGCTTGTCCTGGTACCAGTAGCAGCAACTGTAGAAGTTGTCCGCCCGGTCGTTGGCGTGCCCGTGCTCCATGGAGTGTTTCAAGTAACGCGTGAAGGTCACCGGGTTATCTCCGTGAAAACGATAACAACAGTAACGCCCACCCACGCGTTCCGGGCTTTGGATCAACTGGGCGCCGTATTGGTGGTAGGCGAACGCCTTGGCGTTCTCCCGGCCGCCGAAGTTCCAGCTCCCCAGGAAGTAGTCCTCGCTGCCCGTGCCCACAATCAGCGGCTTGGTCTCGTCGTCGACGAAGATCATGTCGTCGCCTTCGCCCATCCAGGCCTCGCTGTTCTGGATCACGCCCAGCGTCACCCCCATCAGGTGGCCGCGGCCGCGCGTCTCGCAGTAGACGTAGTTCGTCTTGCCGTCCGGGTTCTTGCGGTCCGCCAGCTTCTGCGCCGTGTTGGGCGTCGCCTGCCGGTACTGCGCGTGAAAGTACAATGTGTCGGCCGGCAGCGTCTCCACGGCCAGAAAATCGATGTTGGAATAGAACGACGAGACGTCACGCGAGCCCTCGTTGGTCACCGTCATTCGCGCCGCGGTCCGGTACGGCATGGCGAAGTAGCAGTTCAACGACTTGCCTGGCGAGCAGGCCAGGTACTCGCTCTCGTAGAGCACGTAGTCGCCGAGGTTCAATCCGAAGAAGTCGCCGATGGGGGCCTCAATCGCCGGTTTTTCGCCGCCGTCCCACCAGGCACGCAGCACCAGCTCCTTCAGGTGCAGCGGGCTGGCAGCGGAAATCGTGAACCAGATGTGCGAGATCATGCCCGCGCCCTTCTGGTTGAAGATCTCGATCGTCTCCCCCGGCTTGATCGGCCAGCGGTCGGAGTTGCCCCCCGTCACGTCGTAGCTCGACTGCTTCAGTGACTTGTAGTTCTGCGCCCGGCAGTAGTTGGGCAGGTAACGAGCCGCCGCCGCTCCGCCGCCGCGCGCCTGCTGCGCCGCGGCCTCCGGCGCCGCCACCGCGCCCAGTCCCAGCGCGGCCAGCGCGCCCCGGAAGAATCCTCTCCGCTCGACATTCTTCATCGCTTTACCTCCACTTTCCTTCTCGATACCGTCGCTTCGCGGCCCTCCGCCAGCGCGGTGGCCCTCAATATGGCCGGACCCGCCGCGCCCGGCGACTCCAGCGCCACCTGCCAGGTGTGCGCCCCGTAGAGCGGCAATTCGAACTCAACCTCCCGGGCCGCGCCGCCCACCCATTCCAGCTTCAGACGGCCTCGCGCCGGCGTCTCCAGGTCGTTCACCATCATCACAGGGTAGGTCCGCGTCGAGCCTGCCTTCAACTCCGGCTGCCAGAAGTTAATGTACACCCCCAGCGGCTTGAAGCTCTCCCTCACCCACTCCGCGAAATTGGGCTCCAGTTCCAGCTTTTCCACGTCCTTCCAGTGGTCCCCCGTCTTCACCCCCGGATAACTCGACGTCAGCCAGGTGAAGTGCAGCACGCCGGCGAAGTTCCTGTGCGCCCGCCAGAACTCGGTCAGCCCCGCCAGGTAATAGGCGTAAAGCTCGAACCGCTGCCCCGCCGTCGCATCTTTCCCAATCAGACGTTCATACACCTTCTCCGTCAATGGCGTCGGCGTGCCGTCGCGCGTCACCCACAGCCAGCCGTACTCGTTGGCGATCACCGCGTGGGCCGACGGATGCCCCGCGTTGGTGGTCTTCGCCCCCGTCATCTGTTCCAGGTCCTTCATGGCGAACGACCGCTCCGGCCTTCGCAAGGCGCTGAACAGGTACGGGTGGTCCTCCACCGGATCGTTCACGCCCGTCGGCACCGAGTACCCGTTGTCCCACGGCCGGTTCGACAGGTCCAGCTTCCGCACCGCCGGAATCACAGTCTCGCGCAGCAGCTCCGAGTCCGTCTCGTTCGACGCGTCCCAGATCGCCACGCTGGGGTGGTTCCAGTGATCCCGCATCCACTCCGAATACTGCGTGATCAGCTCCTCGCCGCGATACGGCGGGAAGTACTCCCGCCCGTTCCAGATGAAAAACTCGTTCTGGATCAGCAGACCGGCCTCGTCGGCGATGTCGAACCACATCTCCGGCGCCGGCCCGATACAGAACCGGAACGAGTTCCAGTTCATCTTCTTCGGGCCCTCCACCAGCAACTTCCGGACCCACGCCTCCTCCCACGGGTACCGCTTGCAGAGCGGGTCTTCAAAGAAACGGTGCAACGTGATGTTGGATCCCCGCAGGAAATACGGCTTGCCGTTCAGATACGCCCGTTTGGTCGAAGTGTCGAAACGGAACTCGCGCATCCCGAAGCGGGTCTCCATCGTGTCGGCGCCCGCCGCCGTCTTTACCCGGTACAGGTTCGGCGTCTCCGGCGTCCACAGCTTCGCGCCCGGCATTCGCACCACCGCCCGCACGCTCTTTCTCTCGCCCGGCTTCAGCAGCACCGGCGGGGCCGCCGCCCTCCACTGTTCGATGGTGTGCGAGAGTGCCACCATCACTGCTACGTTGCCCTTGTTGATGAGCACCGTCTCAATCTCGGCCGACGACGAGGCCAGCCGCGGCGCCACCTGCACGCTCTCAATGTACGGATTACCCGTCAGGATCAGATCGACGTTGTCGTAGATGCCCGGCGTCCACTTGTACTTCTCGAAATCCGTCCCCGCCGGCGACCACTCCGGAACCGCCGCCGGATGCGCCCCGATGCGGATCACCAGGTCGTTGTCGCCATCCCACTTCATCGCCCCGGCGACGTCGAAATACCCGGCGCTGAAGCACCCCAGGTGCTCGCCCACCTTCTGCCCGTTTAGCCACACCGCCGTGCCGAATTGCGCCTTGGCCACGCGCAGCATCGCCACCGGCCGCCTGGCGCCGGCGCGGAAACTCCGCCGGTACCAGAAAAAGTTTCGTTCCTGGCGCGGCACGCCGGCCGTGAACACCCTGGCGCTCTCCGGCAGCCGCTTCTCGCGGATTGAAATCTGGATGAACTCCCGCCCGTCGAACCGGTCTACGTCCTGAAATGCCGGCACGGCCAGGTTCGCCAGCCCCGGCACCGGCGCCGTGTGGCCGAAGCTCGCCGGCATGTCGATGCCCGAGACGCTTTCGCCCACCTGCCAGTCGCCGTTTAACGATACTTTCAGGCGCCCGGAAGCGCCGGCGCACGCCGCCCCAAAGACGAGTATCAGCCCTGCGAGTCTCATATCGAGAGCCATGCTATCACTGGGCGGCCCTCAACCGTGCCGGTGCAGCACTGGCCCCTTCTTCCTCAGGGCTGCCAGAGCGCGATGTGCGAAGCGATCTGGTCGCGCACCCGCCGGAAGTCGTCCAGCGTGTGCGGATCGTCGAAGGGCCAGTGGAGCAGCTTCGTTTGTGCAGGAAACACCGGGCACGGCTCGCGTGCGTTCCCGCAGACCGTGATGACGTAGGCGAACTCCTGCCCGGCGAACTCATCCACCGCCTTCGAACGATGCCCGGAAATGTCGATGCCGATCTCCGCCATGGCCTGGATGGCCTCGGGACGCACCGTGGAGGGCCGCGTCCCCGCGCTGTGGATCTCGTAGCGCTGGCCCAGCGCCCGGCGGAACAGCCCCTCGGCCATCTGCGAGCGCGCCGAGTTGCCCGTACACAGGATCAGGATGCGCGGCTTCACGGCTTCACCGCCCGAATGAAGGCGCTCATGAACCTGCCGTCCACCTCCGGCGCGATGGCGTCGGCGTCAATCCCTTCCGCCGCCAGGAACTCCCGCGCGTCGGCCGCCCTGTAGATCCTGGTCGGCTCGACGTCGATCAAGGTGAATCCCGCACACGCCAGCTTGTCTTTGTAATCGGACTCCTCCAGCGCGCCGGCGATGCAGCCCACCCACAGCTCGACGTTGCGCCGCAATCCGGCCGGCACTTCTCCCCGCACCACCACGTCGCTGACGGCGAAACGGCCCCCCGGCTTCAGCACCCGGAAGGCCTCCGCCAGCACGCGGTCCTTATCGGCCGACAGGTTGATCACGCAGTTGGAGATGATCACGTCCACCGAGTTGTCCGGCAGCGGAATGTTCTCGATCTCGCCCTTCAGAAACTCGACATTCTCGACGCCCGCCTTGCGCTTGTTGTCGTTGGCCAGCGCCAGCATCTCGTCGGTCATGTCCAGCCCGTAGGCCTTGCCAGTGGGTCCCACCCGCCGGGCCGAGAGCAGCACGTCGATGCCGCCGCCGGAGCCCAGGTCCAGCACCGTCTCGCCGGCCTTCAACTCCGCCAGCGCCGTCGGATTGCCGCACCCGAGCGAGGCCAGAACCGCCGAGTCCGGCAGTTCGCTTTTCTGCAACTCGTCGTAGAGGTTGGATGTGATGGGGTCCTGGGAATTGCAGCACGCCGAGATGGATGCCGTCGCCCCGCAGCAGGCGCTTCCCTCCCCCTTCACCACTCGCATCGCCGCCGCTCCGTACTTCTCCCGAACGGTTTCCTTGATGGTTTCAGTGCTCATGATGGTTCCTTTCAATTAACAACAGTGCAGTATGGCTTCGGGCTGTATCGCCCGGTTGCGCGTGCAGCACTCCGCGTACAGGAAGGTAAGGAGCTCCTTCAACCCGTCGCAGTTGGCGCTGTACCACAGGAACGTCCCCTCCCGCCGCACGCTGATCAACTCCTCGTTCTTCAGCTTCTCCAGGTGGTGAGAGAGGGTGGAACCGGGAATTCCGAGCTCGCTGCCGATGTCACCCACCGTCATGCCCTCCGGATGAGCCGAAAGGAGCAGGCGGACAATCCGCAACCGCGGCTCTGCGCCCAAGGCCGCAAACATGTCGGCGTACCGGACGACGTTCTGCTCTTCCTGTGCCATATTTCTAGAATAGTAGAAATATGGAACTAGTCAAGGGGTCATGCGGAACTTTCTGCAAACCAGTGCCGCGTGCGGTTGCAGAAGCCACAGACCGAAAGCATGACGGGAACCTCAATCAGCACGCCCACCACGGTCGCCAGCGCCGCCCCCGATTCCGGCCCGTAGAGCGCGATGGCTGTAGCGACCGCCAGTTCAAAGAAGTTGCTGGCGCCAATCAGCGCCCCCGGCGCGGCGACCGAATGGCCCACCTTCAGCCAGCGCATCAGGCCGTAGGTCAGGCTGGCATTGAAGTAGACCTGGATCAGGATGGGCACGGCGATGATGGCCACGTGCAGGAACTTGCCGGTGATGTTGTCGGCTTGAAAGGCAAAGATCAGAACCAGCGTCGCCAGCAGGGCCGACATGCTCACCGGGGCGAATCGCGGCAGCAAAGAGTTCTCGAACCACTGGCGGCCGTGGCGGCGGATGAACCAGTGCCGCAAGAGCACGCCGGCCGTGAGCGGGATGACGATAAAGACCAGGACGGAGTACAGCAGGACCAGAAAAGGCACGTCCAGCGACGACGCCCCGCTGACCAGGAAGCGCACGATGGGCGCAAACAGCACCAGCATGATCAGATCGTTCACCGCCACCTGCACCAGCGTGTATGCCGGATCCCCATCGGTGAGATAGCTCCAGACAAACACCATCGCCGTGCAGGGCGCCGCCGCCAGAATGATGCAGCCGGCGATGTACTGCGAGCCTTCATCCGCCGTCAGGACTCCCCCGAATACGTAGCGGAAGAACACCACCGCCAGAGCCGCCATCGAGAACGGCTTCACCACCCAGTTGACAAACAGCGTCACCAGCAATCCGCGGGGCCGGCGGCCGATGTGCAGGATGGAGCCGAAATCGACCTTCATCATCATCGGCACGATCATCAGCCAGATGAGAATCGCGATCGGCACGTTGATCTGGCTGCCCTGGCCGAACTCCATCCGCCGCAACGCCGCCGTTACCGCCGGCAAAGCCTTGCCCAGCAGCAGGCCCCCCACCATGCACGCGCCCACCCAGAGCGTCAGGTAGCGCTCAAACACGCCCAGCCGCTTCGGTTGACCCTGCTCCACGACTCGCTCGCTCATGCGCCCTCCGTCCCAGCCTGTTCAGCGCGGCTGCGGAATCTGGACCGAGGCGATCTCCGCCCGCAGAGCCGCGACCCACGGCCTCATCTCCGCCTCGCCCCAATAGACATGCTGGAAGCCCACCGCCACGCTCGCGCACCATAATACCGCCAGCCGTACGCGCTCCTCGCTCCGGCGAAAAACCCAGCGGTAGTCGCCGGAGGACTGCGACCAGAAGCACTCGCCGAAGCCGTTCTCTTCCAGGTCGTCCAGAGCCTCGGAAAGCCCCCTGAGCGCCTCCGGCGCGTCAGCAGCCGAGGCTGTGGTTGTGGTCTGGTCGTCCGCCAGCCGGCTCACCAGGTTCTGATGCTCGTCCAGCGTCAGGGAGATGTGCATAGGCATAGTTTATGACTTCCCGATCCTGAATACCCGCCGCGCCGCAGGCTCGGCCTCGACCACGCCCCGTATGCCAGTATCGATGTATGCCGCTGTATTTTCTTGGCGTCGACGGAGGCCAGTCCTCGACCACCGCATTGATAGGAGACGAGACCGGACGGGTTCTCGGAATGGGCCGCGGAGGGCCCTGCAACCACGTCTCGGCAGCCGAAGCCCGCGAAAAGTTCCGAAACGCCATCGGCGGCTGCGTCGACCAGGCCCGCAAGGGCGCCATGCTGCTGGAAGGCTACCAGTTCGAGGCCGCTTGCCTGGGCTTCTCCGGCGGACCGGCCGACAAGGACGCCCTCATCGCCGAAATGTTCACCATCGGCAAGCGCGTGGTGACCAACGACGCCATCATCGCCCTCACGGGCGCCCACGCCGGCAAGCCCGGCATCATCACCATCGGCGGCACCGGCTCCATCAGCTTCGGCCGGAACGCCGCCGGCAAGGTGGCCCGCGTCGGCGGCTGGGGCTACGTCTACGGCGACGAAGGCGGTGGATTCGACCTCACCCGCCAGGCCCTGCGCGCCGCCCTGCGCATGGAGGAGGGCTGGGGACCCGAAACCACCCTGCGCGCCCTGCTGCTCGAAGCCACCGGCGCAACCGGCGCCAACGAACTGCTCCACAAGTTCTACACCCCGGACTTCCCCCGCCCCAAGATCGCTTCGCTCTCCCAACTGGTGGTCCAGGCGGCATCGCAAGGCGACGACGTCGCCGCCGACATCCTCCGCGAAGCCGCCCAACAATTGGCCGGCATCACTCTGGCCGCCCGTATGCAGCTCTTCACCGCCGGGGAGACCGTCGCCGCCGCCTACATCGGCGGGGTCTTCAAGAGCGAACGGCTCCTGGACGAGTTCCGCTCCCGCCTCGAGCGCGACGGCAATACCACCGTCCAGGCACCCCTGTTCGGACCCGCCGCCGGCGCCCTGCTGGAGGCCTATCGCGCCGCCGGCCTCGATGTGGTCTTGTCCGATGCCCCGCAGGAGAAATAAGGCTTTACACCGTGGTGTAAATATGGTGTAATACAACCATGGCCCTCAACATCAAAAACAAGGAAGTGGAACGCCTGGCAGCCGAGGTCGCGACATTGGCGGGCGTGACCAAAACGGAGGCCATCCGACAGGCACTCCAGGAGCGCAATGTCCGGCTGCGGCTGCGGCAACCAGGACTGAGCCGGCTCGAAAGAATGGAACGCTATCTGCGAGAAGAGGTCTGGCCCTGCATCCCCCAGGACGTGAGGGGAAGGCCGGTCACCAAGGACGAAATGGAGCAGATTCTCGGTTATGGCCCGAAGGGCTATAGCGAGTAGTTCGCCATGATTCTCGATGCGTCGGCGCTGGTCGCTGCCATCCTCGATGAGGAACCCGCACTGCGTGTCCGGCAGAGAATTGCCACGGCCAGCGGGGTAGTGGCTGCGGCGCCCACGGTGCTCGAGGCCGCCATCGTGCTGTCGTCGAGGATGCGCATCGACGCACGCGCGAAGTTGGCCGGCTTTCTCGAAGAATCGGGCGTTGAGGTGATTGAATTCACCGCCAGGCATTATCGGGAGGCGGCAGCGGCTTGGCTGAGATATGGCAAGGGCCGCCACCCGGCGGCGTTGAACTTCGGTGACTGTATGGCGTATGCCGTGGCGAGAGTGTCCGGGTTGCCACTGCTCTATGTGGGCAATGACTTCGCTCAAACCGATATCGAATCTGCCTGATTGAGACCCGCCGCGAATACCGATGATACGATCGATGTGAGGTCTTCATCCCTATGTCAAAACTCTCGATTCGCGATCTCGACCTGAAGGGCAAACGCGTCTTCATGCGCGTCGATTTCAATGTCCCGTTGGCTCCCGGAGGCCAGGAAATCACCTCCGACAAGCGCATCAAGGCCGCCCTGCCCACCATCAAATACGCCCTCGATCAGGGCGCCGGACTCGTGCTCGCCTCTCACCTCGGCCGGCCGAAGGGCAAGCCCAATCCGGAGATGAGCCTGAAACCCGCCGCCGCCCGCCTCGCCGAACTCCTCGGCAAGCCTGTCACCATGGCGCCGGACTCGATCGGCGCCGAAGTGGAGGCCATGCTCCCCGCTCCCGGCCAGGTCCTGCTGCTCGAGAATCTCCGCTATCATCCCGAGGAAGAAAAGAACGATCCCGGCTTCGCGCAGCAGCTCGCCCGCCTCGGCGACCTCTACGTCAACGACGCCTTCGGTACCGCCCACCGCGCCCACGCCTCCACCGAAGGCATCATCCAGTTCCTCAAGCCCGCCGCCGCCGGCCTCCTCATGGAGAAGGAACTTGAGTACCTCTTCAAGTGCACCCAGTCGCCCGAACACCCCTGCGTCGGCATCCTCGGCGGCGCCAAGGTCTCCGACAAGATCGAGGTGATCGAGAACCTCCTCAAGTTCGTCGACCGCTTGCTCATCGGCGGCGCCATGGCCTACACCTTCATGAAGGCCCAGGGCAAGGCCACGGGCAAGAGCCTGGTCGAAGAGGACAAGGTGGAACTCGCCAAGGCCCTGCTCGACAAGTCCGCCGACAAGCTCATGCTGCCCTGCGATCACGTTGTCGCCGCGGAGTTCGCCGAGAACGCCCCGCACGAAGTCGTCATCGAGATCCCCGAAGGCAAGATGGGCATGGACATCGGGCCGGCCACCGCGGCTGCCTTCGCCGAGGTGCTGAAGTCCTCGAAAACCATCATCTGGAACGGGCCCATGGGCGTCTTCGAAAAGAAGCCCTTCGATGCCGGCACCGTGGCTGTCGCCAGGGCCGTGGCCGAAAGCGGCGCGCTGTCTGTCGTCGGCGGCGGCGATTCGGAAAAGGCCGTCAAGAGCGCCGGCCTCTCGGACAAGATCAGCCACATCTCCACCGGCGGCGGAGCTTCGCTGGAGTTTCTCTCCGGACTCGTGCTGCCGGGCGTGGCGGCGCTGACGGAAAAGTAGACGGTTCCTGCTACATGATCGTCTCCGGCGGCGACGGTACGCTCTTCCATCTCTTGCGTCGCTTGCGCCCGCCGTTCCCGGAGATCGCCATCGTGCCCTCGGGGCGCGGCAATGCGCTGGCCCGCGACCTGCGCGGTTGCAGCGCCTCCGTGGCGATCGACCTCATGGAGGTGACGGTCTTCCCGGCGGACGGCGAGCCCTGGACCTGCTGGTGCGCCTCCTCGGTCGGCTTCGGCTACCCGGCCGAGGTGACGCGCACCGCTCTCCGCTTCCGGCGCCTGAGACGATTCAGCTACGCCGCCGCCACCGCGGTTTCAGCGCCCCGGCGCGGCCAATACACCATCACCGTAGGCGGCCAGGCCGAGGCGCGCCGGTTAACCGGCGTCCTTGTGAACAACACGCGGCACGTCGGCGGCTTCGTCGCCTTCCCCCGCGCCTCATTAAGCGACGGCCTGGTCGAGTGTATGGAGTTCGACGCCTGCTACCTCTCCCAAATGGCGCACAATGCAACCGCCATGGCCGGCACTGAGCTCTGGATGCCCGCCCGCCTGTGCCAGGCCGTCGAGGTGCGGATCCGCCCGGACCGGCCGCGCGAGTTGATGCTGGACGGCGAACTCGTCGCGGAGATAGCCGAGGTGCTGGTGAATGTTGCGCCCGGCGCGCTCAGGTGTATGGTGCTCAATCCAGCGCGGCCATGATCTCCACGAACGGCAGGCCGATGGAAGGCTCGGTGGTGGAGAGCGTACCCGTCTTCTCTTCGATCATGCCGGCGTCCGAGCAGACCCAGGCCCGGCGCGAGACCGGATCCACCAGCCAGATGTACGGCACGCCGAAGGCAAGGTAGTCGTCCACCCGCTGCTGGAACGAGCGAAGCGTGTCGCAGGCCGACAGAATCTCAATGCAGATGAGCGGCGGCGTGGTGAACACCTGCTCATCCGGACTCCTGCCGGCATAGACGCAAATATCCGGAATCCGAAACCGGCTCGCCGAAATGCGCACCCGCTGTTCCACAAACACCCGGATGCCGAGTTCGCGCTTCCGGGAGTTCAGCCAGGTCGCAAGCTCCGTCTGCAATGCGCTGTGATCTTTCTCGCCCATGTTCCGCTCCACCAGCTCGCCGTCGATGTAGTCGCAGTCCGGGCGGTAGGAGGTGGCGAGGTACTCGCCGACGCTGACCAGCACGGGGGACGCCATACCTCCGATCATAATCTACTCATCGCTCTTCCCCGCCCCGCCTTCACTCATTAACGCCAGCAAGTCATTTCCCGGTGCGCCCTCACCCGCGTAGGACCCGGTTCTACCGCACAATAGGTGCATGTCCATTCGCGCGCCCTTCGCCTGGAGAACTCGCATCCGTTTCGTCGATACCGATGCCAGCGGCAGAATTCACTACTCCGCTCTCTTCCGCCACCTCGAAGCGGCCGAAGACGAGTTCTTCCGCTCCATCGGCTTCGCTTATGCCCAGCGCGGCGCCGCCGATCTCACCTACCCGCGCGTCCATGTCGAGGCCGATTACCTCTCCGCTCTGCGCTACGACGATCCCGTCTACATCACCGTCGCCGCCGCCAAGGTCGGAACCAGCTCTTATACCCTCGAGTTCAACGTCTATCTCGAAGAGACCTCCGACGTCGCCGCCAGCGGCCTCATCACCGTGGTCTGCATGTCCCGCCGCGGCCAGAAGGCGCACCCCCTGCCCGAGGAGCTGCGGGCCGCCTTGAAGGAGATGCAATAATCCCCCTATGACGCCGCCAATTGCCATCGTGACCGGCGCCGGCAGCGGCATCGGCCGCGCCGTGGCCCTCGCCCTCCACCAGGCCGGATGGGCTGTCGTGCTCGCCGGCCGAAAAGAGGATAGGCTCCATGAAACCGCGGCCCTGGCCTCACCCGCCGACCAACGCCTGCTCGTGGTCCCGGCCGACGTCACCGTCCCCGAACAGGTCCACTCTCTGTTCGATCAAACACGGGCCGCCTTCGGCCGCCTCGACCTGCTCTTCAACAATGCCGGGACCAACGCTCCCGGCATCCCCATGGAGGATCTCACCTGCGAACAGTGGAACAGCGTGGTCGCCGTCAACCTCACCGGCGTCTTTCTCTGCGCCCAGCAGGCCATCCGCCTGATGAAGTCGCAGGACCCCCGCGGCGGCCGCATCATCAATAACGGCTCCATCTCCGCACAGGTCCCGCGGCCCGACTCGGCCCCCTACACCGCCACCAAGCACGCCGTCACCGGCCTCACGAAGAGCATCTCCCTCGACGGGCGCAAGTACGGCATCGCCTGCGGCCAGATCGACATCGGCAATGCCGCCACCGGCATGACCCGGCGCATGACCGAGGGTGTCAAGCAGGCCGACGGCCGCATCATGGTGGAGCCCCGCATGGACCTGCGCCACGTCGCCGACGCCGTCCTCTACATGGCCGGACTGCCACTGGAGGCCAACGTGCAGTTCATGACCGTCATGGCCACCACCATGCCCCTGGTAGGACGAGGTTGATTCATGCCTGTTCTCGATCTCTTCAAACTCGACGGCAAAACCGCCCTCGTCACCGGCTGCACGCGCGGCATCGGCCGCGCCATGGCCGCCGCCCTGGCCGAAGCAGGCGCTGACATCATCGGCGTCAGCCGCTCCCTCTTGCCCGGCGTCTCCGCGGTGGAGCGTGACGTCATCGCCGCGGGCCGCCGCTTCTCCGCCTACGCCTGCGATCTCGCCGGCCGGGATGCCGTCTACGAGTTCATCCAAAAGGTCAACGCCGCCCACCCCGTCGTCGACATCCTCGTCAACAACGCCGGCATCATCCTGCGCCAGCCCGCCGCCGAGCATCCGGACGAGTACTGGGACGAGGTGCTCAACGCCAATCTGAACGCCCCCTGGGTGCTCAGCCGCGAGTTCGGCAAGCGCATGCTCGAACGCGGAGCCGGCAAGATCGTCTTCACCGCCTCGTTGCTCACCTTCCAGGGCGGCATCACCGTCCCCGGCTACGCCGCCAGCAAGGGCGCCGTCGGCCAGCTCGTCAAGGCTCTCGCCAACGAGTGGGCCGGCCGGGGCGTGCAGGTCAACGCCATCGCCCCGGGCTACATCGCCACCGATAACACCACCGCGCTGCGCGACGACCCCGTGCGCGGCCCCGCCATCCTCGCCCGCATCCCCGCCGCACGCTGGGGCGAGCCCGCCGACCTGCAAGGCGCCGTCGTCTTCCTGGCCTCGCAGGCTTCCGATTACGTCAGCGGCTCCATCCTGGTCGTCGACGGCGGCTGGATGGGCCGCTAGGATGGTAGAAGTTGCCCCCATGACCTGGCCGCGCTATCAGCACTACTTGTCCGCCGTCCCTGAAGCCGGACTCACCCTCGACATCTCCCGCATGAGCTTCACCGAGGAGTGGCTGGCCTCCATGGAGCCCGCCGTGCAGGCGGCCTTTGCGGATATGGAAGCCCTGGAATCAGGCGCCATCGCCAACCCCGACGAGAACCGTATGGTCGGCCACTACTGGCTGCGCTCGCCGGCGCTGGCGCCCACTACGGCCATCCGCGAGGAGATCGAATCCACCCTCTCCCGCATTGGCGCCTTCGCCGCCCGCATCCACGCCGAGGCCCGCTTCACCGGCCTGCTCTCCATCGGCATCGGCGGCTCCGCCCTCGGCCCCATGTTCGTCGCCGACGCCCTCGGCCACCCTGCCACCGATCGCATGCGGGTCCACTTCTTCGACAACACCGACCCCGACGGCATCGAGCGCGTCCTCACACACCTCGAAGGCCGGCTCGATCGAACCCTCGTCCTCGTCATCTCCAAGTCCGGCGGCACCCCGGAAACCTACAACGGCATGAAACTCGCCGAGGCCGCCTTCTCCCGCGCCGGCCTCTCCTTCGCCGCCCACGCCGTGGCCATCACCATGCCCGGCTCAAAACTCGACCGGACCGCCGCCGATCAGGGCTGGCTCGATATCTTCCCCATGTTTGACTGGGTCGGCGGCCGCACCAGCGTTCTCTCCGCCGTCGGCCTGCTGCCCGCCGCCCTCCAGGGCTTCGACATCGACGCCCTGCTCGCCGGCGCGGCCGCCTGCGACGCCCGTACCCGTTCCAAGGCCACCCGCGAGAATCCCGCCGCCCTACTCGCCCTCATGTGGCATTACGCCACCGAAGGCCGCGGCGCGAAGGACATGGTCGTCCTTCCTTACAAGGATCGCCTGCTCCTCTTCTCCCGCTACCTCCAGCAGCTCATCATGGAGTCCCTCGGCAAGCAGCTCGATCTCAACGGCGTCCGCGTCGACCAGGGCCTTTCGGTGTACGGAAACAAGGGCTCCACCGACCAGCACGCCTACGTCCAGCAGCTCCGCGACGGCGTTCCCAACTTCTTCGCCCTCTTCGTCCGCGTGCTCGAGGACGGCGGCGACGCGCTCGAACTTGAGCCCGGCGTCCGCGCCGGCGACTACCTCGACGGCTTCCTCCTCGGCACCCGCCAAGCCCTCTCCGGCAACGCCCGCCGGTCCATCACCATCACCGTCCCCCGCATCGACGCCCGCACCACCGGCGCCTTGATCGCCCTGTTTGAGCGCGCCACCGGCCTTTACGCATCGCTGGTCCACATCAACGCCTACCACCAGCCCGGCGTCGAGGCCGGCAAGAAAGCCGCCGCCGCCGTGCTCGACTTGCAGAAGCGCATCTTGTCTTCTCTCACGGCCGCGTTGCAGCCCGTCGAGACCATCGCCTCCGCGGCCGCCAGCGATGATGTCGAGAGCGTCTTCCTCATCCTGGAACACCTCGCCGCCAACGGCCGCGCCCGCCGCGGGCCCGGTACTACCTTCAGCCGCTAGCCTCGATTTCCACGGTACGTCAATGACCTAACATCCGCCCGCTTGGCGTCATGCAAATCGGATCACTAACTGTTTGCCGGCCAGCCAAGGGATGGGGGTTGGCTTGTCGGTCAGGCCGGAGGCTACCAAGTAGGG
>JACRBC010000122.1 GCA_016213245.1 Candidatus Solibacter usitatus | reverse complement strand
GTAAAGCCACCCCATTCACCTCTTCTTCAGCGTCACCGCCAGCCCCCCGCCCTGCGCATACACCACCGTCGCCAGGTCCGCGCTTGTGGTCACCAGCTTGTAGTAGTCCGGCGCCATGTCCACGTTGTGCGCCAGGATCAGCCCCCCGGGCCTCACCAGCGGCAGCAGCCGGTTCAGGTAGTCCACATAGCCCTCTTTCTCGGCGTCGATGAAGACCACATCGATCGGCTCCTTCAGCCGCTTGATCGTCTCGTGCGCGTCCCCTTGAACAATCGTCACCAGCCGCTCCACCCCGGCTTTCTTGAAGTGCGCCAGCGCCGTGGCCGCGCGCCCCGCGTCCAGCTCAAACGTCGTCAGCCGCCCGCCGGTCTTGTCCAGCGCCATCGAAAACCACAGCCCCGAAAGGCCCGTGGAAGTGCCGATCTCCACCACGTTTTTCGCGTTGACCGACTCGGCCAGGATCCGCAGCATCATCCCGTCGGCCACCGGCACATTCGCGTACAGCTCGCCCGCCTTCACGGCATCGTCCAGCGTCGCCAGAATCTTCGCCTCCTGCTCGCCGCGAGCCACGGGTAGCGCCTCCTGGGCCCCGAAGCCGCGCCCGCCCCGGCGCTGGCAAACGGCAGTGGCGCTCAGCGCCGTCAGGAGGAGAAGGGTGGTCAGTGCGCGTTTCATGGTCACGCTTCCAGACGAGAAGAACCGCCGCCGGGGTTACCGTGGCGCTCCATCTTCGGCCCCTCCCTCCGCCTGTGGGAAAATGGAAGTTCCCGATGTCTCAAATCGCATTCCTCTTCCCCGGCCAGGGCTCCCAGGCCGCCGGCATGGGCAAGGCCCTGGCCGATGCCTTCCCAGTCGCCAGGTCCGCCTTCCAGCAGGCTGACGATGCCCTCGGCTTCGCCATCTCCCAACTCTGCTTCGAAGGGCCCGACGACCAGCTCCGCCTCACCGAAAACACCCAGCCGGCCCTGCTCGCCGTCTCCATCGCGGCGTTCCGGGTGCTGGCCGAGCTCGGTTACCGGCCGGCATTGGTCGCCGGCCACTCCCTGGGCGAATACTCCGCCCTCGTCGCCGCCGGGTCGCTCGACTTCACCGACGCCCTCCGCCTCGTCCGCAACCGCGGCCGCTACATGCAGCAGGCCGTCCCGCCCGGCGTCGGCGCCATGGCCGCCATCCTCATGCCCCCGCTCGACCGGCTCGACGCCATCCTCGCCGCCGCCGCCCAGGGCGAAATCGTCTCCGCCGCCAACTTCAACTCACCCGGCCAGCTCGTCATCGCCGGCCATGCCGGCGCCGTGGCCCGCGCCTCAGAGGCCCTCAAGGCCGCCGGCGCCAAACGAGCCGTGCCCTTGCCTGTCAGCGCCCCCTTCCACTGCGCCCTCATGACGCCCGCCCAGCAACTGCTCAAAGCCGACCTCGACGCCACCACCTTTCACGACCTCTCCATCCCCCTCATCAACAACATCCACGCCGCCCGCGTCACCACCGGCGCCGACGCCCGCCAGGGCCTCCACCTGCAGGTCCCCGGCGCCGTCCGCTGGACCGATTCCATGCGCGCCCTCACCGCCGCCGGGGTCTCCCGCGCCGTCGAAGTCGGCGCCGGAGCTGTCCTCTGCGGCCTCATGAAACAGATCGATCCCAACGTCCGCACCGCGAAGTTCGGCGATCCGGCCGACCTGGAGAAACTCCGTGAACTTCTCGTTTAGCTCCGCTCTCATCCTCACGGCCCTCCTCCTGCCCGCCCAGGAGCCCAACGCCCTCGAACGCGATCCCAAGTCCTGGATCGACATCACCCCCGGACCCCGACTGGTCGGCTGGACCCGCCTCAACATCGCCCCCGACCCGCTCGATCCCGTCTCCCAGTGGTCCCTCCTCCCCGGCGGCGGCGTCCTCTGCGAAGGCAACCGTGGACACGAGTGGCTCCGCTACGACAAGCCCCTCGACGACTTCGTCTTCCACGTCGAGTTCCGCTACACCAGGCTGGAGGGCACCCCCCGCTACAACAGCGGCGTCTTCGTTCGCACTCCGCCCGACTACTCCTTCTGGAACCAGCTCCAGATCGGCGCCTCCGCCGGCGGCCATTTCTTCGGCTACACCCTGGTCGACGGCGCCCGCCGCCGCTTCGATCTCAGCCCCCGTCTGGTCGACCAGCGCGTCAAACCCGCCGGCGAATGGAATACCCTTGAGATCACCGCCCGCGGGCCTGTTCTCTCGGCCTGGGTCAACGGCGCCGTCGTCAGCGAGTACAAGTACTGCACCCTCCCCAGCGGCCACCTCGGCCTGGAGGCTGAAGGTTTCCGCATCGAGTTTCGCAACCTCAAGCTCAGACTTCTCACCGCCGCTCCTATACAATGAGACATCCCATGAACCAGCGAATCGCCCTCCTGTCCCTGGCCGCACTCTGCGCCGCCGGCGTCGCCTGCCGCAGAACCGTCCCCGCCAACGTCGCCGCCACCGTCAACAGCCGGGCCATCACCTACGCCGATCTCGACAAGCAGTTCAAACGCCAGTTCCCTCAGCAGCCCGAGGTCGTCTCCGCCGACCAGGTGCAGACCCAGAAGCTCGAAACCTTGCGCGCCATGGTCGACGAGGAGCTCCTCCTACAGCGCGCCGAAAAGCTCTCCCTGCTCGCCAAGGACGACGAAGTCGACTCCCGCTACAACCAGTTCAAGGCCCCCTACACCCAGGAAGAGCTCCAGAAACAGCTCGACGCCCAGCAGCTCACCGTCGACGAACTGAAAGGCCAGATCCGCCGCTCCCTCTCCATCGACAAGCTCCTCAACCGCGAAATCGGCAACCAGATCAACATCTCTGATAAGGACGTCAACGACTTCTACGCCGCCAACAAGGCCTCATTCCGCTTTCCCGAAACCACCTATCACCTCGCCCGCATCGCCGTCAGCCCTTCGCCCAACCCCGACGTCCGCAACCTCGCCGGCAACAAGGCCCAGAACGAAGACCAGGCCCGCAAGAAGATCCTCCTCATCGACGCCCGCATCAAGCAGGGCGAGGACTTCGGCAAGCTCGCCCAGAACTTCTCCGAAGACCCGCAGAGCGCCTCCAACGGCGGCGACATGGGCTATATCCCCGAGTCCGCCATCACCCAGGCCGACGCCGACACCCGCAAAGCCGTCATGACCATGCTCCCCGGCCAGGTCTCGCCCCCCATCCGCACCCCCAACGGCTGGCACATCCTCAAGCTCATCGCCCGCGAGCCCGCCGGCCAGCGCGAGCTCCAGGACCCCCGCGTCCAGCAGAACATCCGCGAGGCCCTTCGCAACCGCAAGGAACAACTCCTCCGCAACGCCTACCTCGAAGCCTGCCGCAACGAAGCCCAGGTCACCAACTTCCTCGCCCTCTCCATCGCCCCCGGCTTCGAGAAGAAGTAGGCCGGCCCCGTCAGAACGGATGCCTCCTTCCGCCTGGGTTCCTTTTGAATGGCCCGCCGATTGGCGCGACCCCGCCCTCCTTCGCCTCCTCGACCCCGGCCCCATCAACTGCCTGCTCTTGCCGCAAGACGCCCCCACGGCCCTGCGCGCTGCCGCCGAGGTCCGCGGCCTCGCCTGCCCCGCCAACATCCCCTGGCGCTCCTGGAAGGAAGTTCCTTGGCACAGCCCCGCCGAGCCCATCGCCATCGCCGACGGCGTCTGGCCCGAACTCGCCTCCCAAACGCCCGCCGGCGGCGCCCAGGCCGGACCCACCGGCCTCCCCTGGCTCGACGCTAACGGCTGGCTCCTCCTGCTCGCCCGCGCCCACGCCGCTCGCACTTCAGAGCCGCGCGCGTCAGCAAGCGGGTTCGATCCCCACTCAAGTGCCACCCCCACCCTCTGGATCAACTCCCCACCTCCCAGCGCCCCGCCCACCCCGAGCAGTTACGCCCTCGCCGCCTGCGAAGCCGCCGCCTACGGCGCACGCCGCCCCCTCTGGCTCTCCCCGGAGCACGCCCGCGCCCTCGCCGCCGGCAACACCTCCGCCACCCAGGACTGGACGTCAATGCTCGCCACCGCCCGCTGGTTGGAACAGCGCCGCCCGCAGTGGTCCACCTATGAGACCTTCGCCCGCCTGCTGATCGTCAGCGACTTCACCGGCCCCAACCAGTACAACGCCGCCGAAGTCCTCAACCTCGCCGCCCGCCGCAACCTCGCCTACCTCCCGGTGGAATCCTCGCGCCTCCAGCCCGCTCACCTCAAAGACCGGCGCGCCGTCCTCTACATCGACCCGCAGCCGCCGCCCGCCGCCATTCAGCCCTTCGTCCAGTCCGGCGGCCTCCTGCTCTGCCTCCCGTCCGCCGCCCTCCCCGGCCTCCGTCCCTCCAGGGAACTTCACCCCCGCTTCCATCTCTACGATTGCGGCAAAGGCCGCCTCGCCGTCAGCAAGGCCGGTTGGGACGATCCCTTCCTCCTCGCCCAGGACGCCCACGCCCTCATCAGCCGCCGTCACGATCCCATCCGCCTCTTCAACGCCGGCTCCATCTGCTTCCACCACACCGTCGCCCCCGGCGGCCTCCGCTGGTTCATCCACCTGTTGAACTACTCCCACGCCGTCCCCGCCCACCAGGTGGTGCTCCAGTCCTGGACCCCGCTTGCTTCCGCCCTTCTCCACCAACCCGGCGCCGGCGCTCCCGTCCCTCTGGAGTTCCACCGCGAACCCGGCCGCCTCGAACTCTACCTCCCCCCCATCGCCGCTTACGCTGCCGTAGAATTGGTGCTAACTCATGCCTGATCCGACGACGTGCCCTGGGTTTTCACGCCGCCGCTTCCTCGCCGCCGCGTCCGCGTCTCTGCGCGCCCCCGCGCCCGCCTCCCCCGTGGCCATCGCCCGCTGCATGGACTACGGCCCGGCCCTCGCGCCCACGCTCAAGACGATGTTCGGCCAGCTCGGCGGCCTCTCCAAACTGGTTGCCGGCAAAACCGTCTCCATCAAGATCAACCTCACCGGCCCCCCCTCCATGCGCATGGGTACCACCCCGGCCGAGTACGCCCACTACACCCATCCCGCCGTCATCGGCGCCACCGTCCGCCTCATGGGCGAAGCCGGCGCCCGCCGCATCCGGATCCTGGAAGGCTGTTTCAGCACCCCCGACCCGCTCCCCGAATTCATGCTCGACGCCGGCTGGGACCCCCTGCCCCTCCTCAACGCCGCCCCGTCCGTTGAAATGGTCAATACCAACCTGCTCGGCGCCGGCCGCCGCTACGCCCGCTTCAACGTCCCGGGCGGCAGGGGCTTCGTCTTCCCGGGCTTCGACCTCCACCCCGCCTATGACGAGTGCGACGTGCTCGTCTCCATCGCCAAGCTCAAGGAGCACGCCACCTGCGGCATCACTCTGGCGATGAAAAACATGTTCGGCGCTACCCCCATCACCATCTACGGCGATGCCGCCGCCAAGGATGAGCCCGCCGACTCCGGCTGTCGCGGCGGCCGCGGCCTGATCATGCACGGCGGCCTGCGCGGCCCCTGCCGTAGCGCCCCCCAGGAGCTCGACCGCACCACGCCGCGCGACGACAAGTACCGCATGCCCCGCATCGTCGCCGACATCGCCGCCGCCCGCCCCATCCATCTCTCCATCCTCGACGGCATCGCCACCATGACCGGCGGCGAAGGCCCCTGGATTCCCGGCCCCCTCAAGGCCGTCCGCCCCGGCCTCCTCATCGCCGGCCTCAACCCCGTCTGTACCGACTCGGCCGGCGCCGCCGTCATGGGTTTCGACCCCATGGCCGTCCGCGGCGCCGCTCCCTTCGAACACTGCGACTCCACACTGCTCCTCGCCGAACAGCACGGCGTCGGCACGCGCGACCTCTCCCGCATCGAGGTCGCCGGCCTGCCCATCAGCCAGGCGCTCTTCCGCTTCCGCGCTTGAAAGTGGGACCGGGGACCGGGGACCGGCCTCCCGGCCGGTCGTCTCCTCAGCCCTTCTTCCGGATCTTCACCCCCCCATTGACAGTCGACACCTTCACCGGCGCCCCGCCCCCGCCCGCCTTGAACTCCACCTTCTTCGGCCCCCACCGTCCGTCGATGAGTGCCCCCTCGAAGTCCGCGCTCAGCCCGCCGTTCACGGTCGACGCCGAGACATTGGCTGCGAACGACGCCGGCACCGAGATCGTCACCCCGCCGTTCACCGTCCCCACTTCCAGCCCCGTCCCTTCCCACTTGCTGCCGGCGATGTCCACGTTCACCCCGCCGTTCACCGTCTCGCCCTTCACCGTCCCGTTCACACCGGCCAGCGTCACCCCGCCGTTCACCGTCTCAAACTTCAGGTTGCCGCTCACCCCGTTGATGTGCAGCCCGCCGTTCACCGACTGCAACCCCAGGTCGATCTTCCGCGGCGTGAAGATCTCATAGCTCACCGACCATCTCTGCTGCCCCCACTTGCCCCCGGTTGACGACCGCGGCCCCTCCGACTTCACCTTCCCTCCGTCGGTGACGACCTTCACCTCGCCCAGCCGCTGCTTGGCCTCCGCCTCGCTGTCGCCCCACGCCTCCACGCGCGCCCGCACCAGGATCTCGTTCTTGTCCCAGGCGTTCACCGTAATCCCGCCGTTCGGCGCGGCGTCCACGTCCAGCTTGCCCGTCAGCGCCACGCCGGTTTCTCTCATCTCGCAGACGCGGTTCTGCTGCCCCCCGCCGCCCTTGCAATCCAGTTTCTTCTCCTGCGCCACGACCAGCGCCGTCGTCAATAGAAAAGCCGCCGCCAGGGCGGACGCTATGCGAGTTCTCATCGCGTGCAAGCCTCCACCCGGGAAGACGGCTATCCCTGGTCAATCGTTCGAAAAGTTTACTTCTTCGCCGGCAGCTTCCGGAACATCAGGTTGCGGTAGTAGGTCGTGCTGTTCGGATCGTGCCCCTGCAGCGCCAGGTAGCCCTTCATGAACGTGTTCTTCTCGTCCACGAAGTCCGTGATCACCTTCTCCACGCCCTTCACCACGCTCTTGATGATGATGTGGTTGCCCTCGGCGATGATCCACTGCGTGCCCCACTCGCCCGGCTTGGTCGGGCTCTCCAGGTTCTTGTGGAAGTTGTACAGGCTGCCCGTCTTTACCGGATCGCGGTGCGTGGCGTTCACCTGCGCCTCATAGCCCTTCGGGAATCCAGGCCCAAAGGCCGTCCTGAAGTACATCCCCGAGTTCGAGCCGTCCATCACCTTGAAATCGGCCTTGAACTCGCAATTCTCGCACTCTTCCGTCATCCAGAACAGGTGGCTGCGGAAACCGCTGGTCTTGATGGCGGCCTTGCCATCTTCCTTCACCACTGTCCATGCCTGGGGATTCTCGTTGGCCTTCCAGCCATCCAGGCTCTTTCCGTTGAACATCTTTACCCACTTGCCCGGCTTGGCGGGCTTGTCGGCGGCGCAAATCGGCAGGGCCAGCATAAGGCCCGCGGCGAACAGGGTCCGGAGTTCCATGCCCGCTATTCTATTGCACCCGGACCCCTCCCGGCGCGCCCCATTTCCGGTCTTCGATCGCCGCCAGCGCGGCGTCGGTCGCATACCGCAGGTAGCCGCGGAAGCAATCGGCCGCGCCCGCATCATCCTGGCGCTCCGCCAGCATCACCCCCAGCAGGTGCAGCGCCTGCGGCAGCCGGTGGCTCGCGTCCAGCCGGATCGCCTCCCGCACGCTCTTCTCCGCCGCCTCCGCGTTGACCATCCCCCAATCCTACCCCCTCCCAGACCATTCACAACCGCGCCGCATTCCCGTCAGTCAGCGCGGCCTCCGCCTTCGTCCCGGCACACCATCTGTGCCGATGCCGGCTCCTGTGTAGCCACCCGCCCGCACAACGTTCCGGTCGTCTCTCCACGACGGCGCCTGCGCGGCCATCATCACCCGGCGTGTCGCCCTGCCCGGCATCCGTTTCTCCGTCCACATTCCAACGGACGCGTTCCCGCGACGGACGGCTGTCTCTTAAGCCGCTTCATACACCACCCGGCCCTCCGTCGCCGCCTTGTAGTAGACGTTCCCCGTTCTCTCCCGCCAGTAGTCGAACTTCTCCCGGCTCACCACCACCAGGTCGATCCCCACACCCACCCCGCTCAGCTTGTTCTTTAGCCGGCTGCCTTCTTTGCGCCGGTCCACCGCGCCTGATTCCACCACCATCACATCCCAATCGCCGTCAGCTCCGCCATCCCCCATCGCCTGCGCACCGAACAGGATCACCTTCTCCACCTGCCCGTCCCCGCGGAGCGCATCCACAATCTTCTGTACTACCGCCGCCATGTTGGCCATGCCCCAATCCTACGCTCACCTCCGGCCGTTCACAACCGTCGCCCATTCCCGTCAACCAGCGCGGCGTCCGCCTGCCAGTCCCGGCACGCAACTCACCCCATGCCCCCACAACGCCCATCGGCGCGTCGGCAATGCCCGCATTCTATCCACAGCAACGCCCCGTCCTGCAAGGAGCCTCTGGTGACTCTCCCAAAGGAATTCACTCTCCTCAGTCCATCGGGGACGACCTCCACATAGACCACCGCGGGGCGGGCTTGGGGCTGTCTATCGGGCGCTGGATCGTCGATAGGCATGCGGGGACAATCGACGTTACCAGCCAACCTGGCAAAGGCAGCACGTTCACGGTCCGCCTGCCGTTGGCTCGCCGTGAGGGCGAGCCTGGCAAGGGCGTCGTTGACCAGCCCGATCCAGGGATCATACACTGGAGGGGATCTTGAAACGATTGCCGGCAATCACGGCCACCTTCGCGTTGCTCCTGAGCTTCCCTCAAGCGCCGCTCGCCCACATGCATCGCCGCGATCCGGACCATCGGCATGCGACAGCGATGCCGCACTCCCATCTGCGGTTGTTGTCCGCTCAACATCTGGCCCTACATGGACCAGACGATGATGATGACGTGCAGCCGGTAGATTGGGTCGTTCTCGCGCAGAACTCCGTGCGGCCTTTCGTCGCCGAAAAGAGCGAGCCGATGATCGTCTCGGCTCCCCCTGAGCGCTATGAGCTGTTGCGGGCCCCGGCTCCGCGCGCTCATGATCCTCCTGGCCTCATCCAGCTCCCGCCCCGCGCTCCCCCCCTCTAACCACCTCTCCGGGCACGCCTAACGTGTGTCCAGCCTGATTCTGTTCCTGCATCGAGGTGGAAATATGTTCCCAAGTTCAACGATCCGCGCCTGTATTGTGGCTTGCTTGAGCCCTCTGGTCCTTGCCGTGACGTGCTCGGCACAAACATGGACCGAAGCTCGCGTTCTTGAACTATTCGCACGGCAGAGCCCTCAAGCCGTGGCTGCGCGGGCACAAGTTGCTGTAACACGCGCCGACGCCAAGGGGCGCGGCTTATATAGCAACCCCAGCTTCAGCTACAGCCGTGAAGGCGCTGGGTTCACGGAGTTTTTTCAGGCCGAGCAGACGCTGCCGCTCAGCGGAAGAATTGGAATCCTGCGCCAAGCTGTCGCGCCGGCCGTCGGCGCGGCTGAGGCGGACGCGGAGGCCTTGATTTGGCAACTTCGCGCTGAGCTTCGTCTGGCATTCTTTCGGCTACTGGCGCTTCAGGATCGAGAGGACGTACTGAACGCGACGATGCGGGACCTCCAGAAGGTGATCCGCGTCCTGGCCACACGCGAGCGAGAGGGTGAAGGATCGCGATTCGACAGGCTTCGATGGGAACGAGAGTTGGTGGAGCTGCGGTCAGAGTTGGCGCTGGTGCGGGCGCAATCGGCCCAGGCTCGCAGCCGGATGCTTGAGTTTCTTCCGCAAGGTACAGAAATCTCCAAAGTCGAGGGCATTAGCATTTCAACTCAGGAATTGCCGGAGTTGTCCGAGCTTCAGACTCAGGCCTTGGCCTCCCGTTGTGAGATCCGCTCCGACCAACAACTGGCTGCTCGTCTCCGGCTCGAACAACAGGCAGCAGCACGCTTGCGCTATTCCGAACCCGTGCTGGCGGGTGGCCTGAAGCGAGCGGATGCAATTAATTTCTCGCAACCGGGTAGGACGCCATCGGAGCGAACCCAGAATGGCGTCTTCGTCGGGATCACGATCCCCATCCCCTCCTTCAATCGCGGACAGGCTGAAGTGGTCAGACTCCAGGCCGAACAGACACGGATCGACGCCCACAGGCAGGCGTTAGAGCACCAAGTCCGCGCCCAGGTTGCCGGTGCCTACCAGACCCTGAATCTGAGGCGTCAGGCGGCCGAGAGCTACGCCCGAGAGTTGGGCGGGCGGAACGAGGAACTACTCAAGATCGCTCAGACGGCCTATCAGGAGGGTGAGGTCGGCATTCTGGATCTCTTGGACGTTTTCCGGTTGCGGCGGCAGTCGCAACAACGGCTGATTGAGTTGGGCTCCGCCGCAAGTGAAGCGCAGATCGAACTGGCGAGAGTCATGGGCCGGGAGGTGACGAAGTGAAGAAGAACTGCATGTGGATTGTCTGCGCGGGGCTGGTGCTTTCCGCCTGCCGGCCGGGCGCTCAAAACGAAGCGTCCGCGGTGCCCAAAAGCGCCAAAGAGGAACCGCACAAGGAGGCCGTCAGCCATTGGACCGGCAAGACCGAGCTCTTCATGGAGTACCCGGCACTGATCGCGGGAGTGAAGAGCCGCTTCGCTGTTCATTTCACGAGCCTCCAGACCTTCAAGGCGCAGAAGGCCGGCAAGGTTGAGGTAATCCTCAAATCGAAAGACGGGTCGACGGAGGTCTTCACCGCAACCGCGCCCTCGCGTCCTGGCATCTTCGGCGTTGACGTCCAGCCCAAGAACTCCGGCGAGTACGAGATGGCCGTCGCGCTCTCGGCGGCCGGCGAGACGGACCGGCATGAGCTCGGCGCGGTGCGTGTATACCCGGACGCGAAGGCCGCCGTGCACGAAGACGAACCGTCCAAGGAGGAGACCGTCTCCTTTCTGAAGGAACAACAGTGGGCACTCGACTTTGCCACCGAGGTCGTAAAGGATCGTCCCGCGCGAGAGGTGATGCGGGTTCCCGCCGAGATTTCACCACGCGTTGGAGGAGAAGCAGAAGTGACGGCGCCGTTCAGTGGCCGTCTCGCGTCAAGCATTGTGCCGCCCATCGGCACGACAGTTCAGAAGGGACAGGTCATGGCGACGATTGTATCTCCGACCAGCAGTCCATCGGAGTTGCCGGCTCTCGAATTGGCCAAGACCGAGGCGGAAGCGGCGCTGCAGTTGGCACGCAAAGAGCGCCAACGGGCAGAGAGACTGCTGAGCGCAGGCGCCGGCCCTGCCAGGAAAGTCGATGAAGCGCGCTTCGCGGAACAAACCGCGGAGGCGCGCATCACGGCGGCCACGGCTCGTCTGACCCAATACCAGTCGAGCCGGGAAGCTTCCGGATATCCAGCGACGACGATGCCGTTTCTGCTTCGTGCCCCCATCACCGGGCTGATTACGGAGACCCACGCCGCGTCAGGCTCCAATGTAGAGTCTGGCACGGCTCTGTTCAAAATCATGGATGCGGATACGGTCTATGTCTCCGCCATCGTCCCCGAATCTGAACTCCCGCGCATCGCTCAGTTCCGGGAGGCGGAACTGGAGGTGCCAGGCGGGCAAACAACGCGGAAATTGAACCGCCTGATTTCGGTGGGAAGACTGGTGGATCCGAACACGCGCACCTTCCGGGTAATCTACGAGGCTTCGAATGCGGATCGTTCTCTGGCCATCAACCAAACCGTCTACGCGCGGCTCCTCGGTCCCACCGGCAGACCGCAACCCGCCGTGCCGGTCTCCGCCGTCGTGGACGACGGAGGCCGTCCGGTCGTGTTCGTTCAACTCGAAGGCGAGGCCTTCATTCGGAGACCGGTGAAGCTCGGGCAGACCGAGGGTAGCTACGTCCAGATCGCTGAAGGAATCAAGCCGGGCGACCGGGTTGTTTCGCGAGGGGCCTACCTGATTCGCCTGTCGGCCATGTCCAACCAGATCCCGGCACACGGGCACGTTCACTAAGCGAGAGAACGATGATTGACAAACTGATTCGCTGGTCTCTCCAATACCGGGCCGTGGTCGTCGCCCTCTCGATTGCATTCCTGGCGTGGGGCATCTACGTTGCCAAGGAAATGCCGCTGGACGTGCTGCCGGACCTCACCGCGCCGACCGTGACCATCCTCGTCGAGGGCAAGGGCATGGTTCCCACTGAAATGGAATCCCTGGTCACGTTCCCGATTGAGTCCGCATTGAACGGCTCCGCAGGTGTCCGCCGCGTGCGCTCCGCGACCGCCGTTGGGGTCGCTGTCATCTGGGTGGAGTTTGAGTGGGGCGAAGATATCCATCGCGCCCGCCAGATTGTGACCGAGAAGGTGAACCTCGTCTCCGGTACGCTGCCGCCCGGCGTCGAGCGGCCCTACCTCGCCCCCATCTCATCGATCATGGGCGAGGTCCTGTTCGTCACGCTCGAATCCGCAGTGCACACCCCGCTCGAGCTGCGGACCGTCGCCGAGACGATCGTCCGGCGGCGCCTCCTGGCGGTGCCCGGCGTTTCCCAGGTGATCCCCACGGGAGGTGGGCAGAAGCAATATCAGGTGTTGATCGATCCCAACCGGTTGCGGCAGTACAACGTCACGTTGGATCAGGTGGAAACGGCCCTCCGCCAGGCGAATCGAAACTCCTCTGCAGGATTCCGCGTGTCGGGTGGGCAGGAGTATCTGATCCAGGGACTCGGCCGCGTATCGAGCGTGGCTGAGATCGGGCAAATCGCCGTCACGGCGCGGGAGGGCCGCCCGGTATTCATTAAGGACGTTGCCGCGGTCCAAATCGGCCCGGCCCTGAAGCGCGGTGAAGCGTCGCACAAAGGCGAACCAGCGGTGATCCTGGGCATCCAGAAACAACCGGGGGCCAACACGCTCGCACTCACCAGGTCGCTCGATCTGACGCTGGATGACATCGAGAGAACACTGCCCAAAGGCATGCACATCGATCGCAACATCTTCCGTCAGGCCGATTTCATCGAACGTTCCCTCGACAATCTGAGCGCCGCCATCGCCGAAGGCTCGTTGTTGGTCATCGTCGTCGTACTCCTGTTCCTCGTCAACTTCCGTGCGGCGTTCGTCACGCTGCTGGCGCTCCCGCTGTCGCTCCTCGCCGCCATCCTGGGGCTCAAGTGGATGGGATTGACCATCAACGCGATGAGCCTCGGCGGACTCGCCATCGCGATTGGTGTACTCGTGGACGACGCGATCATCGATGTCGAGAATGTCATGCGCCGGTTGCGATTGAACGCCCGGCTGCCGGAGACGGAGCGTCTCAGCCCGATGGAGGTGATTTATCGGGCCAGCAGCGAGATCCGCCAGTCCATCGTCTTCGCGACACTGATCGTGGGCCTCGTCTTTCTGCCGCTCTTCTTTCTTACCAGCGTGGAAGGGCGCCTGCTGCGACCCCTTGGCTTGGCTTACGTGATCGCTCTGTTTGCATCACTGGTCGTCGCACTGACGGTCACACCCGCCCTTTGTTCGTTCCTGTTGCCGAAAGTGAAGTCGGTGGTGAGCGGGCACGAGCCCTGGTTGGTGCGGAAGATCAAAGCAGCGTATCAGCCGGTTGTTGCCTGGTCCGTCGATCACAGTACGGTCGTGGTCTCATTCTCTGTGGTTGTCCTCGCGGTCACCCTCGCCAGCTACACGTTCATGGGGCACGCGTTTCTCCCCGAATTCAACGAGGGAACTCTCACCCTCAGCGCCGTGACCCTGCCGGGCACGAGCCTGGCCGAGTCTGATCAATTGGGGAATGGGCTGGAGCGCATCCTCCTCTCCGTCCCGGAGGTGGTCTCCACTGCCCGCAGAACCGGTCGAGCGGAGTTGGACGAGCATGTCATGAGTGTGGAATCGGCCGAAATTGACGTCACTCTGCGGATGGGAAAGAGGACGAAACAGGCGGTGCTCGAAGAGATCCGCGAGAAAGTGACCCTCCTGCCAGGAATGAACGTCACCGTCGGCCAACCCATCTCACACCGCATCGACCACATGCTTTCGGGCACGCGGGCGAACATCGCTGTGAAGATTTTCGGAGACGATCTGGTTGCGCTCCGATCGCTTGCCAAGCGCGTGCAGGCGTCTATGGCGACGGTGCCCGGCGTGGTGGATCTCTCCACGGACCAGCAGACCGACATCCCAACTCTGGGAGTTAAGGTCGATCCGGTTTTGTCGGCCAGGCTGGGGCTGCAGGCGGGCTCAGTCGCCGAAACGGTACAGACTGCCTTCGTGGGAAAGGAGGTGGGCCAGATCCTGGAAGGGCAGGTAAGTTTTCCGCTGATAGTCCGCTTTCAAACTGGACCCATTGAGCACGTGAAGCAAGTCCGCGACCTCCTGATTGACTCTCCGCTGGGCCCGCGTGTTCCCCTCGGTTCGATCGCGGAGATCCGAGAGGATCGGGGGCCAAACCTCATCACGCGCGAAGCCGTGCAGCGAAAGATAGTAGTGCAGTGCAACGTCGCGGGCCGCGACCTTCGCAGCGTAGTGACCGGCATTCAAAAGCAGGTGGCTCAGACTGTGCCTCTCCCGCAGGGCTACCGGATCGAATACGGCGGCCAGTTTGAGAGCGAAGCAAGCGCGTCCAACAGGCTCTTGTTGCTCAGTGGCTTTGTGCTCGTGGGCATACTGCTGATTCTGGTGACCGCGTTCAAGAGCTTCCAGGATGCCATTGTGATCATGCTCAACCTCCCGTTTGCGCTCGTGGGCGGTGTGGCAGGCGTCTTCCTTTCGGGTGGGATCCTCTCGGTGGCGTCGATCATCGGCTTCATCACGCTGTTCGGCATCGCCACGCGCAACGGGATTATGCTGGTTTCCCACGTCCGGCGCCTGATGGAAGTCGAGGGAGAAACTGATCTCCGGAGAGCCGTCCTGCGTGGAGCATCGGAACGAGTCTCCCCAATCCTGATGACGGCGCTCGCGGCCGGCCTGGCGCTGATTCCCGTCGCGCTCGGGGCGGGCAAACCAGGAAGCGAAATCCAGGCGCCGATGGCCATAGTCATCCTTTCCGGGCTGTTCACCTCGACTCTCTTGAACATGATCGTGATTCCGTCGGTGTTGAGTCGGGTCGGCCGACGGGCGGAAACTGTCGAGTCGTAGCTGCTTCCGCCACGCGGCCCCGCGGAAATCACATCGAACCAAACCGCCAGGTCGCTGCAATGCCCATGGTTGCCTACCTCCGCAACCGGCGCCGCACTCCCCGTCCGCCGCTGCTGTTCACCCTTCGATGGCTGGCCGCACGTCCGTCTGGCTGAAGTCCTCCCCCTTGAACAAGACAGGTTCGCGCAGCGCCCTGGCCAATGCGTACGTGAAACAGTCCCCGAAGTTCAGCCCGGCCGGATGAATCCCTATGCCGAATGAGCGGAAGGCTTGACGGGCCAGCCGGATCTGCTCCACCGTGACCGGCTCCAGCCGGATCGAAAACTCCTCCAGAAAAGTGTCCAGCATCGCGCGCCGGACTTCATCCCCGTGACGGTCCACGAAGATCGCCGCCTCCAGGTAACCGGCCACGGACATGCAAACCGAGTCGGCGTCTTCGATCGCCTTGGCGAATCGGGCCGCCTCGGCTTCCCGCAACAGAATCGCGAGCAACGCGGAGGTGTCCGGAATCATCGCGGTAAGCCGTCGTCACCATAAAGCAGGGCGGCATGATCGGCGGACCCGCATTCAGGCGGCATGCCGCGGGCAAATCGGTCCGCGAATCCCAGAATCCGTTCGGCGGTCGTTTGCTGCCCCTTCTTCTGGCGTTACGGATTCTTTAGGTTGAGGCTCATTTCACCATTCTACCTCAAGGTAGAAAGCTGGAAATACTTCCGGATCGATCCAACTGCACAACTGGGCAACGGGAGTCACCGCCGATGCAAATTTTCCAAGACACGGCATCCCACTCATTCCACAACACTTCCGCCACCGACCAAAACCGCATGCGTCAGGAACTTGAACATCGTGTTGTAGGTTCTCACCGGAGATTCAGATGTTTGCCCACTCGCCAGTCCATACCGTTACCCGCTCCCTCGCCACACCCGCGTCCCAACTCAATTCCACCCCCCTGTGCCCCCTCCGCCTTCAACAGGCCACCCCCCTTCTGAAATGGCCCTCACCATTCCGCCAAGCCACTGTTTTTAAAGAGGTTGCGCGCAATAATCCGTTTGAAAACGAATTCGGGACGAAATCAAGGAACGCTGAAAACAAAGGAGATGCGAAATGGGTGCGCCATTTTGTTCCCCGCTTGGCGGCGTTTTTTCCACAGCCGCCGGGGGCCCGGAGCTCCCCGCCCTCAACTGTACAGCCGGTCCCACGACCGCTCGTTGTTCCAGTTCTCCGTCGGCTCGAAATAGCCCGTCCCCGGCGCCAGGTGCTTCTTGATCTCGTCCGGGTTCGGCTCCACTCCCAGTCCCGGCTTGTCCGGCACCACCGCGAAGCCCCTCTCATACAGCGGCTTCACGTTGCCCGCCACCAGGTTCGACCACCACGGCACGTCCACCGAGTGATGCTCCAGCACCAGGAAGTTCTCCGTCGCCGCCGCGCAGTGCACGTTCGCCATGAACGAGATCGGCGTCCCCGCAAAGTGCATCGCCATCGCGTGCCCGTACTCCATGCACGCGTCGCCGATCTTCTTGGTCTCCAGCAGCCCGCCCGACGTCGCCAGGTCCGGGTGCAGAATGTCCACCGCGTGGTTCCGCGCCAGCTCGATGAACGGCTCCTTCAGATAAATGTCCTCGCCCGTCAGCGTCGGAATGTCCACCGCGTTGGTGATCTGCTTCCAAAGCTCGGTCTGCTGCCACGGGATCATGTCTTCGAGCCACGCCAGGTTGTACTTCGCCAGCCCGCGTCCCAGCCGGATGCACGAGTTCACTCCGATATGCCCGAAATGGTCCGCCGCCAGCGGGATGTCCCAGCCCACCACCTCCCTGATCTGCGCCACGTAGTCGCACATCAGCCCAATGCCCTTGTCCGTAATCTCCATGCCCGTGAACATGTGCGGCGTCAGCCCCGCCGCCCGCTGGTCCATGCCCAGCGGCGAAGTGATGCAGCCCGGGATCTTCTCGACCAAATCGATGCCCAGGTCCATCTTCAGCCAGGTGAATCCCTCTTCCCGCCGCTTCTTCATCCGCTCCCCGTAGACCTTCGCGTCATGCGACTCCGTCGTGTCGCAGTACAGCCGGATCCGGTCCCTGAACTTGCCCCCCAGCAACTGGTAGGCCGGCACGTTGTAAGCCTTCCCCGCCAGGTCCCACAGCGCCATCTCCACGCCGCACACCCCGCCCGCCTGCCGCGCGTGAAAGCCGAACTGCTTGATCGAGCGGAAGATCTTGTCCACCTCGCACGGGTTCTTTCCCAGCAGCCGGCTCTTCAGCATCAGCGCATAGGTCACGCTCGCCCCATCGCGCACCTCTCCGTAGCCCGAGATGCCCTGATTGGTGTCGATCCGGATGATCGGCGCGCGCATCGGCGCGCCCGTGATGTGCGCGAATCGCAGGTCCGTGATGCGCAGGTCCGAAGGACTCCCCGCCGTGCGGACGTTGTTCTGATAAGCCTGAATCGTCTCCTCGGTCCAGAACGAGCCGAGCGCCGCCGCTCCCGCGGCGCGCGTCAGAAAGCCACGTCGGTTGCTGATGCTCATGTCAGTCGAAGCCTCCCTCGATTACCAGAAGTGATGATTGGTCGCCACCGCCTGCGGCAGCACATACGCGTACAGCGTCACGATCAGCCCGATCAGCAGCGCCAGCACCAGGCCGTGCTTGAACACGGCGCGGAACAGGTCGCCTTCCTTGCCCTCGATCCCCGCCGCCACGCAGGCCACAATCAGCGACTGCGCCCCCACCATCTTGCCCATCACCCCGCCCGTCGAATTGGCCGCCGCCATCAGCACCGGGCTCAGCCCCAGCTTGTTCGCCGTCACTACTTGCAGGTTGCCGAACAGGGCGTTCGATCCCGCGTCGGTCCCGCTCAACGCCACGCCCAGCCACCCGATGAACGTGCCGAATATCGGATAGAAGACGCCCGTGTGCGTCATCGCCAGCCCCATCACCGCGTCCATCCCGCAGTAGCGCGTCACGTAGGCCAGGCAGATCATGCACAGGATCGCCAGGAAGCTGTACCTCATGCGGAAACATGTGTGGCGGAACACCCGCAGCGTCCGCCCCAGCGACAGCCCCAGGATCGGCCCCGCGAAGAGCCCCGCCAGGAACGTCGCCGTGCCTACCGAGGCCAGCCAGTCGAATCCGAACACCGCCGGCTCATGCACGTCCGCCGGGACCACCGGCGCCGTCCGCACCACCATCAGGTGCAGCCCCGGCACCGGAACTTTGACGCTCGTCGTCGCGATCGTTTTCTTCACGAAAGGCAGGCCCCACAGCACCACAAACACGGCGATCAGCAGGAACGGCGACCAGGCATGGAACACCTGTCCCGGCGAGTAAAGCTTGCGCGCCTCCTGCGCCATGCCGCGCTCTTCCGGGAAGCGGAACACCGGGCTCGGCCTCCAGAACTTGAAGAAAACCGCGCACACCACCAGCGCCCCCATGCCGCTGGCAATATCCACCAGCGACGCGTCCACGTAGTTGGACCAGAAGAATTGAATGCCTCCGAACGCCAGCCCGGCAGCCAGGCAGCCGGGCCACACCTGGAAAGTCTCCCGCCAGCCCACCTGCGTGCGCACCAGCCAGAAGGGGAGAATGACGGCGATCGGCGGCAGGATGCGCCCCATCGTCGCCGACAGGTCCGCTTCCGGCAGTCCGGTCACCGCCGTCAGCGCGCGCACCGGGTTGCCCATGCCGCCCCAGGCCACCGGAGCCGTGTTCGCCATCAGGCACACCACCGCGGTTTCAAAGGGCCGGAAGCCCAACCCGATCATCATCGAGGCCGTCACCGCCACCGGAGCTCCGCCTCCGCCCGCCCCCTCCAGCACCGCCCCGAAGGCAAAGGCGATCAGCAGCAGTTGCAGCCGCCGGTCATCAGTCAGTGCGCCGATCGAGCCCTTGATCGTCTCGAAATGCCCGCTCTCCACCGTCAGGTCGTAGACGAAGACCGCGCCGATCAGCACCCAGGCGATCCACACAATCGCGTACACCGCGCCGTGCGCCGTCGCGCCCGCCACCATCTGCGGCGGCATCTTGAAGACGAACAGCGCCACCAGCACCGAGGCCGCGAGAGCGTACACCGCCGCCATGTGCGCCGCCGTCTTGCGGATCGCCAGCAGGTAGAACAGCAGCGTGATCGGTACGGCCGATACCAGCGTCGACAAGGCGGCGTTCGAGAGCGGGTCGTAGGTCTGGGTCCAGGTTTGCATGGAGGGTGCCGGGGGCGAAGCGAATCTTATCACAGCACCCCATGGGGCATGCCGCGCCTGCGCTATGGTGACAGAATGCGAACTGCTTTAGTGGCCCTGGCCCTTGCCGCCTCGGCCTTCGCTCAGGACGGCCCGGCACGCTGGAAGCTCACCTTCCTCAGCGACCTCAACATTCGCGCCGGCGCCCCCTTCGACCAGGTCGGCAAGGGAGCCGCTGCTGAGGTGCGCCGCATTGAAGGCGACGTATTCGTCCGCAAGGCCAGCGGCGCCTTCGGCGGCATCTCCGCCCTCGCCTGCGACGGGAAAAACGCCACCCTCCACGCGCTCTCTGATTCCACCAAGCCCGTCATGTTCTCCTTCAAGGTCTCGCTCGAAGGCGAACGCCTGGCCCTCACCCCGCTCCACATCACCCCGCTCGCCCAGGCCGACGGCAGCGACATCCCCACCTGGACCCTCGACCCCGAAGGCCTCGTCCTCACCCGCGCCGCCAGCCGCCCGTCCAGCCCGCCATCGTCGAGTTCGACATGCAGGGCAGGATGAAGGGCCAACTCCCCCTGCCCGATAAGTTCCTGGTGCGCGATGTGGGCGGGGTACGCAGCGGCGTGCGCGCCAACAACGGCTTCGAGGCGCTCTCCCTGTCGCCCGATGGCACGCGCCTCTACGCCGGCGCCGAAGGCGCCCTTGAACAGGACGGCCCCGGCTGCTCCTTTACCCCAGCCTGCACCGCCCGCATCATCGAGTACACGCTCCACGACGGCGCCTTCCAACCCGCCCGCGAGTTTCTCTACCCGATCAACGTCATGCCCCGCCCCGCCGGCTTTGGCGAATCCACCGGCCTCACCGGACTCTCTGACTTCCTCGCCCTCGACGGCGGCTCGCTTCTCACCATGGAACGCAGCTTCGCCCTCGACACGGCCACAAAGCAGAGCGTCCTCCGCATCCAGCTCTTCCAGGCCGGCCTGGCCGGCGCCGCGGACTCCAAGCCCGTGGCCAAACGCCTCGTCCTCGACCTCGACACCATCATCGGCCGCCTCGAACCCGCCTGGCGCCGCCTCGACAACATGGAGGGCATCTGCTTCGGCCCGCGCCTGAAGGACGGCAGCCGCACCGTCATCCTCGTCAGCGACGACAACTACGCCGAAACCCAGCGCACCGTCTTCCTGCTGTTCAAGCTGGAGGCCGAGCCAGGTTCGGCCGCCGCGCTCCCCGCCCCCGAGCCGCGCTCGGAGGACTGGCCCGCCCTCTGGCAGGTCTCCAAAGAGTTCACCCTCGCCGTCGCCGCGGCCATGCCCGAGGAGCATTACCTCTACGCGCCCGCGCCGGAGGAGATGCCCTTCGCCGGCCTCATGCTCCACATCGCCCGCGCCCAGGCCATCCGCTTCGCCCAGGTGGCCGGCGCCGCCGGCCCCTTCGACGAACGCAAGCCCATCGACAAGGCCAAGCCCAAGGCCGGCGTCCTCGCCCTGCTCGCCGAGTCTTTCGACTTCTGCATGGGCCTCTCGGCACAACTCACGCCGGAGCGCCTGGAAAAAACCTACAAAGTGGATTGGTTCGAACGTCCCGAGGTCACCGGCAGCTTGCTGCTCACCGCCATGTTCGTCCACACGGCCCACCACCGCGGACAGGCCGAAGTCTACCTGCGCGCCAAGGGCGTCAAACCGCCGGCCTACCGGTTCTGAGGGAGCCCATGAGGACAGTGTGTGTCTATTGCGGATCAAGCTCCCGCGCGGCTGAGCAGTACTTCGCCGCCGCCCGCGACGCCGCCCGCGTCATCGCCGAACGCGGCTTGACGTTGGTCTACGGCGGAGCCCGCGTCGGCCTCATGGGCGCCATGGCCGATGAGGCCTTGCGGCTCGGCGGCCGGGTGGTCGGCGTCATCCCCCGCGCGCTGGTGGAAAAGGAGGTCGCCCACACCGGACTCACCCAGCAGCATGTGGTCGAGAGCATGCACGACCGCAAGGCGCTCATGAGCGAGCTGGCCGACGCCTTCATCGCCCTGCCCGGAGGCTTCGGCACGCTGGATGAACTGTTCGAGACGTTGACCTGGGCGCAGTTGAAGTTTCACTCCAAGCCCGTCGGGTTGCTCAACACCGCCGGCTACTTCGACGGCCTGCTGGCCTTCTGCCGGAGAGCGGTGGAGGATGCCTTCATCCATCCTGCCCACGTGGACATGATCCACGTGGCCACCGGCCCCGCCGCGCTGCTCGACGCCATGGACGGCCATGTCCCCCCTGAGACTGGGAAATGGTGGACCCGCCCGGGCGGCCCATAAGCCGATAATGAAAATACGATGTTCGGCGCCATCAGAGAACAACTCGACACCATCTTCCGGGAGGACCCGGCCGCCAAGAGCGCGTTCGAGATCGTTCTCTGTTACCCCGGCTTTCACGCCGTCCTGTTCCACCGCATGGCACACAAGCTCTACGGCGCCGGCTTCATTACCACGGCGCGGGTGGTCAGCCAGTTCGCGCGCTGGATGACCGGCATCGAGATCCACCCCGGCGCGCAGATCGGCCGCCGCTTCTTCATCGATCACGGCATGGGCGTCGTCATCGGCGAGACCGCCATCGTCGGCGACGACTGCCTGCTCTACCAGGGCGTCACCCTCGGCGGCACCGGCAAGGAGCGCGGCAAACGCCATCCCACCCTCGGCAACCGCGTCATTATCGGCAGCGGCGCCAAGGTGCTCGGCAACATCACCGTCGGCGACGACGTCCGCATCGGCGCCGGCTCGGTGGTCCTCAAGCCCGTCCCGGACCATTCGACGGTGGTCGGCGTCCCCGGGCGTGTCGTCCGCAGCCGCGCCGAAAACGAAGAGCCGCTGGCCCACGCCAACCTGCCTGACCCCGAGGGGCTGGCCATCGAGCAGTTGACCCAGCGCGTCGAGCATCTCGAAGAGCTGCTCAAGGATCTGGCCGCCCGCCGCGGTCAGGCCGGCACGGGCCCGAACGCATAGCGCAGGCTGTTGTCAGCCAGCCCGCGCAGGTCATCGTCTGAAAAGCCGAAGGCGTTGCGCGCGATCCCGTACTCGCGCAGCAGCGTGGTGTGGAACATCGCCGGATCGTCCGTGCTCAGCACGATCGGAACCCCTGCGTCGTAGAGCCGCCGCACCGGGTGCTCTTCGAGAAAAGCCACCGCGCCCGTGCGGAGGTTGGACGAGATACAGACCTCCAGCGGGATCGAGTGGTCGCGCAGGTGCGCGACCAGCAGCGGGTCCTCGATCGAGCGGATGCCGTGGCCGATGCGCGACGCGCCGCACTCCAGCGCTGCCCACACCGATTCGGGACCGGCGGTCTCGCCGGCGTGCGGAGCCAGCCGCAGCCCCTGCTCCTGCGCGAAGGAGAAGACCTCGTGGAAGAGTTCGGCCGGGCCGCGCAGTTCGTCGCCGCCCAGGCCGAAGGCCGCCACGCCGCGCGGCTGCAATTCGGCCGCCAGCCGCGCCGTCGCCCAGGCGTTCTCCAGGCCGAACTGGCGGACGGCGTCGAAGATGAAGCGGATCGGGATCGGCGAGCGCGCCGCCTCGGCGGCGATGGCGTCGAAGACCCCGCGCACGTCGAGGTCCCGCCACAGCATGACGCCGACGCTGAGGTTGATCTCGGCGTAGACCACGCCCTGCGCGGCGAGGCTCTCCACGAGCCTGCGGGTGATAAGCGCGAAGTGGGCCGGCGTCTTCAGGTACAGGTTCACCCACTTGTAGCTCTGGAGGAATCCGGTGAAGTCGGGGTAGTCGTAGCGGGCGCCGATTTCGTCCAGCGTCAGGGCCGGCTCGATTTCGAGCAGCGTCGCGGGCTCGACGGAGCCTTCGAGGTGCAGGTGAAGCTCGGCTTTGCGAAGCGAACACAAGTCCATGAACTGCCATAATAGCCGCATGAAGCCAGGCGAGTTGGAGGCCATTGCCGGCGGTTACCACGGCGACCCGTTCGCGGTGCTGGGCCCGCACCGCCTGGACGACGGCTGGGTGATCCGGGCTTACCTGCCCCAGGCCTCGTCGGCCTCCGTGCGGCTGCCGGACGATCTGCTGGCGGCGATGACGCGCGTCCACCCCGAAGGCGTCTTCGAAGCCCCGCTCGGCGAGGATCCCGGCCGCTACCGCCTGCGCGTGGAGCGGCAGGACGGCTCTGTGGAGGAGATCGAGGACCCGTATCGCTTCCCCGCCCTGTTGAGCGACTACGACATCTATCTGCACGCCGAGGGCACCAACTACCAGGCTTGGAACAGCATGGGCTCGCACCTGGCCGAATGCGAAGGCGTCCCCGGCTGCCGCTTCGCCGTCTGGGCGCCCAACGCCGAGATGGTCAGCGTCGCCGGCGACTTCAACCAGTGGGACCCGCGGCGCCACCCCATGCGGCGGCGCCAGGGCGGCATCTGGGAACTCTTCCTGCCCGGCGTGGGTGAAGGCGAGATCTACAAGTACTTCGTCCGCTCCCACATCTACGGCGTGTCGGGCCTGAAGTTCGACCCCTACGGCTTCGCCTCGGAGAAGCCCCCCAAGCAGGCCTCGGTGGTGTGGGACCTGTCGCGCTACCAGTGGGGCGACCAGCGCTGGATGGAGCAGCGCGGCGCGACGAACTGGCTGGAGCGCCCGGTGAGCTGCTACGAGGTGCACCTGGAGAGCTGGATGCGGACGCCGGAGGGCGAACCGCTGACGTACAGGGAGCTGGCGGATCAGTTGGCGCCCTACGTGAAGCGGCTCGGCTTCACGCACATCGAGCTGATGCCGATCGCCGAGCACCCGTACTCGGGCTCCTGGGGCTACCAGGTGGTGGGCTACTTCGCGCCGACGGCGCGCTTCGGCTCGCCCGACGACTTCCGCCACTTCGTCGACCGCTGCCACCAGGAGGGCATCGGCATCATCGTGGACTGGGTCCCGGCCCACTTCCCCAAGGACGCCCACGGACTGGCGCGCTTCGACGGAACGGCCTGCTACGAGCACGAAGACACGCGCATGGGCGAGCACAAGGGCTGGGGGACGCTGATCTTCAACTTCGGGCGCAACGAGGTGCGGAACTTCCTCATCTCCAACGCCATGTTCTGGCTGAAGGAGTATCACATCGACGGGCTGCGGGTGGACGCCGTGGCCTCGATGCTCTACCTGGACTATTCGCGCGAGGAGGGCGAGTGGGTCCCCAACAAGTACGGCGGCAGGGAGAACCTGGAGGCGATCGACTTCCTGCGCAAGTTCAACGAGGAGGCGCACACCGTGCCGGGCGCGCTGACCATCGCCGAGGAGTCCACCTCGTTCGCCGCCGTGTCGCACCCGGTCTACAGCGGCGGGCTGGGCTTCACCATGAAGTGGAACATGGGCTGGATGCACGACATGTTCGCCTACTTCAAGAGCGACCCGGTCTTCAGGAAGTTCAACCACAACCACATCACCTTCAGCCTGCTGTACGCCTTCACGGAGAACTTCGTGCTGCCCATCTCGCACGACGAGGTGGTGCACGGCAAGGGGTCGCTGATCGGCAAGATGCCGGGCGACGACTGGCAGAGGTTCGCCAACGTGCGGGCGTTCCTGGGCTACATGTGGGGGCACCCGGGGAAGAAGTTGTTGTTCATGGGGACGGAGCTGGGGCAGTACGAGGAGTGGAACTGGCAGGGGCAGATCCGCTGGGACCTTCTGCAATACGAGAAGCACCACCGGCTGCAGGATTACGTCCGGGAGCTGAACTACCTCTACCAGACCGAGCCGAGCCTGTACGAGGTGGACTACAAGTGGCAGGGCTTTGAGTGGATCGACTTCCACGACGTCGACAACAGCGTGATCAGCTTCCTGCGGCGGGGCAAGCGCGCGGACGACTATCTGATCTTCGTGTGCAACTTCACGCCGCTGCCGCGGTACAACTACAACGTGGGCGTGCCGGAGGCGGGCTGCTACCAGGAGATTCTGAACAGCGATTGGGAGCAGTTCGGGGGCAGCGGGATGAAGAACGAGGGGGACCTGCGCACCAGCGACGGGCGGATCCAGGGGCGCTTCCATTTCCTGACGCTGGCGCTGCCGCCGCTGGGGGTGACGGTGTACCGGAGGGTGGGGGGATAGCGCCGACGAAAGAACCGGCTCGATGGTGCGCGCCGCCGGCCGCGCGGGCAGATCACTCTACACTATGGCGTCAGGGGAGAGCTATCCTTGAAATGACCTCGCGTCGCCTGCCATCTCTGTCCAGGTCTGTACTACCCGTCTCGCAGTGACTTGGCTGGATCGATCCTGATCGCATGGTACACGGGAAACAAGCTGGCGAAAATGGCTACCGCGACAAGCACCACTGGCGCCATCGAGAAGCTTACGGGATCATGTTCGGTGATTCCGTAGAGGAGCGTCTTGATCCAACGCGCAAGCAGTAGCGAAGCGAAAAGACCAACAACAGTTCCAACCAGCACGGAACGCAGGCTCGATCCTACAATCAACCACGCAACCCGGCCACGGCTGGCCCCCAGTGCCAGCCGCACGCCCAGTTCGCGGGTTCGCCGAACCACGCCGTGGCTCACCACGCCGTACATACCGGCCGCAGCCAATCCAAGCGCGAGCAGCGCAAAGCCGCCGACCAGCCAGGCCAACGACCGGGGCCCCTGCACCGCGCCGGCGACGACAGCTTCCATCTTCCTGATCCTGCTCACGGCGCAATTCGCGCAGACTTCCTTGATCATCTCGGGCAGCCGCTTCTCGAAGCTCCCTGAATCGCCATCCAGCCGCGCGATCAGGGAAATCGTCTGTGGTCTGAAGTACGCTTGCGCCATCGGGAGATAGACCTCCCCTTCCACGAAACCGGGCGGCCCGGTAATGCCGAAATTCTTAACGTCCCCGACGACACCCACAATCGTGCGCCATTCACTCGAGGAGACCAGACGAAGCCGCTTCCCGATGGGATTCCGATCCGGCCAGAAGCGGAGGGCCGTCGCTCTGCTGATCAGGACGACGCGCTCCGCCCCCTTCCCATCCGCTGCCGTGAAGCGGCGTCCTTGCAACAGGCGGATATCCAACGTGTCCAGGTATTCCGGCGTCACGAGCGTGCTCCACAGCGCGAATTGCGGCTCCTGCGGGGGCCGCGGGTGGTCTTCGATCGCCGCCGTAAAGGCTGAGATCTCCGGTATTAGCGGCAGCACATTTGTGGCTGCCACATTTGTCACTCCCGGGTACGCAGCGAGTTTGAGGCGAACCTGTTCGTATAGAGCAATGGTCTTCTCCAACGAAGCGGCTCCGGCACGACTGGGGTTGAGCTCAGCGGTGACGACGGCCTCGGCACGAAATCCAGGTTCCACGCGCAGCATAGTCCACAAGCTGCGCAGCAGCAGGCCCGCACTGAGAAGAAGGACGGTAGCGAAGGCGGCTTCTGTCATCACGAGTGCGGCGTCTATTCGCAATCCCCTGGCGCTGAGGGTCGCGCGGCTGTCTTCGGAGGCAGCCAGAGATCTCTGGCGGCGCGCGCGCCAGGCCGGCAACAGGCCGAACAGCAGGCCGCTCCCCAGAGAGATCGCGGCGCTGAACGCGAGAATGCGCTTATCGACCGCGACCTCGGCAAGACGCGGCATATCTGGCGGCAGGACTTGCTTGAGCAAGCTTAACTGGCCGAAGGCGAGCACGACTCCGAGCAGGCCTCCCGTCACCGCGAGTACGACAGCTTCGGTTAACATCTGCCGGGCAAGGCGACCCGGCGTGGCGCCCAACGACGCACGTAACGCGAGTTCTCTTTGCCGCGCCGCCGCTTGCGCGATCATCAGGTTCGCCACGTTGACGATCGCGATGAGAAGAACCAGTCCGACCACGCCGAGAAGTAGCAGGCTTCTGACCTTGGCGCCAGCCACCAGGTGGTCCCGCAATCTTGTCAATCGGGCGTCTGTTCCCCATGCGTCCGGCATCCGCCACGGAAACATTGCCCGGATTCGCGGAATCCAGGCACGAAGTTCCGAACTCGCCGCTTCTGGCGTAACACCGGGACGCAGCCGAGCAAACACCGCGACGCCGCCCAAGCCCCAATAGTCCCCAACCGCTCCTGGATCGAGTCTCATGGGGACCCAGAAGTTTACCGCCGAAGCCGGATGCCGAAAGCCCGCAGGCATCACGCCGACAATCTCGTAGCTCCTCTCGTCCACCGTGAGTTGTTGTCCCACCACATCAACTCGCGCCGCGTATCGTTGCCTCCAGAATTCATGGCTGAGAACTGCTACGAGCAGCCTTCCAGGCCGATCTTCCCCCTCGGCGAAGGTACGCCCAAGCAGCGGGTTCGCACCGAGTACGCGGAAGAAATTGGCTGACACTTCGCAGCCCTTCAAACGCTCTGGGAACTCACGCCCCGTCATCGTGAAGGCGCGCACGCTGAGATGGCCGGCGTACCCGGCCAAGCGGCTGTTGGCCCGAAGGGTATCGAAAGGCCCAAGCATTCCTACAGAGTTGGCGTGGAACAACCGGTCCGGCTCGGCGAAAGGCAGCGGCCTGATCAGGACGCCGTCGATCAAACTAAACACCGCAGTGGTGGAGCCGATACCAAGTGCCATGGTCGCCAAGGCGATGCAGGCGAATGTTCGATTCTTCACGAGCAGGCGCACACCGAATACGATGTCCTGCTTGAGTTGCTCCCAACCTGCCGTGCCGCGCGAATCCCGGCATTCCTCCTTGATTGCATCGATCCGGCCCATGGTCGCCCTGGCGCGCCGGCGCGCCTCGGCGAGAGGCACTCCGCGGGCGATCAGATCTTCGGTCTCCGATTCGATATGTCCGGCAAGTTCAACCTCCATCTCACGCTCGACTTGGGGCCGCCGGAGGGCGGCCCTCACTTTCAGGCAGATCTCTTGAATCCAACGCATGTTCCCGCCTCCCGACTAGACCGACTCCAGAATGCCGTTGATCGCCGACGACAAGCGGGTCCACTTCGCGGCCTCCAGCCGCAATTGGCGCCGGCCGGATCGAGTGAGCGAATAGAACTTGGCCGGACGTCCAGTGTCAGACTCTTTCCATTCACCTCGAATCCAGCCCTCGTGCTCGAGCTTATGAAGCGCGGGATAGAGCGATCCATGGCTCACCTGCAGGGCCTCGTTCGACATCTGACGAAGACGTTGCGAAAGCGCCCAGCCCGTTCTGGGTTCGAGGTCAAGGATTTTGAGAATCAGCAGATAAAGGGTGCCTTGCACAAACGCGGCCGGCTTACTCACTTTACCTCCACTCCAGCTTCAGGTATCCGTTATATGTCGGTTACCTGAATAGATCAATATACACCGAGCGTCGATCCTGTCAAGCGGCGCCTGCGCAATGCCTGCGGGACCGGCAGGCGTGTGGAGGCGATGGGCGGATCCAGGGGCGCTTCCATTTCCTGACGCTGACGCTGCCGCCGCTGGGGGTGACGGTGTACCGGCGGGTGGGGGGGGGAGCGCCGAGGAAAGGACCGGCTCGATGGTGCGAGCCGCCGGCCGCGTGGGCAGTGCAATCGACACTGCGGCGTGGGGCGGCGACTACTCGATAGATCCGCAGGTGTCAGGAATGGGCGTGTTAATGGAGTGCCCGCTCAATGCTTGTCTGTGGGGCGAAACAGGAGAGACTACCGCGCTTGACGGTCGAATCTCAGCGCCGCGGTAACCGCGGCGTACGCGTCGATGACTCCTTCAGCCACAAGTTTTCCTTTCAAGGCGGGTAGGCGCCGTGCTGAGTCCAGGAGGATCTGCTTGACTTGCTCCGCCGTGAGATCCGGGCGAACCGAGAAGACCAGGGCCGCGACTCCCGTGACCACCGGCGCGCTGCTTGATGTGCCTCCGGCGAGATCGTACGCCGACAGTCCGTTGCGGACCGTCGTTGTGTAGTTCCGGGCTATGGCAGCAATCTCCACGGAGCGTCTGCCGAAATTGGAACCGCTGATCCGGTCTCGCCCCGAGTTCCGGTCGAGATCTCCCTCAAAGTTGATTTCCGCCACGCGGATGAGATTCCGATTCGTGAATGCTTCTGGATACCCAACATTCGCCGGGAGATCGAGGTCTACTGAGGAGTTGCCCGCGGCGAGAACGATGAGTACTCCGCGCTGCTCGGCATAGTCGAAGGCGTCTTTGAGTTGCCGAAGATCGGAGAGGCTCTTGTCACCAACGAAACCGGACCAGTTGATCACGCGCGCTCCGTTGTCCACCGCGTAGCGGATCGCCCGGGCAGCTCGGACCTTGCGTTGGGGATCGATTTCTCCCCGGCGGGTGCCTTGCGCCCCAATCTTGAGCAGCATCATGGACGTGTCCCAGTTAATGCCAGCAACGCCGATGCCGTTGTTTCCCCGAGCACCAATGATCCCCAGGGCGCTGATGCCATGCCAGAATGGCTGAATGCGGTCGCGATCCATTCCGTCGAAGACGTAGGCGTCCGGATCAGGATCATCGAATGCAAAGTCCCAGCCGACCACGTCGTCGACGAACCCGTTGCCATCATCGTCAATCCCATTCGTCTGTTTTGGCCGTCCAGTAGCATCGGTACCTGTTTCGCCGGGGTTGCGCCAGACGTTGTCCCGTATGTCTTCGTGCTGGTAGAAGAAACCATCGTCCAAGACGGCCACGATTGTGCTGCGCGAACCCGTAGTAAGAGTCCACGCTTTCGTGATGCCGAGGTCCAGGTCGGGCTGAGCCGCCAGTTCGACAACCTGCCGACCTGCCCGGGTAGCTGGGAACCGGACCTGGGTAGTGCTTGGATTGTAGAAGCTGTATTGAAGGGGGAAGAGCGGGTCGTTTGGTAGGACCCGTTCGGCATGCGGAACCTGGTCCAATCCAGAGGCGAGGCTCAGTAGCGCATAGACACGGAACGGCCCGTAGAACAGATTGCCCATACGTAGGATTAGACGATGTCAGACCACCTCACGTTGATTCGGTATTTCCGCCTCGGGGCTGCTCGACCAAATGATGGCGTTGTGACAGAAGACGCTTTCTTAAGGACGGACCGCATGAGCACCGTGTCCACTGGCCAGAATCCGTGGATCGAATCCGACGCTACCCAGTACGCGCAGTGATTACCGAGACGCCGCTGGAGTGCAGCGTTGGCGATTTGTTCCGCGAATCCACGAACGGGGTCCGTCACCGGCTCCTCCAGCCTGGTCGCCAAGGGTTGCACTATGGGCTCCGGAAACACGTGAGTAAACTCTGAACCGCCGTGCTCGGCGAACAGAAGACCGCCTTTGGGCTCCGGGATGGGACGGCCCAATCTCTTGGCCGTTTCGATCCACTCGGTGATCACCACTTCGATGTTGGCGAGGGCCTCCAGGCAAGTCGGGCCGGCGGCGGCACAGCCGGCAAGTTCCGGCGCCTCGGCGATGAAGGCCTGATCTTCCTCGCTCCAGTAAACAATAATCTCGTGCTTGGTCACTCGGCCCTCTTCACCAGTCCATGCCGGGCGAGATGCCGCTGGGTGGCCGCCATGTGGGCTGGCGGGGCGGGGCGGCAGCCCACTACACTGGGGGGCGTGGGCGACCCGCTGTTTCTTTCGCTGTGGCTGCGCGGCTATTCGCCGCTGGCGCTGCCGGTGTACTTGAAGAAGGCGCTGGGGGTGTTTCCGCACTCGAAGCTGTCGCCGGGGGCGGTGATGCGGGTGCACGCACTGTCGTTCCAGGAACCGCCGGTTTATGAAGAGATCATCCACGGGGAGCTGGACGCTGCGGACATGGTGAGCCGGGCGCAGCCGCTGATGCACGAGGACTGCGCATTTCAGGTGGAGGCGCGGTGGGACCTGTACCGGTGGGACGGCGAGTGGGAGCTGAAGCCGTCGACGGTGCTGCTGGAGGTGTACGGGCCGGAGTTCGACAGCCTGCGCGGCGAGCACGTGCGGGTGGACTTTGGCAGCGAAGACCTGTACCTGCCGCAGGAGTACAGCGACCAGTTGAAGCCGGTGCAATCGAACATCCGCAGCCTGCTGCACCTGGCGCAGGACCTGGAGGAGGAGTTGACCGTGGAGCGGCGGTTGCTTTGGTCGGAGGAGGAAGAGGACTTCGCCGGGCGGCTCAAGTCAATGCTGGACTGAGAGGGCGTCGAGGGCGCCGGTGAGCTGTTTGGGCATGTAGGGCTTCAGAAGCGACGCCACGCGCGGGCGCTCGGCAGGGGGCAGGGATTCGGCGCTGAAGGGGGTGCCGCTGGAGATGATGACGCGGAGATCGGGCGCGCATTCGAGCAGTACCGGAAGCACGTCGGTACCGGGCATGTCGGGCAGTTTCAGATCGAGGACGACGATTTGAAAGGGACAGGGGCTGTGGCGGCATTTCCCGATAGCTTCCTGGCCGGTTTCGGCGGTATCGACGCTGTGGCCGAGGCGCTCGAGGTATTTCCTGAGGAGCGCCAGCAGCGGTTTTTCGTCGTCCACCAGGAGCAGGGAGAGGTTCGCCATGAGTGCGCCCTCCGAACATACCATTGAAGCAGGAGATGCGTCATGAGACAGGCAGTGGCAGTGATGCTGGCGGCGGCCGTAATGCAGGCGGCCGAGATTCCGGTGACCCGAGTGGTCCTCTACAAGAACGGGGTCGCCTATTATGAACGGACGGGGCAGGTGCAGGCGGGCGAGGCGGCGCGTCTGGACTTCAAGGCCGCGGAGATGGACGACGTGCTCAAGTCGCTGGTGGTGGACGCCGGCGGCGCGGGGGTGGCGCGGGTGCGCTATGAGCTGAGCGAGCCGCTGCAGCGCAAGCTGGCCGAGCAGGGCATCCAGATTCCGGCGCAGGCGGCGCTGGCGCCGCTGCTGGACCAGTGGAAGGGCGCGCGGATCGAGATGAAGTACCGGGGTGAGGCGCTGGCCGGGACCATCGTCAGCGGGAGGCTGGCGCCGCTGGCCAACCAGGCGCAGCGGCAGGAGCTGACGCTGGTGGCCGAGGGCGGCGAACTGCGGCTGGTGGACCTGGACGCGGCCACGGGGCTGAAGCTGGCCGACGCGAAGCTGCAGCAGCAGTTGATGGACGCGCTGGCGGCGATGGCGCAGTCGCGGTCGCGCGATAAGCGCGCCGTGTTCATCGACACGACGGGCGCGGCGAAGCTCACGGCGCGTTACCTGACGCCGGCGGCGGTGTGGAAGTCCAGTTACCGGCTGTCGCTGGCCGAGACGGGGGACACGATGCTGGAGGGCTGGGCGATTGTCGACAACGCCAGCGGCGAGGACTGGACGAACGTGGACCTGACGGTGGTGAGCGGCAAGCCGGTGTCGTTCATCAGCCGGCTGTACGAGCCGAAGTTCCTGCAACGGCCGGAGGCGTCGCTGCCGGAGGAGATGGCGGTGGCGCCGATGCTGTATGAAGGCGCGCTCAGGAAGAGCGAGGAAGTCCGGGACGAGCTGAAGGCAAAGGCGGTGGGAGGGGTGCGAGCGGGGGTGGCGGGGGCAATGACTCTGAATGCGACGATGTCGCCCCCGCCTCCACCGGCGCCGATGATGATGAGCTCGGTGGCGGTGAACACCGCCGCGCGCGAGGTGGGGGAGCTGTTCGAGTACCGGTTCTCGACGCCGGTGACGGCGAAAAAGGGGGAAAGCATGCTGCTGCCGTTCGTGCAGCAGAAGGTGGGCGCGCGGAAGCTGCTGGTCTACTCGGACCGCTCGCAGTTGAACCCGCGCAACGCGGCCGAGATCAGCAACATCACGGGCAAGACGCTGGACGGCGGGCCGCTGACGGTCTACCAGGGCGGCGGCTACGCCGGCGAGGCGCTGATGGAGACGCTGAAGGCCGGCGACAAGCGGCTGATCAGCTACGCGGTGGACCAGGGCACGCGGGTGACGACGAACTTCGACAGCGGTGAGGCCATGCTGCGGTCCGTGAAGGCGCAGCGGGGCGTGCTGCTCACACGCAGCGCCATGGAGGTGATCACCACCTACAGCATCGACAACGTGGACTCCAAGGAGAAGACGCTGCTGGTGGAGCATCCGGTCACTCCGGACCAGAAACTGATGAAGCCGAAGGCCGATGAGACCTCGGCCAACCGCTACCGCTTCGCGGTGAAGCTGGCGCCGAAGGCGGCGCAGAAACTGGCGGTGGTGGAAGAGCGCGAGATCGAGGAATCCCTGATGGTCGGCTCGATGACGCCGGACGTATTGTTGACCTGGACGCAGAGCAAGGCAATCAGCGCGGCGGCGAAGCAGCAGTTGCAGGGCGTGCTGGCCAAGAAGAGCGAGATCGCGACGGCCGACAACGAGTGGAAGCGCGTGGAGGGGCAGATGAACGAGATCGGCCGCGACCAGGAGCGGCTGCGGCAGAACATTAACACGCTGAACCGCGTGGAAGGCCAGCAGGCGCAAGTGACACGCTATGCGGCGGAGCTGGCCAAGGGCGACGGGCAACTGGCGCAACTGCGGGACCGGCAGAGCGAGTTGCGCAAGCGGCGCGCGGCGCTGGAGACTGAACTGAACGCCATGATCGAGAAGCTGGAGTTTTGAGAGTCGCCATCGTCGGCTACGGGCGAGTGGGCCGGGCGCTGGCGCGGCTGCTGGAGGTGAAGCGCGCCGCCTACCCGTTCCTGGTGGTGGGCGCGCACACCTCGCGGCACGGGACGGCCTACGACGCAAACGGCTTGCCGGAGGAACCCGCCTGGGGACCGGCGGCGGCGAGCGTGGAGGAGTTCCTGGACAGGTCACAGGCTGAAGCGGCGATCGAGTTGACGCCGCTGAATCCTGAAAGCGGCGAACCGGCGATTTCGCATATCCGGGCGGCGTTCGCGCGCGGGATGCACGTGGTGACGGCCAACAAGGGGCCGGTGGCGTTCGCCTACGCGGAGTTGCGGGAGGAGGCGCGGCGGGCGGGCGTCGAGTTCCGGCACGAAGCGGTGACGATGGACGGCACGCCGGTGTACAACATGGTGCGGCACAACCTGCCGGGGGTAACGGTGACGGGTTTTGCCGGGGCGCTGAACTCGACCTCGAAGGTGATCCTGGAGGCGATGGGACGCGGGCTGTCGCTGGACGACGGCATCGCCGAAGCGCGGGCGCTGGGGGTGACCGAAGCGGACCCGTGGTTCGACATCGACGGCTGGGACTCGGCCTGCAAGGCCGCGGCGCTGGCCAACGTGTTGATGGACGCGCGCACGACGCCGCAACAGGTGGAGCGGCGCGGCATGGGCAAGTTGACGCCGGAACGGCTGGCGGAGATCCAGGCGTCGGGCAAGACCGTGGCGCTGGTGAGCCGGGCGAGGCGGACTGCGGACGGGGTGAGGCTGCGGGTGCGAGCCGAGGTGCTGGAGAAGGACGATATGCTGGCTTCGGCACGCGGCACGTCGAACCTACTGGTGCTGGAGACGGACCTGATGGGACGGCTGGGCGTGTTCACCATCGCGCCGGGGCTGGAACAGACGGCCTATGGGGTGTTCTCCGATCTTGTGGACATAGCGAGGAGCATATGAAACTGATGCGCTCGGCCGAAGGCGCCGCCGTACTCAACGGCGACCGCGCCGTGCTGTTCGATGAGGTGAATGCCAAGCGCGGCACAAGGCTGCCCAATGACCTGCTGGCGCTGATCGAGAGCGGCGACCTGGAGCCGCTCCAGGACCTGCGCGGCCTGGCCGGCGTGCCGTTGACGGAGGTGACGCCGCGGCTGCCCTATGCGCGGCCGCCGAAGATCTGGTGCATCGGGCTGAACTACAAGAGCCACGCCGAGGACCTGAACGCGGTGCAGCCGGACGAGCCGGCCAGCTTCATGAAGCCGGCGTCGTGCCTGTTCGAGCCTGGAGGGGAGATCGTGCTGCCGCCGCCGGAGGTGTCGAACGACGTGGACGCCGAGGGCGAGTTGGGGGTGATCATCGGCCGGCGCTGCCGTTTCGTGCCGCCGGAGCACGTGGGCGAGGTGATCTTCGGCTACACGACGACGATGGACCTGACGGCGCTGGACGTGCTGGCGCGCAATCCGCGCTTCCTCACGCGCTCGAAGTCCATCGACACGTTCTTCAGCTTCGGGCCGGTAATTGTGACGCCGGACGATATCGCCGACGTGGCCGGGCTGGAGGTGATCACCGAGATCAACGGAGCGGTGGGCTCGCGCGACTTCGTGCGCAACATGCGCCACCTGCCGGAGAAGTTGGTGAGCTTCCACAGCGACTATTTCACGTTCGAGCCGGGCGATGTGATTTCGACGGGCTGCCCGCGGGCGGCGCGGATCAAGCCGGGCGACACGGTGCGGTCGCGGATCGACGGCGTGGGGCGGCTGGACGCGCGGGTGACACAGGGGGCGCGGCGGCCTACCTGGTGAAGACGGCGATGTACTGCTTGCCGGGGGCGGTGTCGGAGGTGGTGAGGAGTTTGAAGCCGGCGGCTTCGACCTCCTTGATCACCTCGTCGCGGTCGATGCGGATGTGCTCCAGGGCGTCGGGACCGGGCCCCATGGCGCCGGCGCGGCGGTAGTAATCGGCGACGGCGAAACGCCCGCCGGGCTTGAGGGCGCGGCGAAGATTGGCGAGCATCTCGGCGGGGTAGTCCCAGTGATGGTAGGCGTCGACGGTGGCGGCGGCGTCGATGGAGCTGGCGGGGAGTTTGGGATCGCGCTCCGTGCCGAGGATCCAGGCAACGTTGGCGAGGGTGAAGTTTTTCGTCCTGGAGCTATCGAGGAAGTCCTGGAAGATATCCTCGGCGAAGACCTTGCCCGAGGGGCCGACGGCGGCGCTGAGGGCGGGCAGCAGGGCGCCAGCGCCGGTGCCGAGATCGGCGGCGGCCATGCCGGGCTTGAGGTCGAGAGCCTGGACGATGGCCTGGGCGTGGATGCGCTCGGCGCGGTCGGATGCGCCCAGGTTGCCCAACATGCCCTGGCGGCCTTCCGGCGTCCTGTAACGCTCGTTGGCCTTATCGGCTGCCTGTCCGGAAAGAAGCAGCGTGGAGAGTGTGGAAAGCAGGAGAAGACGAATCACAAGCCTCGCTCAATGGGCAGCGCTAGAGGTGGCTGCACCATGAAGTCAAGTTTACCCATTTTTTCGACGGCGCGCCGGACGGCGGCCTCGGGGGAGCTTTCCAGCGTGATGACGAAGGGGAGGTTCTGCTTGTCCTGATCGGGGAGCTGGAGGACGGCGTCGATGGAGATGGCGTGCTCGGCGAGGATGGAGGAGAGGTCGCGGATGATACCGGGACGGTCGGTGATGCGGAAGCGGAGGAACCAGGGGCGCTTTTGCAGGCCGATGTCGAGCGGGGCGGATTCCTCGAGCGAGGTGAACGCGAAGGGCGGGACGCGGTGGGCGGGCGCTGGGCGGAGTTCGCGGGCGACGCGCATCAGGTCGCTGACGACGGCGACGCCGGTGGGATTGGGCCCGGCTCCGCAGCCATAGTAGAACGTATCGGCGCCGAACGCGCCGCGGCACCAGACGGCGTTGTAGGCGCCCTGGACCCCGGCCATGATGGTGTTACGGGCCAGCAGGGCGGAGCGCACACTGACGAAGAGCCCGCCGCCGTCGCGGCGCGCAGAGCAGAGCAGCTTGATGGTGCAGCCGAGTTGGCGGGCGTACTGGAAGTCGATGGGCGAGATGCGGCGGATGCCCTCGGTGTGGATGGCGGCGGGGTGGAGGCGGACGCCGAAGGCGAGCGAAGCGAGCAGGGCGAGCTTGGAGCGGGCGTCGAAACCGTCGACGTCGGCGGTGGGGTCGGCTTCGGCGTAGCCGAGTTTCTGCGCCTCGGCCAGGACGTCGTCGAAGGCGGAGCCGTGCTGCTCGATCTCGGTGAGGATGTAGTTGCTGGTGCCGTTGAGGATGCCGAAGAGGGTCTCGACGCGGTCGCCGGCGATGCCTTCGCGCAGCACGGCGTGGATGGGGATGCCGCCGCAGACGGAGGCCTCCATGGCGAGGGTGACGCCGCGGGCGGCCGCCTTCCGCCAGATGGCGGCGCCGTCGAGCGCGATCAGCTCCTTGTTGGCGGTGACGACGCACTTGCCGGCCTCGATCGCGCCTTCGACCACCTCGCGGGCGACGGTGGTTCCGCCGATCAGTTCGGCGACGATGTCGACGCCGGGGTGGTTCACCACCTCGCGCCAGTCCTCGGTGACAAACGCGGATTGGGCGGCCTCGGGCAGGGTTTTCGACTTCGCGGAACGCGAGCAGACGGCGGCCACGCGCAGCCGGAAGCCGAGCTTGCGGGCGATCTGCCCGGCGTTTTCAGCCAGAATGGTGAGTGTGCCGGAACCTACATTACCGAGGCCGACGATGCCGAGATTGACGTCCTGCATAAAACTCAAGTCTAGCAAGCGAGTGGGCTGTTGCCTGTTGCTGGCCGCCGGGCTGGCGGCGATGAGCGGCGCGATGCAGCGGCCGATTCCCGAGCAACTCCCGCCACAGGAGCCGCATGAACCGGGACGGCTGCCGAACGGCAAGAACCAGGCGGAAGAGATTCTGAAGGCGGATCACGCGGAGAATCTGAAAGATCTCGGGCAGATGAGAAAGCTGATGGACAGCGTGGAGGCGGAGATGAAGAAATACGACCGCCACGTGCTTTCCGTCAAGTCGCTCAAGGACCTGGAGGAGATCGAGAAGATCAGCCGCCGGGTACGGGGGCGGATGAAGCGGTTTTGAAGTAGTACACTGATCAGCGATGAGCCTAACCCGAGAGAAAGCCCTATTGATGAGCGCGTCGGAGATCGACCGGACCATGGTCCGGCTGGCGCACGAGATCCTGGAAAAGACGGACGACCCGGCCAAACTGGCCTTTATCGGCATCAAGCGGCGGGGCGTACCGATGGCCGAGCGGCTGGCAAAGAAGATCGAGAGCCTGGAGAAGATCCAGATTCCAGTGGGGATTCTGGACATCAACCTGTATCGCGACGATCTTTCCACTGTGGACGACAGGCCCGTGGTGAGCGGGACCAAGATCGATTTCGCGGTGGCGGGCAAGGACGTGGTGCTGATGGACGACGTCCTGTACACCGGACGCACGATCCGGGCGGCGCTGGACGCGCTGTTCGAGCTGGGCCGGCCGGCGCACGTGCAACTACTGGTGTTGATCGACCGCGGCCACAGGGAACTGCCGATCGAGGCGCAATACGTGGGACGGAAGATCCCGACCTCTTCGCGGGAGATCATCGAGGTGAAGTTCCAGGAGATCGACGACACGGAAAAAGTCTTGCTGGTGGAACTGGCCGACAACGCCGGTTAAGGAGTGGCGGCGATGGCAAGAGGACTGCTCGGCATCGAGGAACTGGAGCGCCCGGAGATCGAAGAGATTCTGGACCGCGCTGTGGGGTTCCAGGCGCACGGGGGACCGACGTTTGCGAAGGTGAACACCTGCACGGGCAAGATGGTGGTGAACGCCTTTTTCGAGAACTCCACGCGGACGCGGTCGAGTTTCGAGATCGCGGCCAAGCGGCTGGGGGCGGACACGCTGGCGATTACGGCGTCGGGCTCGAGCGTATCGAAGGGCGAAAGCCTGGTGGATACGTTGAACACGCTGGTGGCGATGAGGCCGTCGGCGATCGTGATGCGGCACAAAGCCTCCGGGGCGCCGCATTTCTTGTCGCGCTACCTGACAACGCCCATCGTCAACGCCGGCGACGGCACGCACGAGCACCCCACGCAGGCGCTGTTGGACGCGCGCACCATCCTGGACCGCTGCGGGCGGCTGGAGGGGCTGCGGGTGACCATCATCGGCGACATCCAGCACAGCCGCGTGGCGCGCAGTAACGTGCATCTGCTCGCGAAGTTCGGCGTGGACATCGTGCTGTGCGGTCCGCCTTCGCTGCTACCGCGGGAGTTTGCACAGATCGCCAAGGGAGTGACGCTGGAATACGACATGCGGCGCGCGGTGCGCGGGGCCGATGTGATCATGATGCTGCGCGTGCAGTTGGAGCGCATCCACGAGCCGGCGATGCAGGCGGGCGAGTACTTCCGCTTCTACGGCCTGCGGCAGGAGCATATCGAACTGGCCAACCCGGACGTGATCGTGATGCACCCCGGGCCGATGAACCGCGGCATGGAGATCTCGTCGGAGGTGGCGGACTCGCAGAGGTCGATGGTGCTGAACCAGGTGGAAAACGGGGTTCCGGTGCGGATGGCGGTGCTTGAAAGGGTGTTACTGCAGTGAAGCTGCTCATCAGGAACGGGCGCGTGATTTGCCCGGAGTCCGGCCACGACGGCGTGGCGGACGTGTTGATTGAAGGCGGGCGCGTGAGCGCGGTGGGGGAAGGCCTGACGGCCGCGGGCGCGGAGCAGATCGACGCCGCCGGGCTGGTTGTGGCGCCTGGTTTCATCGACATTCACGTCCATCTGCGCGAGCCGGGCTTCACTCATGCCGAGACCATCGCATCGGGGTCGAGAGCGGCAGCGGCGGGCGGTTTCACAACCATCTGCTGCATGCCGAACACCAACCCGGTGAACGACTCGGCGACGGTGACGACCTACATTGTGGAGAAGGCCCGGCGGGAAGCGGTGGTGAACGTCTTTCCGATCGGCGCGATCACAAAGGGCAGCGAAGGCGGCGAACTGGCCTCCATCGGGTCCATGCTGGCGGCGGGCGCGGTGGCCATCAGCGACGACGGCAAGCCGGTGATGAACGCGCGCGTGATCCGGCGGGCGATGGAGACCGCGCGCGCGCTGGATATTCCGCTCATCCAGCATTGCGAGGACCTCAATCTGAGCGCCGGCGGGGACATGCACGAGTGCCTGGATTCGGTGCGGCTGGGTATTCAGGGCATTCCGTCGGCCGCCGAGGACGTGATGGTGGCGCGGGACATCATCCTGGCCGAGCTCACCGGGGCGCGCTATCACGTGGCGCACATCTCCACGCGCAACGCCGTGGCGATGGTGGCCTACGCCAGGCAACGCGGCCTGCCGGTGACTTCGGAAGCCACTCCGCATCACATCGCCCTGAACACGGGCCACATGCGGCCGTATGACTCGAATTACAAGATGAAGCCGCCGCTGCGGTGCCGGCACGACGTGGAGGCGGTGGTGGAGGGTATCGCCAGCGGCGCGGTGGACTGCCTGGCGACGGACCACGCCCCGCACGCCGGCGACGACAAGATGCAGGAGTTCGAGCGATGCCCGTTCGGCATCACGGGGCTGGAGACGGCGCTCGGCGTCAGCCTGGAGGTCCTGGTCCACACGGGCAGGATCAGCCTGCCGAAGCTGATCGCGCTGTACACGTCGGCGCCGGCGCGGGTCATCGGTTGGAAGGGCGAGCAGGCGCGCGGCGCGCTGAAGCCGGGCTACGCGGGCGACGTGACGATTCTGCACCCAGAATACCCGTGGGTCTACGACGTGAAGAAGAGCTTCTCGAAGTCGAGCAACACGCCCTTCAACGGGCGGACGTTCCGCGGCGGGCCGATTGTCACCATCGTGAACGGGCAGGTGGTGTGGCGCGCCGAGGGCTTCTCAGACTAACTGATCCCCAGCTTCTTCTGCATCTCTTCCAGGGTGTGGCCCTTGGTCTCCGGGTACCACACGGCCACCACGGCGAACTGCACCACCATCATGCCGGCGAAGACGGCAAAGGGCGCCGCGCCGGAGCTGGCGGCGATGACTGGGAACGTGCCGGCGATCATGGCGTTCATGGCCCAATGGGTGAATGAGCCGAGTGACTGGCCCCGGGCGCGCACGCGGGTGGGGAAGACCTCGCTGAGGTAGACCCAGATCACCGCGCCCTGCGAGAAGGCGAAGAAGGCGATGAAGGAGATGAGCAGCCAGACCAGCAGGTGCTCGTTGGCCTTGGTGGAGAAGATCCACGCCACACCGGCGAGCGAGATGGCGGTGCCGATGGAGCCGATCAGCAGCATGGTCTTGCGGCCGATTCTGTCGATCACCGACATGGCGATCATGGTGGCGACCAGGTTGGTGAAGCCGATGGCCACGGCCTGCAGGTCGCCCGAGGTCTTGGAGAAGCCGGCGCTTTCGAAGATGTTGTTCAGGTAGTAGAGGACGGCGTTGATGCCGCTCAACTGGTTGAACATGCCGATGGTGATGGCCAGGAAGATGGGGAGGCGGTACTTCCAGATGAACAGCGGCTCGTCGGCCTTGCCGTGCTCGGCGTCGATGGAGGCGACGATGTCGGCGAGCTCTTCCTTGTAGTTCTCCTCACCGGTCAGACGGAGCACCTCGCTCGCCTCCTCGACGCGGGAGCGCTTGACGAGCCAGCGCGGCGACTCGGGAATGGGGAACAGCATGACGAAAAACGCCGCCGCCGGGATGGCGGCCACGCCGAGCTTCCAGCGCCACTCCTCACCGCCGAAACCGCCCAGGCCCAGCAGGTAGTTGGAGAGGTAGGCCAGGAGAATCCCGAAGACGATGTTGAACTGGAAGAATCCCACCAGGCGGCCGCGGGCGCGCGCCGGAGAGATCTCGGCGATGTACATCGGCCCGATGACGGAGGAGCCGCCGATGGCCAGCCCGCCGAGGAAGCGGAAGAAGAGGAAGGAGCCCCAGTTCCAGGCCAGGGCGCAGCCCAGGGCGGTGATGAAGTAGAGGATGGCCAGCGCAAAGAGCGAGCGGCGGCGGCCATAGCGGTCCGCCGGCATGCCGGCCAGAATGGCGCCGAGCGTCGTTCCGAGAATCGCCGAGGCGACCGTGAAGCCGAGTAGGGCGGGGGTGAGGTCGTAGATCTTCTTCAACGCGTCGTTGGCGCCGGCGATGACCACCGTGTCGAAGCCGAACAGCAGTCCGCCGAGGGCGGCGACCAGGGAAGACTTGAGGAGATAGGAATTGAGCTTCATGGTTGGGACGGTTCCAGTCGCGGGGCTCCACAAGCTGCCGAATGTACCACATACGGGAGAGGAATCGGTGGTAGTCCGCACAGTATCGGTATGGACGCGGTAGCCGTGGCCAGAGCACCGGATCTGGTTCCGCTGGACGCCGTCGAGCGGTTCATCTTCGTCCTGCGAGACACGAGAATCATGCTGGACAGCGACCTGGCGGCGCTCTACGGGGTCCCGACCGGGACTCTGAACCAGGCCGTGAAACGCAACCGGGACCGCTTCCCCGAGGACTTCATGTTCCGGTTGACGCGCGAGGAAACACGCGCCGTTGCGGTTTTGAGATCACAGATTGTGATGTCAAAAGTTGAGGATGACAGCGAAGAGGCTCGCGGCGGCAGGCGGTTCCTGCCCTATGCCTTCACAGAGCAGGGGGTAGCCATGCTCTCCTCGGTACTACGCAGCCAGCGGGCGATCTTCATGAACATCGCCATCATGCGGGCATTCGTGCGGCTGAGGAGGATCCTGGCGACGCACCGGGAGCTGGAGGTCCGGCTGACGGACCTGGAACGGGATGTGGGCAGGCACACGGAGGACATCCAGGTCATCTCGCAAGTGCTGAACCATATGCTGGCGCCGCCTGAGGACGCAACACGACGGCCTATGGGGTTTCCGGCGGGGGCGTAGCGGGCTGGAGCCGCTTCAGGAGTTGGATCTGGCCGGCGTGATAGAGGTCGTGCGCGGCCACGCCGCGGATCAGCTTTCGCGCCGCCTGCGTCCGCAGGATCTTGGCGGGAAGGGAGATGACGGCGGCGCGGAGCAGGGCGTGCTGGTCTGCGAGCAAGCGCAACGCCTGCTTCCAGGCCGCCTGATCGGGCGTGGAGGGAAGTGGAAAGAAGTTTGAGCCCTTCAAAGGGAAGCTGCCTGGCTTTTCGCCGGTGAGGCGGCGGCGGGCCCCGTACTTCCAATAGGCGCAGTGGAGAGCGAGTTCCCAGGCGCTGAGGCGGCCTGGGGCGGGTTTCCAGGCGGCCTGCGCGGCGCTGAGGGCGCGCAGAGATCCGCGAAGGTTGGCGCCGTGCCAGGACTTGCGGTCGAACGCTTCGTCCAACCCGGCCAGCAAGAGGGTGCGATCGTTGATTCCGGCCATAGCCGGTATTTTACGCGGTCGCGCGCTGGCGGCGGGGCTTGCCGAAGCTCCGCGGCTTGGACTTGAACGGGCGGCCGTGCTGTGGCCTGTGGGCGGGCGGGGCGGCGGCTCTGGGGGGCATCGTCACGACGCGCGGAGCGGGCATGTCCTGTTCAAGAATGACCTCCGCCGACACCTGCTGCTGCGCCAGGCGCAGGCTGATGGTGCGTTCGATGCGGCGAATCTCGGAGCGTTCCGAGCGGGTGGCGAAGGTCGAGGCGAGGCCCGGCGCACCGGCGCGGCCGGTGCGGCCGACGCGGTGGATGAAGTCCTCGGGGACCTGCGGAAGGTCGTAGTTGACGACGTGGGCGATGCCATCGACGTGGATGCCGCGGGCGGCGACGTCGGTGGCGACCAGGACGCGCGTGTCGCCCTTCTGGAAGCCGCGCAGCGCCTGGTTGCGCTGGCTCTGGGTGCGGTCGCCGTGGATGGCGGCCGTGCGCACGCCGCGCGAGGAGAGCTTGCGGGCCAGCCGGTCGGCGCCGTGCTTGGTGCGGGCGAAGACCAGGAAGGAGCCCTGCTCCTTGTCGAGCAGCGAGTGCAGCAGGGAGAGCTTGCGGTCCTGTTCCACCTCGTAGACGTGCAGGTCGATGTGGTCGGCCGGCTTGGTGGTGGAGCCGATGGCGATGCGCACCGGGTTGTTCAGGTAGCGGTTGATCAGGTGCGCCACGGAAGACTCGATGGTGGCGGAGAAGAACAGCGTCTGGCGCGTGGCGGGCATGGGCCCGATGATCTGCTGGATGGCCGGCAGGAAGCCCATGTCGAGCATGCGGTCGGCCTCGTCGAGGACGAGGACGCGGACGGCGTTCAGCTTCACGAGCCGGCGCTCGAGGAAGTCGCAGAGGCGGCCGGGGGTGGCGATGAGGACCTGGGCGCCCTGGCGGATGGCCAGAAGCTGGCGCTGTTCGTTCATGCCGCCGACGACGGCGGCGGAACGGATGGCGGTCCCGGCGGCGAGCTTCTTGAACGCCTCGTCGATCTGGAGGGCGAGCTCGCGGGTCGGGCTGAGGATGACGGCGGCGACGCCGGGCTGGCCCGGCTGGCGGGTGAGCGATTCGAGAATCGGCAGGACGAAGGCAAGCGTTTTGCCGGTGCCGGTCTGTGCGGTGGCGACAATGTCGCGGCCGGACAGGGCGGGCGGGATGGCCTGCGCCTGGACGGGAGTGGGAGTGACGAAGCAGTGCTTCGCCAGATTGCTGTTCAACACGGTGGACAGCGAAAGGTCAGAGAAATTGTTCATTCAGTTTGTTTTGGGAAGGTGAATCGGCAGCCGACCGGCGTTTGGCGGGAGGGAAATGCGGATTGAACTTCGAACCTGTCAATAGTATAGCGCGATTCGGGCAGGCGGCGCAGGATCACAGGTCGAGCGCCAGCACTTCATGGAGCCCGACGGCGGGGGTGGAGGTTTCAAGGTAAGGCCCGGCCATGGAGAAGCGCACGGGGACACCGGCCACCAGCCAGCGCGCGGCCTTCGGCGGCGGGGTGCGCAGGCGGATCTTCTGCGCGCCCACGGGAATAACCTCGCGGACGGGACCCTTCATCGCGTAGGGGTTGGTGAGGTTCACCAGGTGCAGCGTCAGAGACGAGGCCTGCCGCCACAGCGCGATGTCGATGAGGCCCGGACCGGTGACGGTGACCGGTTGCGGACCGCCGGCGGCCCAACGGACTGCGTTGGCCAGCAGCCGGCCGTGGTCGGGTGAGAGGATCTCCCAGAACGTGCGGTCGATGTCCCAGGGGAAGTAGACGACGCGCCCCTGGCGGTGGCCGCGGCAGATGGCGGCCGGGATGCCGGCGGGTTTCTCGCGCAGGTAGACCTCCTCCATGGGCAGGTCCGGGTAGGAGGGGACGGTGATGAGCGGGCCGCCCGGCGGCGAGGTGATCTCCACCCGCTGGACTCCGTGGATGAAGCGGCCGGCGTCGCCGAGGCCATCGAGCAGCGGATGATCGCGGGCGGCGATGTCGATGTAGGCGTTCTGCTGCCGGGTGATCGTGTTGCCGGCCCAGGAGGCGCCGAAGAGGGTCTTCAGGCCGAAGTCGGGGCGGCGTTCGCCCGACTCGTCGTAGAGCGAAGACTCGTGGGTGGCCACCAGCCCGCCGCCTGACTCGACGAAGGCGGCCAGTTGGGCGCACTGAGCCGTCGAAAGTGCGGCGGTGTTGGGGAGGATGAGGGTCTTGAAGCGCTTCAGGGCCGCGGCGTCGAGCATCCCCTCGTGGACCATCTCGAAGGGGATGCGCGCCTCCACCAGCGCGTGATAGGCGCCGCGGATGTGGTCCTCGTGGGCGGCGTTGAGATAGCGCGCTGTCTGCTGCGAGAACACCAGGCCGGTTTCGGCCAGGTTGGCGGTATTGCGCAGGTAGCGCTCGTTCTTCCAGTGCCAGACGTAGAGGTCCTCCACGGGCTGGAACCAGCGCCGGTCGAGCGGCTTGGCGTTGAACTTGGCGACCCACGGGCGCAGACCCTGGGCGATGCCGTCGACAGCCCAGAGGCGGATTTCGGCGGGCGACTGGACGGAGTCCTTCCAGCGGTAGGGGGCCTCGAGCCCGACCGAGACGATGCCGCCTATGGGCTTATTGCCCAGCGCGGCACGGTACTCCTTGGCGTTCTTGCCATTGGCCCAGGCCAGGGCGACCCCCGAGCGCGCCTGGCGGTCGGCGAAGAGGATGGGGGCCAGAGCGCCGGCGCGCTTCATGTCGATTTCGGCCGAGGCCCCGCCACCGGTATTGGGGATGAAGGCGGCCTCGGGGTTCACCTTGCGGATGCCGGCGTCCCACAACTCCCAGAGTTCAAACAGGCGCTTGTCGCGCCACAGCGTGTACTGCCGTCTGGCCTTGTCGCGCGGGTCGTTGGTGGTGGGAATATCGAGTCCCGAGAAGGCCTTGAAGCCGTCGCGGCAGTGCCGGCAGTAGCAGACGCCGGAGCCGGACCAGCGGTTGGCGAAGACGCCGTCGACGTGGTAGCGGGAGACGATTTCGCTCACCACCTCGCGCATGAACTCGAAGTTGTAGGGCCCCAGGGCGCAGGTGACCCAGTAGGAGGGCATGGCCCAATGGCGCCGCGGCCGGCCGGCGGCGTCGACGGCGATCCAGTCCGGATGGGCGCGATAGAGGTCGTCGTGGCAGGCGTGCGGATCAACGCGCGCGATCACGTTCATGCCCAGCGACCGGCAGCCCTTCAGCATGTCGCCGAAGGGGTCTGTCCCCGGTGGCATGAAGCGGCTGGCATAGTGCAGGGGAACCTTGGTGGGGTAGAAAGCCACGCAGCCGCCGGCCGACAGGCAGGCCGCATCGGCGTGGACGCGCCGGAAGTAGTCGAGCCAGAACGAGGGGTCGTAGTTGCCTGGGTCGTCCTCTACGAAGGCCAACTGGACCCAGCGCATCGGCCGGTCGAACCACGGAAGCCGGGTCGCCGGCAATGCCACGGGGAGAGACGTTTTCAATAAGTCGCGGCGAGTCATTGGATTGGGTGCATCAGAAGCATACACTGATGGGGGAGGATATTCCATGGGACGCGGCATCATTTTGGTCGTCATCCTGCTGCTGGTTGTGGGCGGCCGCTGGATTGCGGGGATCACCATTGAGTACCAGTGGTGGCAGGAGATGGGCCAGGTGGAGACCTGGCTGCAGATGCTCGGCTACGGCTTCGCCCCGGTGGTGGCCGCCACGCTGGGCGCTTTCGCGGCGCTGTGGATCGCCCACGCGCGGGGGCTGAAACAAGCGGGCACGGGACTGCGGCAGTACCCGCTGTACTCCTGGCTCTCCACGCTCGGACTGTTCCTGCTGGGGTGGCTGGTGGCGGCCGCCACCGTCGATTCCTGGACGGTGGTGCGCTGGGCCGGCGGACGCTCCCTTCCTCTGGGCGAGTGGCGCGATCCGGTCTTCTTGAATGCCCTGCCGTTCTACTTCTTCCAACTTCCCTTCTACGGCGTGCTGCTGCGCTACGTCCTCGCCGTGTGCGTGGTGGCGGCGGTGGTGCACTGGCTGACGGCGCGGCTGTGGGCGTTGAAGGAGCGGATGCCGGCCTGGCGCCAGGGCGGCGGCATCGACATCGATCTGCAGGATCTGAACCCGCGCGGCGCGCTCCAGTCGCCCTTTCTCCGCGGCATGGCCGTGATCTTCCTTGTGGCTCTTGCGGCGCGTTTCTGGCTGGACCGCTACACCCTGATGCTGGCCGACCACGGCTCGCTGGTCGGCGTGGACTGGGTGGCAGAAAACCTCACCCTGCCGCTGCTTTGGCTCAACATCGCCGCCTGCCTGATCGCCGCCGCATCGCTGGCCGCCGGACGAATCCGCTACGCGCTCTTGCTGCCGGCGGCGCTGGTGCTGTATGTGGTCACACCCAGCCTGGTGGCGGCGGTCTATGTGCGCCCCAGTGAAATCACTATCCAGAAGCCCTATATCGCGCGGCACATCGCCGCCACCCGAGCCGCCTACGGCCTCACCGCGCGCTCGCGGGAGATCGACTTCGCCGCCAAGCCGGAGGCGCCCTTCGATCCTTCGAAGCACAAAGGGCTGCTCGACAACGTCCGGCTGTGGGACTGGCGCGCATTCCACGATACGGTGACCCAGATCCAGGCGCTCAGGCCCTACTATGTCTTCAACGACAGCGACGTGGACCGCTACGTCATCGACGGCCAACTGCGGCAGGTCCTGCTGTCACCCAGGGAGATCGACGTCGCCCAACTGCCGGGCGACGCGCGGTCGCGGTGGATCAACCCCCATTTCATCTACACGCACGGCTACGGGCTGGTGGTGGCCGAGGCGGCGCGCATCACCAAGGACGGGCTGCCGCTGCTGCTGATCCAGAACGCCCCGCCCGAGGTCAAGACGACGTCGTTGAAACTCACCCGGCCCGAGATTTACTATGGCGAAGTTTCGCACTCCCCGGTCTTCGTGCACACCAAGCAGCCGGAGTTTGACTACCCCTCCGGCGGCGGCAACGTCGAGACCCGCTATGCGGGCAAGGGCGGCTTCCCCATCTCATCTCCCTTGATGCGGCTGGCGGCCGCGCTCGATTCCGGCGATTGGAACATCCTGCTCACGTCCTATCTCGCCCCCGAGAGCCGCATGATGATCCGCCGCAAGGTGCGGGAGCGGCTGGAGGCTCTGGCCGAGTTCGTGGTCTGGGACCAGGATCCTTATCTGGTGATCACCAAGGAGGGCCGCCTCACCTGGCTGGTGGACGGCTATACGGTCAGCGATGCGCACCCTTACTCCCGCCTGCTGCGCTTGGCCGGCGCCGGAGAACTCAACTACATCCGGAACTCCGTCAAAGCCACGGTGGATGCCTACGACGGCTCGGTGAAACTCTACGTCTTCGACAAGCAGGACCCGCTGCTGGCGGCCTACCGCGCGCTTTTCCCCAACCTGATGACGCCCGGCGAGCAGATGCCCGCCGACCTGCGCGCCCACGTGCGCTATCCGGAGCTGATCTTCCGGCTGCAGGCCGAGATCTACCGCACCTATCACATGACCAATCCCGATGCCTTCTTCAACAAGGAGGACCTGTGGGATATCGCGCGCAACCTGAACGGCCCCTCGGGCAAGCCCGAGCCGGTGGGCCCCACCTACGTCGTAGCTTCGCTTCCTGGAAGCGACAAACCGGAGTTTCTCCTGATGACCACCTTCACGCCGCGGGGCAAGGACAACCTGATCGGCATCATGATGGCGCGCTGCGACGGCGAGTCGCTGGGTGAATTGAATTTCCTCCAGCTCTCCAAGCAGGAGCTGATCTTCGGACCGATGCAGATTGAGGCGCGCATCAATCAGGACCAGAACATCTCCAAGGACCTCACCTTGTGGAACCAGCAGGGCAGC
>JACRBC010000119.1 GCA_016213245.1 Candidatus Solibacter usitatus | reverse complement strand
CGTAGCTGAAACTGCCGTTGCCGTTGTAGAGCTGGTTCATCCAGTCGCCGGTGGTCTGGAAGTCGAGGCCGAACTTCAGGGAGTGGGTGCCGTGGGTCCAGCTCAGGTTGTCGACGATCTGGTGGCGCTGTTCGGAGGGATAGGTACGGGGGTAGCCCTGGGCGGCGCCGACGGCGGAGCCGGCGACGGTGATGTAGAGGCCCTTGGTTTCGGCGGGCCAGAGGTCGGAGGCGGCGGGGTCGGAGAGGCGGTCCTTGAACCAGCCATAGCGGAGTTCGCTGACGAGGTTGGGGGTGAGGATGGAGGTCCAGGAGGCCTTGCCGTAGCGGGTTTCGACGGTGGAGTTGCCGTTGTTGGCCATCATGTTGCCGTTGGTGAGAACAGCCTGGGTCTGGATGCCGTGGGGGGAGCGCCAGTGCATGGCGTTGAGGGAGAGGGAGAAGGAGTGCTTGTCGTTGGGGCGCCAGTCGATTTTTCCGAAGCCCATGTAGGAGCCGACGGTGCGCGGGACCAGCACGTTCATCTGGCGCTGGATGAAGTTGATGGCGGCGGTGCACTGGGCGGCGGAGGCGGTGCAGTTGGAGGCGGGGATGAAGTTGCCGGTGGGGTCGGTGAGGGCGTTGTTGATGATGCGGTTCTGGCCGGGGAAGTTGCGCTTGACGATTTCGGTGTTGACGAAGTAGAAGAGCTTGTCGCGCTTGATGGCGCCGCCGAGGCTGGCGCCGGCCTGGTGGCGCCATTCGGGGGCGTTGAGGCCGTTGGCGTAGCGGTCGGTGGCGTTGAGAGTGCGGTTGCGGAAGAACCAGTAGAGGGTGCCGTGGAGGTCGTTGGTTCCGCTGCGGGTGACGGTATTGATGACGCCGCCCATGGCGCGGCCGAACTCGGCGGAGAAGCCGTTGGAGAGGACCTGGAACTCCTGGACGGCGTCCTGGGAGATCTGGGTGGAGATGCGGGTGCGGCCGGCGTTTTCGTTATAGAAAGAGTTGGTGGTGTCGTTGCCGTCGGTGAGGAAGGAGTTGCCGGCGGCGATGCCGCGGAAGCTGATGAGGCCGAAGGTGCCGTCGTCGGTGACGGCGGGGGTGAGGAGGACGAAGGAGTCGACGCGGCGGCCGTTGATGGGGAGGTTGTCGATCTGGGACTGGCCGACGACCTGGGCGACGCCGACGTTGGTATCGGAGACGAGAGGAGCGGCAGCGTTGACTTCGACGGTGGTGGTAGTGGTGGCGACGTTGAGGGTGACGGAGAAGCTCTGCGTGGCGCCGACCTGGAGCTCAAAGTTTTTCACTTCCCAATTGGCGAAGCCGTCGCGGGAGACGGTGAGGGAGTAGCCGGAGGCAGGAGGCAGGGAGGGGGCGTTGAAGACGCCTGCCTCGTTGGACTGCATGGCGCGGCGGATGCCCTTGGATTCATTGAGGAGGAGGACGTTGGCGCCCGGAACGGCGGCGCCGGAGGCATCGCGCACGGCGCCGGAGACGCCGGCGAGGCCTGCGACCGACTGGGCGGCCGCGGTTGCGGCGACCAGGCAGAGGACGATGAGGCAAAGGGTGAAGGTTCTCAGTTTCATTTGCGAGGCTCCCAATTGGTGATTGAGTTTGCGGCCGGTACAGCGATGACGTACGGTGGCACTTCCGGGGGGCTGTGGCGAGGGGGGGCCGCAGACGCGAGGAGAGGCCGTGATCCCTGAAACAGAAGCAAATTTCAGCATACCAGAGGAAAGGGTCAATGGAGTCTGAAAACAGGGGCAGGGGCGCGAACCGCACATGGCGGGTGGGGCGGGGTGAGATAGGATGAGGGACGCGATATGAAGCGAAGAGAGATGCTGCTGGCGCCGGCGTTCATCCGGGTCCTGCGGGACAGGCCGAACGTATTGTGGATATTGGGGGACGACCTGGGGTGCGAGCTGGGCTGCTATGGCGATCGGGTGGCGAGGACGCCGAACCTGGACCGGCTGGCGGGGGAAGGTGCGCGGTTCACGAGGTTCCACACGACGGCTCCCGTGTGTTCGGCGAGCCGGTCGGCATTCAATGTGGGGCTGTACCAGACCTCGACTGGGACACATCATCACCGCAGCCACAGGAGGGACGGGTACAGGCTGCCGGCGGGGGCGCGTCCGGTGATGGAGCGGTTCCGGGAGGCGGGATACTTCACGGCCAACGTGCTGGAGATGGCGCCGGGCGTGCGCGGCACGGGCAAGACGGATTTCAACTTCACCTACGCCAAGCCGTTTGACGGGACGCACTGGAACCAGCGCGGGCCGGGGCAGCCGTTTTTCGCGCAGATCAACTTTCAGGCTCCGCACAAGGGACCGGCGTTCAAGGCGGCACGGCAACGGAGGGATCCGGCGGACCCGGCGAAGGTGGAGTTGCCGCCGTACTATCCCGACCATCCGATCGTCCGGGACGAGGTGGCGAACTACCTGGACGCGGTGCAGATGCTGGACTGGCAGGTGGGCGTCGTGCTGGAGCAGTTGCAGCGGGAGGGACTGGCGGAGAACACGGTGATCATGATGTTCGGAGACAACGGGCGGTGTCTGATCCGGGGCAAGCAATGGCTGTACAACTATGGGACGCACGTGCCGCTGCTGATGCGGTGGCCAGGCGTGGTGCAGGCGGGGACGGTGAGGGATGAGCCGTGCCACGCGCTGGACATGAACGCGACCTCGCTGTGGGCGGCGGGGATCGAGGTCCCCCAGGGTTACCACGGGCGGCCGCTGCTGGGACCGAAGGCGAAGGCGCGGGAGTACGTGGTGACGGCACGGGACCGGTGCGACATGACGGTGGACCGGATCCGATGCGTGCGCGGGCGGCGGTACTCCTATATCCGGAACTTCATGCCGGAGAGGCCGTACACGCAGTACAACCAGTACATCGAGACGTCGTACCCGACGCTGGGGGTGATGAAAGAGCTCCACGCGCAGGGGAAGCTGAACGCGGCGCAGAGTTTGTTCATGGCGGAGCGGAAGCCGGAGGTGGAGTTTTACGATCTGGAGAGGGACCCGTTCGAGGTGCGAAACCTGGCGGCCGAGCCTGGAGAGAAGAGGCGCGTGGCGGAGCACGCGGCGGCGCTGGATCGCTGGATGAAGGAGACGGGGGACCGTGGGGGCGAGTTGGAGGAAGAGCCGGCGCGGCAGTTGTGAAATGAGGACGGCATGAGATTCGAAGGCAAGACGGCGGTGATCACGGGTTCGACGAGCGGGCTCGGGAGAGAGATGGCTGTGCGATTTGCGCGGGAGGGTTGCCGCGTGGTGGTCCACGGGACGGACGCGGGGCGGGCGGAGCAGGTGCGGGCGGAGTGTGGGGAGGGAGCGGAGGTTTTTCTGGGGGACATCTCGCAGCCTGAGGCTGCGGAAGCGCTGATAGCACACGCGGTGGAGAAGACGGGGCGGCTGGACATCCTGGTGAACAACGCGGGCGTGGTGAAGATGGAGCCGTTTCTGGAGTTCCGCGCGGAGACGTGGCGGTTGCTGCTGGACGTGCACCTGAGCGGGGCGTTTTACTGCGGGCAGGCGGCGGCGCGGGTGATGGCGAAGCAGGGGAGCGGGCGGATCATCAACGTATCGACGATCGCGGCGGGCTTCGGGCAGTACGGGTTCGCGGCGTATGGTCCGGTGAAGGCGGGCGTGGAGGCGCTGACCCGGGTGATGGCTGTGGAACTGGCCGAGCACGGGATTGCGGTGAACTGCATTGCGCCGGGGCCGGTGTGGAACGCGATGCTGGAGAACCTGTACGGGGCCGAGCGGCTGAAGGAGCGGTCGAAGACGATCCCGATGCAGCGGATGGGGGAGGCGGGGGAGGTGGCGGAGATGGCGATGTACCTGGCTTCCGCGGAGGCGGGCTATGTGACGGGGCAGGTGCTGCACATCGATGGGGGGGCGAGCGCGGCGGGGTGTTTCACGATGGAGGTGTACCGGCGGTCGAAGCTGTGAGGGGGGTGGGGGTGGCACCGGGTTTGTCCCGGGTTTCCCCAGGTTCGTTCCAAAGGGGTTAAGTTCATGATTCCACAGGTCCCGTAGGCTCGTTCCGTCATCCTGAGTTTGCGGGTTCATGCGGGCTGCGGTGAGGGGGATGGGGTGCGGGGACGGCAGCGGGTTTCTCTGGGGTTTCCTCAGGTTCGTTCCAAAGGGGTTAAGTTCATGATTCCACAGGTTCCGTAGGCTCGTTCCGTCATCCTGAGTTTGTGGGTTTATCCGGGCTGCGGTGAGGGGGGTGCGGGCAGGGTTGGGGTGGGGGCTGTGGAGGGTGGAATCGAGTTGGCACGTGGCGCTCAGCATAGTGATGGAATACACCGGGCGGAGCGGGAGCGGGAGGGCGGTGGGCCGCAAGTGGTTGATAAGATGGAGAAGATTTCGGTGCGTTCGCGGTGAAAAGGGTTGACCCAGCCGACGTGGAGCATCGAATACACGGCGAAGGCCTGGTGACGAAGGGGAGCCTGATGGCGCTGCGGGTGCTGGAAACGCGCCGCGACTATGAGGCTCAGCTGACGGTGACCTTTTGTGGTTGCGCTGTCAAGTCGAGTAAAGTTGCAGGTCAGATGGTGGGGGCGCGGCGGGAGGCGTCGAGGTTGCGCTTTGCGTTTGCGCAGTTGGGATCGAGAGGGTGAGTGCGGCGCCGTTTTCCTGGGGCGCCGCCAGGCGAGCCGGCCGCCGGAGTTGTGGAGTGGGGGGGAATGAGCGGGTGACGCACAGGATTGCTGTGATACTGTGGGCGTCGAAGATGGGCTTTATGAGATATGCGGGCTTGATATTCGCCGCACAATTCCTGGCAGCGGCTCAGACGGTCACGTTGACGGCCAGCCCCAGCCAGATCAATATCAGCGGTTATGCGTCGACAAACTCGGCGCGGTGGCAGATCGTGAACATCAGCACGAACTCCAGCGAGTATCTCCGGTTTTGGGCCGCCTCTGCAGATTCCTGGATGATGGTGACGAGCAATCCGGCCTACATTCGAGTGGGCGAGCCTGGCTCAGTGGGGCTTATCTACGTGAATGGATCGCTGCCTGCCGGGCAGCATCGTGGTTCGGTGACGGTCTACGCCCCACCGGCGGCGCCATTGGTGATTCCGGTGGTGGCGAACCTGGTTGACGCGGTCTTGAGCGCGAATCCGGCGGCGATCTCAGTGCAGGGGGCGGCGCCAGCGGTACTGAGCGTGAACGTGCAGGTGACATACACGCTGCCGGCGGTCCTGCAGGCCGAGGCGGCGAGCCAGAACGGCTGGCTGACGCTGGAAAAGACCTACTTTGGGGATTCGCCGGCGAACCTTGTGCTGCGGATCAACACGACGGTTGCGCCGCTGGGCATGAACTCCGGGCTGGTGACGCTGCGGGCGAACGGGGTCACGAAGACCGTTCCGGTGGTACTGGAGGTTGTGACGGCGACCAAGGCGATGGCAGTGTGGCCGCCGCGCCTGGATTTGCTGGACGGGACGAACGCTCAGGCACCGCAAGGATTGGAAGTGAGATCGCTGACCGGTGTGGCCGTGCCGTTCACGGTGGAGGCGGCGATGGCCGCGGACTGGCTGCATGCGCCGCTGGGAACGTGGAGCGCGCCGGCGCGGTTGCCGTTCTCGCTGGACACCACGCGGTTACCCACGCAGGCGGCGACATCGATCATGCGGTTGGTCCCGCGCGATCCGACGCAGGAGGTGCTGGAGGTGCCGGTGAGTTTCGGGCGCTCCGCGATCGGTTCGGGGGTGATTCCGCAGATCGCGGACGGAGGCGGATTCCGGACGCAGATCACGCTGGTGAATGACAATCCGAAGGAAGCGAGCGTGCGGATGGATCTCTTCCGGCTCATCTCACGAACCACGCGGGCGACGGAGCCGTGGTGGCCGGTGTTTGAGGGCAGCCCCGGGTGGCAGCAGTTCCGCATACCGGCTTTCGGGGTAGTTTCGTTCGAGACGCTGGGCTTGCCGGATCAGGCAGACTCAGGTTGGGCGAGGGTGCAGTCTTCGCTGCCTGTGCGGGGATTCGCAGTGTACCGCCAGAGGCAGCTATCGGGGCGGGACCAGGAGGCGTCGGTACCGATGCTGAGCGAGAGGTTTTCCCGGTTCGTGTTGCCGTTCGACCAGACGGGGGGACAAGCGGCGGCGATGGCCGTGGCGAACGGATGTGGTCCGGCGGCGCAGGTTTCCGCAGCGGCGGTGGATGATGAAGGGCGGCTGCTGGGTTCGACGAGTCTTGGTTCGTGGCCCAGCCTGGGGCACGACGCATTCCTGCTTTCGGCGGCTTTGCCAGTGACGGCAGGGCGGCGCGGGACGGTGGAATTCATTGGCTCACCGGGCTGCATTGCGGCGGTGGGGCTCAGATTCACGTCGCAAGGGGCGTTTACGTCGGTGGACCCGCAGCCGCCGACGAGGGCCTACCGGTTGGTGTTTCCCCAGGTGGCGGACGGAGGGGGATTCTCGACATCGCTGGTGATCACCAATCTCGACATAGTACCGGCGACAGTGCGGCTGCAATTCCGGGGGAGCGGGGGCGAGGGGGCGGTCTGGTCGAGTTGGGATCCTGGCGTGCCCTCCACGGTGACGATCGCTCCGTCAGCATCGGTGACGGTGGAGACGAGCGGAGCACCGGAGGCGGCGACATCGGGGTGGGCAGAGGCGACGAGTTCGCAGCGCATTTCCGGATTCGCGGTGTTCAGGAGGAGGCAATCACCAACGGAGTTGCAGGAGGCGACGGTCGCGGGGAGGGCGGTTGGGGCGTCGCGGATTGTGGTTCCGTTCGATAACACCAACGGGTTGGTGACGTCGATGGCGATTGTGAACGGGCTGACAACGGCGCCGCTGGCGGCGCAGGTATCGATTCGCGACACTGCCGGCCAGGTGGTGAAGTCTGGAGCGATGCAGTTGGGGGCGGGTGGGCACGCGGCGTTCGAAGTGCCGCGCCGCTTCCCTGAGACGGACGGCAAGGCAGGCTCCCTGGAGATCTCGGCGCCGGGGGGGTACCTGTACGTGCTCCCGTTACGCTTTGCGCCGGGCGGCGCGTTCACTTCGGTTCGCGTGGCGGAGTAGTGGCTTTCGCAGTAGCGAGGGCGCGGCGGGAGGCGTCGAGGCCGGGGAATGCGAGGTGGTAGCGGGTGAGGGGCACGTTGGCGTAGGCGCGGGCGTCGAGGGGGAAGGCCTGGGAGAGGACGGCGGCGGCTTCGGTGAACTTGTCCTGCTGGATGAGGAGGCGTCCCTGGCCGTGGAGGAGTTGAAAGGAGTTCGACGGCTCTTTCGCGGGTCGTGGCGGACGTAGAGATGGGCGCGGGCGGGCTTGGTCTGGAGGGCTGCGGCGCAGAGGAGAAGGGCGCCGGAGCGGAGGGGCCAGGCGGGATCGGGGTTGAGGGAGAGGCCGAGCGAGATGCTGATCATGTAAATGTTTGCGACCAGGGAAGTTGCGCCAAGTGGACCGGCCTGTTGACGAGCCTTCGCGCCGGCGGCGATGAACTACCGCGTGGAACCTGGCGAAAGCCCACAGCGCCCGGACTTTTCGATCAGGAGTGGGGTGCCGGGGGCAGGCCGCCAGCAACGGGGCGATGACCGGCGACCGTGACGACCGGGCTTTCGTGTTGGCGCTGGAAAAGGCTTGAGAGCGTCCTTCCAAGCGTCAGAAGCGGGTGGCGTACGACGCGGCTCTGCAGGTGCGGTGCGGTGATGCCGACAAGTGATGGATTCAGATGGTGGGCGCTGAGGGTCACGATCCCCCGACCTCCTGCTTGTAAGGCAGGCGCTCTAACCAACTGAGCTAAGCGCCCAACATATTAGTGTACTAGTTGCCGATGTAGCGGGAGTAGAGGCTGCGGGCGAGGGCGGGGTCCTGGGTGCCTTTGATGATGGCGCGGCCGTCGGGGAAGACGGTGAGTTCATGGGGTGGGATGGTAAAGCGGAGGGCGAAGCCGTTGAAGCGGACGCCGCCGAGGGGGGCGAGGGTGGCGGCGAGGGCGGCGAGGTCGAGGGGGCGGCGGCGGTCGTGGATCTGGACGGCGTTGCGGCCGCAGAGGGAGATGGGGACGCGATCGGCGCCGTGGAGGTGGCGGCAGGAATGGAGGGCGCAGGCGGGGCAGGCGGGGTGCGGGGGGGGCATGGAGACGTGGCGCACGTCGCCGGTCCAGACGTCGAAGGTAGTGATGCGGGGTTCGACGGAGGCGCCGGTGAGGATGCGGAGGGCGAGGGAGACCTGCCAGGAGGCGACCAGGGCGGTGATGGTGTTGACGACGCCGGCGGTTTCACAGGTGGGCTGAGCGCCGGAAGGGGGCTCGGGGTAGACGCATTCAAAGCAAGCGGTGCGGCCTGGAATGACGGGCATGGAGAGGCCGTAGCTGCCGACGGCGCCGCCGTAGATCCAGGGGACGGACCGGTCGACGGCCCAATCGTTGAGCAGGTAGCGGGTTTCGAAGTTATCGGCGCCATCAAGGATGAGGGTTGCGCCTTCGAGCAGCTCGTCGATGTTGGCAGGGGTGAGGTCCTCGACAAGCGGTTCGGCGCGGATGGAGGAGTTGATGCGGGCGACGGCGCGGGCGGCGGCAATGGCCTTGGGGAGGGCGTCACGGGCATCGGACTCCTCGTAGAGCCACTGGCGCTGGAGGTTGCTGGTTTCGACGAAGTCGCGATCGATGAGGAGGATGCGGCCGACGCCTGCGCGGGCGAGGGCGCCGGCGTGGAATGCGCCCAGGGCTCCGCAGCCGACGACGGCGACAGAGGCGGCGAGGAGGCGCTCCTGGCCGAGGGGACCGATGCCGGGGAAGAGAATCTGGCGGCTGTAGCGATCGCGGTCGGAGTCGGTCATTACAGAGAATCGTAGCAATCGGAACGGGAGGGGCGGAGCGTGGGAGGCGAAGCGGGAGGGGCGGTGCGGGAGGAGCGGCTGTTAAGATGGCAGGCAGTGATCCGGAACGGCATCACAGCATCGCTGTATGTGTGCCTGCTGGCCGGGATGCCAGCGGCAGGGGCGCAGGGCGACCCTACGCCTTACTACGGCAAGAGGATTGCGGCGGTGCTGTTTGAGCCGGCCGAGCAACCGCTGACTCGGGACCAGCTTGGGCTGATCGTGCAGATCCGCCCGGGGGACACGCTGGAGGAGACCGCGCTGAGCAAGGCGATCGAGCGGTTGTGGGCGACGCTACGGTACACAGAGATCGCGGTGGAGGCGGAGGCTGGAGCGGAGGGCGTGGCGCTGACATTCCGGACGGCGCCGACGTTTTTCATCAGCCGGGTGACGGTGACGGGGGCGCCGGAGCCGCCGAACCCGGCGCAGCTTGTGAACACGGCGAAGATGCCGCTGGGAGAGGCGTTCGACGAAGAGATGCTGCCGAAGGCGGCGGAGAACCTGCGGGAACTGCTGCGGGCAAACGGTTTTCGCGACGCGCAGGTCCGGCATGCGACCGAAAGGCGGACAGGGAGCGAGGAGGTGGACGTCCAGTTCTTCGTGGAGGCGGGGCGGCGGGCGCGGTACGGCAAGCCGGAATTCGCGGGCAACGTGCAGTTGCAGGCGGGGAAACTGATCCAGGCGAGCGGGTGGCTGAAGTGGCGCGGGGTGGGAGGGTATCAGGAAGTGACCGCGAGCCGGACGCAGAGAGGGATCGAGAAGGTACGCGACGCCTACATCAAGGCCGATTACCTGCAGGCGAGCGTGCGGCTAGCGGGGCTGGAGTATGAGCCGGCGACGTTCACGATGACGCCGCGGATTCAGGTGGACGCAGGCCCGCGGGTGTTCGTGCGAGCGGAGGGGGCGAGAGTGGGGAAGGGCACGCTGCGCAATCTGGTTCCGGTGTACCAGGAGCGCACGGTGGACCGGGAGTTGCTGCTGGAGGGAGAGCGCAGAGTGGGTGCGCATTTCCGCAACCAAGGGTTTTTCGACGCGAAGGTGAGCCATTCGGTATCGGCGCCGGCGGCGGACGGGGGACAGACGATCCGCTACCGGGTGGAGCGGGGACCGCGTTTCCGGCTGATGCACGTGGGGATCACCGGAAACAGGTACTTCGACCGGAAGACGGTGGAGGAGCGGCTGGGGATGATTCCGGCGCGGCTGCCGCGCTGGAGGCGCGGGGTGTTCAACCAGGAGATTCTGAGCCAGGACGTGAACGCGGTGACGGAGCTGTACCGAGCCAACGGGTTCCGGGACGTTGAGGTGGAGGGCCGGATCGAGCGCAAGTGGAAGGGCAAAGCAACGGACCTAGCGGCGTTTATCGAGATCAAAGAGGGGACGCAGTGGTTTGTGTCGGAGGTGGATCTGACGGGTGTGGACCTGAAGCTGCTGGGCGAGATCCGGCCGCTGATCACATCGAATCCAGGGCAGCCGTTCGCGATCGCGACGGTGGCGTCGGACCGCGATTCGGTATTGAACTGGTACTTCAACAACGGCTACCCGGACGCCACGTTCGACGCTTCGGTGACGCCGGCCGGAGAGGCGCAGCGAATGAAGCTGCGCTACGCGGTGAGGGAAGGGCGGCGCAATTTCGTGCGGGAGGTGCTGGTGAGCGGCTTGAGGGCGACGCGGCCGGCTCTGGTCTCCAAGCGGCTGGCGCTGGCGCCGGGAGAGCCGCTCTCGCAGAGCAGCATGGTGGAGACGCAGCGGCGGCTGTACGACCTGGGGATATTCGCCAAGGTGGACGTGGCGACGCAGAATCCGGACGGGCGGGAGCGGAACAAGTATGTCCTGTTGCAGGTGGAGGAGGCGAAGAAGTACTCGTTCAATCTGGGCTTCGGCGCGGAACTGGGGCGGATTGGCGGGGGCGGGAACAACTTCGACTCTCCGGCAGGCACGACGGGATTCGCCCCGCGGGGGCTGATCGGGTTGACGCGCTCGAACATCTTCGGACTGGCGCACACGGCGAGCGCGACGCTACGCGCCTCGAACATCCAGCAGCGCCTGCTGGTGAGTTACCTGGCGCCGCAGTTTTTGGGGAACGACAATTTCAACCTGACGTTCAGCTCGCTGCTGGATCATTCACTGGACGTGCGGACTTACGCATCGACGCGCACGGAGTCGTCGGTCCAGTTGGGGCAGAAGTTGGGGCGCACGGTTTCGGTGCAGTACCGGGGAACAGCGCGGTTTGTCTTCATCGACCAGGGTTCGCTGAAGATCGGCCCGTCACTGATCCCGATCTACTCGCAGCCGGTGAAGACGATCGCGGTGTCGAGTTCGATCGTGCAGGAGCGGCGAGACGACCCGATCGATTCGCACCGTGGCATGCACAACGTGCTGGACTTCGGCTTCGCGCCGGCGTTCAGCAAGTCGAGCACGAACTACACGCGGATGGTGGCGCGGAACTCGACGTATCATCCGGTGAGGAAGGAAGTGACGTTCGCGCGGAGCACGAATTTCGGCTGGCTGCACAACCTGGGCAATTCGCCGGTGCCGCTGCCGGAGAATTTCTACGCCGGCGGCGCCTCGACGCACCGGGGTTTCCCGGACAACCAGGCGGGGCCGAGAGACAAGACGACGGGGTTTCCAGTGGGCGGGGGGGCGTTTCTATTCTTCCAGCAAGAACTTCGATTCCCGTTGATCGGGCGCACGGTGGGGATGGTGGTTTTCCACGATATGGGGAACGTGTACACGACGCTGGACGCGCTGAGCGTCCGCTACAAGCAGCGGGACCGGCAGGATTTCGACTACATGGTGCAGGCGGCGGGGATCGGATTCCGGCTGAAGACGCCGGTGGGGCCGATGCGGCTGGACTTCGCGTACGCGCCGAATTCGCCGCGTTTTGTGGGGTTCGTGGGAACGCGCGACGATTTGATCCACGGAACGGGGACGTACAACGTGCCGATGCGGGTGAATCCGTTCCAGTTCCATTTCTCGATCGGGCAGGCATTCTGAGATGAGACGGGCACGCCGGGTGAGCATCGCATTGCTGATGGTGATGGCGGCAGGGGCGCGGGCAGAGGTGATTGACCGCGTGGCGGCGGCGGCGGGACAGCAGGTGGTGACGCTGAGCGCGATCCGCAGGGCGCTGCGATTGCAGGCGGTGTTCGACCTGCGGGAGTACGAAGACACGCCGGCGGAACGAAGGAAGGCCGCCGACCGGCTGATCGACCAGGCGATCGTATTGCGTGAGATCGGCCTGAGCCGCTACGCGGGGGCGACCATGGCGGAGGCGGACGCGCTGCTGGGCGGGTTTGGGAAGGATCGCGGCATGACGGGCGAGCAACTGGCGGCGGCGCTGGAGCGTTATGGCTTTAGCGAGGACGACTTCCGGCAGGAGATGCTGTGGCGGGTGACTGTGCAGCGCTTCGTGGACTTCCGGTTCATGCCGGGGGTGCAGGTGAGTGACGGGGAAGTGCAGGCATACTACGAGCAGGAGTTCGTACCCGCGCTGCGGGCGGCCGACGGGAAGGCGGTGGCGCCGGCGGTGGAGGAGGTGAGGGAGCGGATCACTCAAGTGCTGACCACACGCAAGACGAACGCGGCGCTGGAGCAGTGGCTCAAGCAGGCGCGCGAGACGTTGAAGGTGCGCTTCTTCGAGGAGGCGTTCCGATGAGGCGGCGCTGGATCTGGCTGGCGGCGGCGGCGGGCGTGGTGGCGCTGGCAGTTGGGGTAGTGCAGGTGATGGAGAGCGCATGGCTGAGGGAGAAGATCAGGGCGCGCGTGGTGGAGGAGGTGGAGCGCGCGAGCGGGGGGCGGGCGACGCTGGAGCGTTTCGGTTTCGATTGGCGCCAGATGCGCGTTTCGACCGGGCGGTTTGTGCTGCGCGGCAAAGAAGCGGGGGGGCGCGATCCGTTCTTGAGCGCGCAGTCCCTTGAGATGGGGCTGACGGTGCGGTCGTGGCTCGGCCGCGACGTGCACCTGTCGAGGCTGGCGGTGGAGAAGCCCGAGGTGCACATTTATGCCGCCGCGGACGGATCGACGAACGTTCCGGAGCCGAAGGTGCGGCGCAAGGGCGGCAACCTGGTGGAGGATTTGATCGCGCTGAAGATCGGGAATCTGGAAGTGAAGGACGGCTTGTTCGAGCTGGATTCGCGACGCACGCCGTTCGCAATGAAGGCGGAGGGCCTGGACGTGCGCCTGGCCTACGACCGGGCTGTGCGGCCACGCTATAGGGCGTGGGTGGCGGCCAGGGCGGTGCAACTGCCGTGGGGGTTGGCGCCGGCGGTGGAGGCCGAGGCGTTGCTTGAGGCCGACAGGGTGACGGTGGAGAGACTGGAGGCGAGGCAGGGCGGGTCGCGAGTGGAGGCCTCGGGGGTGGTAGCGAACTTCAGGAGCGTTTCGATTGCGGCGCAGTACCGGGCGTCAGTGCAGCTTGGCGACATTGCGCGGAGCCCGGTTCGGGAGGGGACCGGGACGGCGGAAGGGACGCTCAACTACGACGAGCGCGCGGGGGTACGGCTGGAAGGCAGGGTGAGCGGCCGGGGGCTGGGCTACAAGGGTGAGAGGATGCGGGTGGAGGATGTCAGCCTGAAGTCGGAATTCAGGCTCGACTCGAAGCTGCTGACGCTTGCCGGCCTGTCGGTGGAGGGTCCATTGGGGGCGTGGAGCGGCAGGGGCGAGATGAGGGATTGGCGAAGATTCAGCCTGGAGGGGAAGGCGACCGGGTTGGAGCTGGATGCGATCCAGAAGTTGTTCCTGGAGAAGCCATATCCGTGGGGAGCGGGGATATCGGGACCATGTTCCTTCGCTGGGGAGGTGACGAGCGCCGGGCTCAAGAACGGGCACGCGGAGGCGCTGCTCGACGTGGCGCCGGAGGAGGGGAGCGCGCCGCTTTCCGGGCAGCTCGACCTGGTCTGGAACCAGGCGGCGGGCGAGGTGGACTTTGGAAGGTCGTGGCTGGCAACGGATTCGGCGCGGATGAGTTTCCGGGGCAGGCTGGGCCAGAGGCTGGAAGCGGGGCTGTTCGCGACGAGGATCCGGGACGTGGAGCCGGTGGTGGCGATGCTGCTGTGGCGGAAGTCGTTCGAACTGCCGGTGACGCTGCGGGACGGGGAGGCACGGATCGAGGCGGTGGTGACGGGTCCGTTGGACCATCCCGAGGTGCGCGGCCGGGCGACGGCGCGGAACCTGGTGTATCAGGAGATTCCGTTCGACCGGATCGAGACTGGTTTTCACGTGACGTCTCAAGTGCTGGAGCTGACGGGGGTGAGCCTCCAGCAGGAGAGAGCGCGAGGCACGGGGGAGCTGCGGTTGGGCTTGCGGGAGTGGCGGGCGGACGCAAGCAGCGAAATCAGGGCGGGGCTGCAAGTGACGCAAGGGGACCTTGCCCACGTGCTGCGGCTGGCGGGCAGCGGCGCGGGCGCCACAGGAACACTGGGGGGCACGGTGGAGGTTTCGGGAACGGTGGGCAATGCGGCAGGCAGGGCTGGCGTGAGTCTAAAGAACGCCGCGTGGGGCAGGGAGCGATTCAAGGAGGTGGAGGCGCAAGTCCGCCTGGATTCGGCGGGCGCATTGCAGGGATTTGTGGCGGGAGACAAGACGCGGCTGGACCTGGCGGGGAGCTGGCATCACCCGCCGGGAGACTACGGGAACGGGGAACTGAAGCTGGCGATAGAGTCCGGCGGAGTGATGCTGGAGGATGTGGAGACAATCCAGCAAGCGCGGCCTGGGTTGGGGGGCGAGATGAAGGCCGAACTGAGGATGGACCTGTCGCTGGAGCGAGGGCAGGCGCGGCTGAGGAGGTTGGACGGCACTTTGGACTCGCGCGAGGTGCGGGTGGGAAGGCAGGCGCTGGGGCCGTTTTCGGCCACGGGGTCGACGGCAGGCGAGGAGTTGAGCGTGCGCTTCTCGCTCGGTTTGGGGGAGGGCAAAGCGGTGGGCGAGGCGCAGGTCCATCTGGAGGGAGAGTATCAGGCCGAAGGAGAGGTCCACGTTTCGAACCTCGCGCTGGCGACGGTCCGCGAGATCGCGACGGGCGGGACGGCGGAGGAAGAGGCATGGGCGGTGGTTGGGGGCATCAGCGGCGGTGCAACGTGGAAGGCGCCGCTGGCCGACTTGAACAAGACAGAGGGGACGGTGACGATCTCGCAATTGCGAGTGCAGCCGCGCACCGCACTTGCATCGGGCGCCAAGCCGGAGGCCAACGAACGCACTCTGCGCAATTCCGGGCCGCTGGTGTTTGACTTGAGCCAGAATACGCTACGCGTCCGAAGCGCGCGGTTGGCGGCGCTGGACACGGACCTGGCATTGTCCGGGGGCTACAGCGCCGAGTCGAAGAGCCCGTGGAACGTGGGGCTGGCGGGGGCGGCGAATCTGAACATTCTGGGGTCGTTTTACCCCGACCTGATCGCCTCCGGGGCGGCACGGATTGACGCGACGGTGCGGGGCGCGGCAAGCGATCCGCAGTTGAGCGGACGCATGACGGTGTCGAACGCGTCGTTCTACCTGAAGGACCTGCCGAACGGAATCGAGAAGGCGAGCGGCACGATCTTTTTCGACAAGAACCGGGCCAACATCGAACAGATCGTGGGCTCGACGGGCGGCGGGACGTTCAAGATTACAGGCTTTATCGGTTTCGCGCCGAGTGAGTTGACCTACCGGCTGCAGGCGGAAGCATCCACGATCCGGGTCCGGTATCCGGAGGGAGTCAGCACGACCCTGGACGCATCGCTGAACCTGACGGGGTCGACGGGCAGGAGTCTGCTGGCCGGGGTGATCACGGTGCGGCGCTCGGGTTTCACGGCCAACAGCGACCTGGCGAACATGGTGGGCGGCAGCGGGAACCCGATTCCGGCCGCCGCCAGCCAGAACGACTTTCTGCGGAACCTGCAATTCGACGTGCGCGTACGCACGGCGCCGGACGCGGTATTCCAGAGCAGCTACACGCAGGACTTGCAGACGGAGGCGGACCTGTGGCTGCGGGGCAGCCCGTCGAAGCCGATTCTGCTGGGCGGGATCAAGGCGAACCAGGGAGCGGTGCAGTTCTTCGGCAACCGCTACAACATCACGCGGGGCGAGGTGTTGTTCTACAACACGGCGGTGGTGCAGCCACAGGTTGACCTAGACCTGGAGACAAGAGTGCGCGGCATCACGGTATACATCAACGTCGGCGGTCCGCTGAGCCGGCTGAACGTAAGTTACCGTTCGGAGCCGCCGCTGCAGTCGTCGGAGATTCTCGCTCTGTTGACGGTGGGACGGACGCCGGCGTCGACTTCGTCCTCGGTGGCGACGTCGGACAGCATCCGCAGTCAAACAGTGATGGAGAGCAATCCGAATACGTTGCTGGGCGGGGCGATCAGCGCGGGGCTGTCGAGCCGGGCGGAGCGGCTTTTCGGATCGAGCCGCATCCGAATCGATCCGAACTTTACGGGAGTGGAGAACCTGCCGCAGGCGCGGCTGTCGTTTGAGCAGCCGCTGTCGCGCGACGTGACGCTGACGTTCATCACCAACCTGAGCCGGTCGCAGCAGCAGGTGGTGCGCATCGAATGGGATTTGAGCCGGCAATGGTCGGCGATCGCGGTGAAGGAAGAGAACGGCGCCTTCGCACTGGACTTCCTCTTCCGGCGGAGGTTCAAGTAGGGATGCGGCTGCGGGCGCACGGGGACAGGCTGAAGATCGAGCACAGCATCATCGACGGGCTACGGCCGGTGCTGGAGAGGTTGCTGCGGCACGAGGAGATCCGGAGCGTGATTCCGGGGGTGATCCGGGTGGTGCGGGACGCGCGGGGCGCGGTGAAGATCCGGGTGACTGTGCCGACGCAGAACGGGTGGAAGGCGATCGCGCTGGCGTCGGGGGCGCGGCAGGAGTTGTTCATCAGCACGGCGCTGGGGCAGGCGGAGCTGGAAAAATTGATCGGCGAGGCGCTATCCCGCTAGGCCGGTGTGGAGGGCGACGATGCCGAAGGTGAGGCGTTCGAACTTGACGCGGGTGAAGCCGGCGCCCTCCATTTCAGCGGCGAGGCCTTCGGCGGGGGGGAACTTCCTGACGGAGTCGGGCAGGTAGGTGTAGGCGTCCTTCGAGCCGGAGATGAGGCCGCCGACGGCGGGCAGGATGGCGCGGGAGTAGAAGGAGTAGAGGCCGCGGAGGAGGGGGTTGGGCGGAGTGGAGAATTCGAGGATGGCGAGCATGCCGCCGGGTTTGAGCGCGCGCTGGATCTCGTGCAGGCCGCGCCTATAGTTGGCGAAGTTGCGGAAGCCGAAGGCGACGGTGACGAGGTCGAGGGAGCGGGGAGCGAGGGGCAAGGCGAGGGCATCGCCTTCGAAGAGATGGACGTGGGCGGCACGGCGGGCGGATTTCCCGCGGGCCTCGACGAGCATGGGGTGGCAAAAGTCGCTGCCGTAGACGTGGGCGGCGGCGCAGGCGCGGCGTTCGAGGGCGAGCAGCAGGTCGCCGGTGCCACAGCAGAGGTCCAGGACACGCACGCCGGGGCGGAGGAGGATGTGGCCGACGCGGCGGACGGTGACGGCGCGCCAGTAGCGATCGGTCTGGAAGGAGAGGAGGTGGTTGAGGAGGTCGTAGCGGCGGGCGACGCGGCCGAACATGCCGCGAACGTAGGCGGCGGCCTGTTCTTCGGTGGCGGCGCCTTGCGGCGAGGTTCCAAGGCCTGGCGTCATCGGAGGGCGCTCTGGATGGCTTCGCGGATGAGTTCCGGGGGCAAGCCGGCGGCCACTTCGGTGGCGCCGATTCCGGTGGCAAGCACGAAGTGGACGGCGCCCTGGATGGACTTCTTGTCCTTGACCAGACGGGCGAAGAGGTTTTCGGGGTGGATGCCGTCGAGCGGGGGGAAGGGGCCGTAGGCGTCGACGACGTCGAGGATTTCCTGGCAGGTGGGGGCGTCGAGGCGCCCGGTGAGGCGCGAAAGGTGGGCGGCGGCCTTCATGCCGAGACCGACGGCCTCGCCGTGGAGGAAGCGGGCGTAAGCGGTTTCGGCCTCCAAGGCATGGCCGACGGTGTGGCCGAAGTTGAGGATGCGGCGCAGGCCGCCTTCCTTTTCGTCGGCCGAAACGACTTCGCTCTTGATGCGCACGCTTTCGGCGATCATCTGCTGCATGGCGGCGGGGTCGCGGGCGAGGACGCGGGGGCGTTCATTCCGCATGAGGCGGAAGAGGGGCTCGCTGGCGATGATGCCGTGCTTGATGACCTCGAACAGGCCGGCTTTGTACTCACGCTCGGGCAGCGTGTGCAGGACGCCGGGATCGGCGAGGACGACGAGGGGCTGGTGGAAGGCGCCGACGAGATTCTTGCCTGAGGCGAGGTTGGCGCCTGTTTTGCCGCCGACGGCGGCGTCGACCTGGGCGAGGAGGGTGGTGGGGATCTGGATGACGGGCACGCCGCGCATGAAGATGGCAGCGAGGAATCCGCCGAGGTCGTTGACAATGCCGCCGCCGAAGGCGACGACGAGGCTGGAACGGTCGCCGCCGAGGGAGACCATCTCTTCGGCCAGGGCCTCCACGCTTGAAAGACGCTTGCGCTCCTCGCCGCCGGGGAAGAGAAGGCAATGCCAGGAGCGGCCGGAGAGAGCGGAGGCGACGGCGCCGCCGTGGAGCCGCCAGACGTCGCCGGTGGTTACGACGAAGATCCTGGCGGCGCGTGACGGCAGGAATTCGGCCAAACGCGCCAAAGCGCCCGTTTCCACAATGGCTTCATAGCGTTGCGCCGTCGTGACGACGGCAAAGGACGGCATACCTTCGTTGTACCATGAGGGTATCGGCGGCCTGTAGGAATTGCTCGAAACCGACTATCTCGTTGTAGGCGCCGGCGTCGCCGGCATGCGCGCCGCCATTGATTTGGCGGGGTGCGGGCGCGTGCTGGTGGTGGCGAAGGACCGGCTGAAGGAGTCGTCGTCGGAGTACGCGCAGGGCGGGATCGCGGTGGCGCTGGGCGAGGACGATGACACGAGCCTGCACGAGGCGGACACTCTGGCGGCGGGCGGCGGGTTGTGCCATGCCGAAGCGGTGCGGGCGCTGGTGGGAGAGGGGCCGGCGGCGATCCGGCAGTTGATGGATTGGGGCGCGCAGTTCGACCGGGCGGAAGGGAAGTTACTGTTCGCGCGGGAAGGGGCGCACTCACGCAGCAGGGTGCTGCACTCCAACGGAGATTCCACGGGGCGGGAGATCGCGCGGGCGCTGTACCTGAAGGCGGCATCGACGCGGGGAGTGGAGTTCCGCAGTTTTTCGGCGGTGGTGGACCTATTGGTGGAGGATGGCCGGGTGACTGGCGCGCTGGCGCTGGACGAACCGAGCGGGGCGCTGGTTCCGATTGAGGCGCGAGCGGTGTTGCTGGCCACGGGCGGGTTGGGGCGGATCTTCGAGGACACGACAAATCCGGAGGTGGCGACGGGGGACGGGGTGGCGATGGCGTGGCGGGCGGGGGCGCGCATCAGCGACATCGAGTTCGTCCAATTCCACCCCACGGCGCTGCACGTGGCAGGCGCGCCGCGGTTCCTGCTTTCCGAAGCGCTGAGGGGCGAGGGCGCGCACCTGCTGAATGCGAAAGGGGAGAGGTTCATGCAGGGGCGGCACCGGCTGGCGGAGCTGGCGCCGCGAGACGTGGTATCGCGGTCGATTGTGGAAGAGATGAGGCGGGAAGGATCGGAGCACGTGCACCTGGACCTTTCCGGGCGCGGGCCGGAGTTCGTGAAGAAGCGGTTCCCGCGCATCCATGCGACCTGCCTGCGGCTGGGGATCGACCTGGACCGGCAGGCGGCGCCGGTGTGTCCGGCGGCGCACTACGCGATGGGGGGCGTGTGGACGGACCTGAACGGGCGGACGACGGTGGAGGGGTTGTGGGCGGCGGGAGAGGTGGCATCGACAGGCGCGCACGGGGCGAACCGGCTGGCATCGAATTCGTTGCTGGAGGCGGTAGTATTCGGCGCTCGCGCCGGGCGAGTCATGGGCGCCGCGGAGACGGCGGTACGCAGGTGCGCGGAGTTGCCCCAGCTTGAAGTGCCGGACAGCACGGCGGCGTACCTCCGCAGCCTGGCCTCGAAGCACTGCGGCATCCTGCGGAGCGGGGACGAACTGGAGTCGGCGGTGCGCATCCTGAGGGGTATGCAACGTCAGAGCGCCGGAAGAGTGGACCGGGAGTTGGTGGAACTGGCGAACACCGCGGCGGTGGTGGAACTGGTGGCGCGATGCGCGCTGGCGCGGCGCGAGAGCCGCGGGGCGCACCGGCGAATCGATTATCCTGAAGCAGAACCTCATTTCCAGAAACACTCCATGATCCAGCGCACTGACAGCGAGGTGAAGTTTGAATAGCGGCCGCCGGGGGATGTACCCGGCCGCGGCATTCGCCCTGCTGGCAGCGGTTGAGATCGCCGCCGTGGGTCCGGAGACGGCGCTGTGGGCGACGCCGGCGATCCTGCTGGCGGCGATGCTGATCGCCTGGGCGGCGGAGTCGGCGCAGTATTTTATCGCGCAGGGATTCGCCCTGGCCATCCTGGCGTGGCTGCAGACGCTGCCGGAATTCGCGGTGGAGGCGGTGCTGGCGTGGAAGCAGCAGACGCCGTACCTGGTGGCGAACCTGACGGGCGCGCTGCGGCTGCTGACGGGCCTGGGCTGGCCGATGATCTACGCCACGGCGGCGTTTTTCTACCGCCGCAAGAACGGCAAGCCGCTGGGCCGCATCAAGCTGGCGGACGAGCACTCAGTGGAGGTGATCGGGCTGCTGGTCCCGCTGCTCTACATGCTGGTGGTGTGGGCGAAGGGCAGCCTGGACCTGTTGGACGCCGCCGTGCTGGTGGGCATCTATGCGGCCTACCTGCTGGTTCTCTCCAAGATGCCGGCGCAGGAGCACGAGGGAATCGAGGAGTTGGATCGTATTCCGCGAGCCATAGTGAAGGCCCGGCCGGGTTGGCGCACGTTTTGGATCGTGGCGCTGTTTGCGGCCGGCGGGGGGCTGATCTACTACGCCGCCGAACCTTTTCTGGGCAGCCTGTTTGCCATCAGCACCCTGGTCGGGGTGTCGAGTTTCGTGTTCATCCAGTGGGTAGCGCCGTTTGTGAGCGAGTTTCCGGAGAAGGTTTCGGCGTTCTATTGGGCGCGCACCATCGACCGGGCGCCGATGGCGTTGATGAACATGGTCAGCTCGAACATCAACCAGTGGACGCTGCTGGCGGCGATGCTGCCGGTGGTGTTCAGCATGAGCCGGAGGGCGCCGTCGGCGATCGTCTTCGACGGGCAGCAGGAGATGGAGATCCTGATGACGATCGGGCAGTCGCTGGTGGGCATGATCTTCCTGGTGAACATGGAGCTGGTGTGGTGGGAAGCGACGGCGCTGTTCGGGTTGTGGTTCGGCCAGTTTCTGCTGTCCCCGGTACGGCCAGACGGGAGCCTGCTGGGGGAGATCGCTGGGCACAGCCACGAAGCCGTCACCTACATTTACTTCCTGTGGTTCGCCGTCGAGGTGATTCGAATCTACACGGGCAAGCGGCCGCCGGCGGCGTTCAGGAAGTTCCAGGAGCAGTGGCGCCGGCACGTGCGTCCGTCGAAAGGCTGACGGCGGCTTTCAACTCCCGCTCGCGCTCGGTGGTACGCCGCATGACCTCATTCCACATGGCGGGCAGCACGGCGTCCATGGCTTGGAGGCCTTCGTAGGTCATGCCGCCCGGGGTGGAGACCTCTTCGAGCAGTTCCTTGCCGGCGATGCCGGCGCGGGGCAGTTCGGAGGCGGCGCGGACCGTTTCCCAGACGAGGAATTCGAAATCGGCGATGGGGATGCCGGGCTGCATGCGGTGGGCGGCTTCGGCCCAGGCTTGGCAAAACCGGGCGAGAAAGGCGGGGCCGCAACTGACGACATCGGTGGCGGCGCGGGCGTGGGACTCGTCGATTTCGTAGATGCGGCTGACGCGGCCCAGGAGGTCGCGGAGGAAGGCGAGGTCGGCTGGCGTGGAGCGAGGACCGGGGATCAGCAGGGTGACGCCGCGGCGGATGTACTGGCCTATGGAAGGGATCACCTTGGCGGTGCGGCAGGGGACGGCGGCGGCGAGCTGATTGAGTTCGACGACGTTGGAGATGGTGACCAGGAGGTGGTCCGGGGTGAGCAGGGGCGCCAACTGTGCCAGCACGCCGGCGGTATCGAGAGGGCGGACGCAGAGGAAGAGCGTGCGGCAGCGCCGGGCGAGTTCCTCGTTGGAGCCGGCGTGGAGGCGGTGGTGAATGGTGGCAAGTTCGGAGAGTTTTTCGGGGGAGCGGTTGCTGGCCCACACGTCCTCATCGACGGGTCGGTCTGCGCCGAGGAGGGCGCGGACGAGCATGGCTCCCATGCGGCCGGTACCGATAAAGCCGATAGCCATGGCCCCAGGGTAGTACGAAACGGCGCGCTACACTGGTGTCTGCAAGCCGATGAAACAAACCATCCACGGCACAACTATTTTGGCGGTACGCCGCGGCGGCAAGGTAGTGATGGCCGGGGACGGTCAGGTGACGCTGGGGAGCGAGGTGCTGAAGGCGACGGCCAACAAGCTGCGGCGGCTGCACAAGGACAAGATCATCGCGGGCTTCGCCGGGTCGACGGCGGACGCATTTTCGCTTTTTGCGCGCTTCGAGTCGAAGCTGGAGCAGTACGGGGGCAACCTGGCGCGCAGTTCGGTGGAGCTGGCCAAGGAGTGGCGGACGGACCGGGCGCTACGGCACCTGGAGGCGCTGCTGCTGGTGGCCGACGAGACCGACATCTTCATCCTGAGCGGCAACGGAGACGTGATTGAACCGGACGGCGACTGCGCCTCCATCGGCTCGGGGGGCGGCGTGGCGCAGGCAGCGGCGCTGGCGTTGCTGGAGAACACCAAGCTGGGGGCGCGGGAGATCGCCGAGAAGGCGATGGCGATCGCGGCCGACACCTGCATCTACACCAACCGCAACATTTCCTACCAGGAGTTGGGCTGACGATGGTGATCTACCTCCCCGGCGACGCCAATCGCGACGAACCGCTACTGGACGAGCTGACGCCGCGACAGATTGTGACGGAGCTGGACAAGTACGTCATCGGGCAGGCCGATGCGAAGAAGTCGATCGCCATCGCGCTGCGCAACCGCATCCGCAGGCAGAAACTGGACCCGGAGATGGCCGAGGAGGTGATGCCAAAGAACATCCTCATGATCGGCCCGACGGGCGTGGGCAAGACGGAGCTGGCGCGGCGGCTGGCGAAGTTGTCGAATTCGCCGTTCCTGAAGGTGGAGGCGAGCAAGTTCACAGAGGTGGGCTACGTGGGACGGGACGTGGAGTCGATGATTCGCGACCTGGTGGAGGTCTCCATCGACATGGTGCGGGAGGAGAGGCTGGACGAGGTGGCCGACCGCGCCGAGGAGCAGGCCGAGGAGAGGCTGCTGGACATTCTGCTGCCGGGCCCGCCGGAGCCGAGCGACACGGCGGCTGCGTCGCGAGAGAAGCTGCGCGAGAAGCTGCGGGCCGGCCGGCTGGACGACAGGGTGGTGGAGATCGACGTGCGGGACCGGGGGCCGTCGTTTGAAGTGCTCACCAACACGGGCAACGAAGAGATGGACATGAACTTGCGGGAGCTGATCCCGCAGTTGTTCGGCGGACGGACGACGAAGCGCAAGATGAGGGTGGCGGAGGCGTACGACTACCTGATTCAGGAGGAAGAGAACAAGCTGATCGACATGGACATGGTGACGCGCGTGGCCATCGAAAGGGTGGAGCGCAACGGCATCCTGTTCCTGGACGAGGTGGACAAGATCGCGGGGCGCGAGGGCGGGCAGGGACCCGACGTGAGCCGCGAGGGGGTGCAGCGCGACATCCTGCCGATCGTGGAAGGGACAACGGTGAACACGCGGCACGGTTTCGTGCGCACGGACCACATCCTGTTCATTGCGGCCGGTGCGTTTCACGTCTCCAAGCCATCGGACATGATCCCGGAACTGCAGGGAAGGTTTCCGATCCGGGTGGAGTTGAAGTCGCTGACCGAAGGGGATTTCGTACGCATCCTCACCGAGCCCAAGAACGCTTTGATCAAGCAATACACGGCCTTGATGGAGACCGAGGGGGTGCAGTTGAGCTTCACTGAGGACTCTATCGGGGAAGTGGCGAAGTTTGCCACGCAAGTGAACGAGAGCAGTGAGAATATTGGCGCGCGGCGGCTCCACACGATCCTGGAAAGGGTGCTGGAGGAGATCAGCTTCGAAGGGCCCGACCTGAAGAAGAAGAAGATCAGCGTGGACGCCGTGTATGTCCGGAAGCAACTGGCGGACATCGTGAAGGACCAGGACCTGAGCCGGTACATCCTGTGATGCGG